>JASSUF010000022.1:0-20697 GCA_031963365.1 Mycoavidus cysteinexigens
GGTGACGGGCCCGTACGGTTCTTAGGGGACGGCGGCTCAGCAATGCGCCGCTGTTACCCGACTAGGCCCGCTTGTGCGAGCAAAGGGGAGAGTGTTTTATGGGAATTGGATAAAAGTTGCGATACCTGCTGCTGTATACGTGGAGCTTCTTTTTGGATTACTGTGTATTCCAAAAATATAACGCCAACCGTAGCGCACAGCAAAAATAGCATCATGAGCAGAACAGACAGCGCGCGAGGCACTTTATGTCGAGCAAGCCACTCCACACCCGGATGTAAAACATAGGCTACAAGGGCGCCTAGCAGAAATGGCCAGAGGACAGGGCCAAGCCCCCATAAAATTAGCCCTAATGCGGCGAAGGCTAAAGCGGTGTAGATAATTTTCTTTGTAGAGGTAGAGGGCGTGGAGGCCATAGAATCCTATATCGATGTTCAGTGAAAATATATTGGATGTGGAGTAATTGAGGACACGCCCTAGGTAAATGATCAGTAAAACGCAGGCCTGCATGCGAAAAGTAAAAAAATCCAATATGTAAGAGGGAAAGACCTGATAGGATATATTCTTAAGACTCTATAAAAATAAGGTATCTTTCGGAGGGATGTCTTTAAAAAAATAGGGTGTGCCCATTTTTCTTCTGGCATTCAGACTTCTCCCGTTGCGCAGGCACACAGTAACTTAAAAAATATAGGCCTTATTTGCGCCATCTGCTTTTGGATAAGGTAAGGCACATAGATTAGTAGTACCTATTTTAGTTCGCTTGGTTTTTAAACCTGATTTTTCCTCTTAGCTTGATTCATCTAAAGGATCGTAGATGTCACTATCTGTAGCTGCTCCCCGCCCTTCCATCGCTCAAAAGCACGTGCAAGAGCCTGCCAAAATGGATCCTGCTCAAACGGATTCTAATGGGCTTCCTTCATTGCCTGCACTGGATCTTGATGAAGCAGCGCAAAGTATTTCTGCGCTGTCTAGTAAGGTGGGAATGATTTCACGGGGTGATCTATCTTCTTTATATGAAGAGCTTCTGCAGACTGAATTATGGCTTAAGAACACGCCCATGGAATATATAGCCTCTTTGATCTCTCCCGGAGAGACGCTTAGAGAGTGCTCAGTGGCAATGGGTATAGATGTATTTATTCTTTTCTTGTCTCTGCTGGCGATCAATGGTGGTAAAGAAGGGCAGGGTGACGCAGGCGAGCGCAAAGTTGAATTAAGCAGTAAACGTGCGTTTCTTGAGAGCGTAGCTAAAGACACTGCTCAATCCTTCGAACGAAAAGATCTTGAAAAATTTGAAAAAATACAAAAGCACGAACTTGGTTTGCTTAAAGCCAGCGAGGAGATGAATGCGTACGATGAAGCTATTGGAAAAGCTTCTTTGCGTGCAGGTAAGGCAATTCGCGATAAGACGCTGGTAGAGTTGTGCGCGCATATAGTGCTGACGGCCATGACCAGTACTTTGTTGATAGGCGTGGGGTCTGGTATATCTCTAAGCTTTGCCATTAGCGCTTCAGTACTGTCTCTGGCTTTGGGGATATGGGCTGCTATGAGTGCGGTGCGACTGGGCAGGGCTTTCCATGCAAAAACAAAAGCACGGAGGGAGTGGGCTCAAGCAGAAAGAAAGGCCATTGATGCGTATGTACAGAAAGTAGAGCAAGGAATAGTAGCTGCTAGAGAGGCGGGTAACGTTAAAAAAACAGAGGCAGAGTTCCGCTTAAGACTAGCAGAAACAGGCGCTGATGCAGACCGAGCTCGCAGGGCTCTAGACAAAATTTCCGTCGTTGTAGAGCAATCAGAAGAAAAAGCAAAAATGGTTGCTGCTTACCTTGAGTCTATTCAAGAAGAAGCACTCCATCGCGAAGAATTTGCAAATAGCTTTTATCGTTGGAACCTAGGTTTTTTAACCAGCACCAGCTTATATGGTAGCAGTGCAATTTTTCAAAATACGCTGGTTACTTTACCCGCATTGGCTGGGTTTACTGCTTTAGCTAATCCAGTGGTACTTGGCGTTTTGCTTGCTAGTGGTATGTTTGGCAGTATTGCCATGGCGATATGCTCGCAGCAGTTTTTATATATGCCCGATGAGCAGAAACGCTATGATAAGCAGCTTGATCAGTACCTGCCGCAGACATCGCCCAATCCAAAAGCACCGCTCAATCTAGTTGCTGAATTGGACACAGTGTTAAACAAACAGAACATGGAGTGGGTTCAGATGGAGCCATTGGCAACAGCAATGCCATCGCCGGCGCAGTCTCCAGTTCTGACGCACAAGCAGCTTTTAATGCCACTGCCAGCACAACCCCCAATGCTTGATTTACCATTTGATTCCGTAGATCGGAGTTTAATCATTGCGGCCAATCTTCATTTAGGGCCTCAAGAGGGTGCGCTACTCCAAGCAGCAACCCATAAACGGATAGAAGAACAAGAAAATGCGCGGCATACATTCCTTGAGGATGTGGCAGTAGGCATGAATAAAAACTATAACGCTAAACTTTTCCGCTGGCAGCCTGTTAGGAAGAAGCGAGAGGATGCGCCTGATTTTTCACATAGCTGTAAGGCAGCCTTAAGCGTGATGGGCGTTTTGGCCAGAGTTTTTGCAAATCCTGTGCGAATGGCTGAGCTACTTAGGCAAGCGCGCAAAGAATGGAAGCAGCAGCGCAATACATTGACAGTAGAAACGCTGAAAGCATTTTTGGCAGATACTGCAAAAAGTCGCGAAACCCAATCTGAATTTATGAAGCGCGTTTTTAAATCCGAGCAGAATTATTTGGACATTAAAAACGAGACCTACGAAAAAATTAAAAGCAGAACTCCTGGCCTATATAGACTATTTAAAGATCAGCATGAACAAGTTCTAGCATTCAAGGTTCGTATTGACGCATTAATCGATAGCTCTGATTTTTCAGAAATGCGAGAAGGCTTTATCGAGATGCAAAAGCCCAAAGATGAGGCTAGAGAAAGTCAATCTTTTCAAAAGGGCAAGATGACTGTCAATCAAGCCATCGCTCAAGAGCTGACTGAGCATTTTTGGGAATCTAATGAGGCTTATAAAAATGGGCATGGTCCGCGTTTTACGTATGAAAATAGACGTGGTGTTAATTTCGTATTAGCAGGATCCCTCGCACAAACGGGATGGGCATAAACAACAGCTTTGTTTATGGATTGGGATGACGAAACCCCAACAGTGAATCGCCCCCAAAAATTAGACTTTATGCCTAAATTTTGGGGGCGATTCACGTGTAGACACCATACTTTTAATTATCGCTTTTGGTCTGTATATGCAGGGTTTAAAAGGGTAGTGGTCATCGTGTTGGGATTCCTCGTCACCCCAACCTACCGTTCATTCATCGCTTTTATATGGCTTTTGAGTGGGCTGTAATTACTCCTCTATTGCACCTAATAATCTCTCGAATCTCAGCATCGGCTTCCTTGCCATACTCTTTGAATACCTCTGTCTGATAGCGCGCAGGATTTTGCGTGGAGTTTGTAGTAGGCAATGAAGTAGGGGTATCTGAAGAAGTAGTGCGATGTATATCTACACGAGCCTTCATTGAGAACCCAATTCTTAATGGGTGGGCTTTGAGTTGCGCCGGATCCAAAGCAATGCGTACGGGCAAGCGTTGTACAACCTTGATCCAGTTCCCCGTTGCATTTTGGGCAGGTAATAGCGAAAACGCGCTGCCGGTTCCTGCTGAAAACCCTACAACCTTTCCGCGGAACTCCACATTAGAACCATACGCATCCGCCCATAACTTAACGGGCTGCCCTACGCGGATATGGCGAAGCTGTCCTTCCTTAAAATTCGCATCAACCCAGAGCGCATCCAGCGGCACGATGGCCATTAACGGGCTGCCCGGCGCTGCGCGCTGCCCCAATTGCGCAGAGCGTTTGGCTATATAGCCTCCAACCGGAGCTGGCAGGCGTGTGCGTGCAAAATTTAAATAGGCTTCACGCAGTTGTGCAGCGGCGGCTAACACGGTGGGGTGTTCATCTAGTGAGAGCTGATCGGTGAGCGCTCGATTTGCAGCCAGTTGTTGTTTCGCTATATCCAGCGCCGCTTGTGCTGCTAGGGCAGTCGAGCGTGCATGTGCTACTTCTTCGGTAGAAATGGCGCCGCTTTTGGCCATGGCTAAACGTCGTGCTAGGTCGTTTTGTGTACGTGTGAGATCCACTTGGCGTTGCTCAATGGTTGCATGATAGGTGTCGTTATTAATATAGACAGTGCGCGTTTGGCGAACTGCCTGGGCTAGGCCTGCACGTGCTTTATAGAGTGCCACAAGCGCATCTGCTGAATCGAGCTCTACTAGTGGAGCGCCTGCTTCTACTTTTTGTGTATCGTCTACATGTAAGGCAACAATGGTTCCGCTTACTTGAGGCGTAATTTGTACAATATTGCCATTGGTATAGGCGTCATCCGTACTCTCAAAAAAACGCCCGTATAGCACATAGTGCAATATCACCCAAAGCGCTGCTACTGCACACAGCGTACCTAGCGATAGCATCAGCCATTTCCGGCGAGAAGGGGCAGATGTTGAATCTGGTTCCGTTGGCGCGGTGCCAGCATCAGTCTGTGTGTTTGATGAAGGAGCAGAATGCGGGTCTGATGCAGGGGGAGTAGGGTTGGGCATGGAATGGCGGGTCTAAGTTCAACAGAATAGAGAGATAGCAAAGAACGGTAGGTTGGTGGTGAGGTACGAACCCCAACATGCATACCGCTGACTTTTAATCTTTAATTCTGAGAGTGTATACGCTGGTTATCAAGGACACCGTGGCTTGCATGTTGGGGTTCGTACCTCACCACCAACCTACCGTTCATTTAATAGATTTTAAAGGCTTTTTTTCAGATTCTGGGAAAAGAATACTCCAAAGGTAACGCTTTGTTATTGAAGGCGAGCCTGCGTGCTAGAATTGCGGGTTTTTAACGCTAGATTTATAGCTGTTAGTTCCGCTATGCCTCTCACTGCGCACTCCATCAAGCCGAGGGCGCGGTCGGTTTTTATTTTTTTCTCTTTATTTTTATTGCTCTTTCATGACTCGCGCCCTTCGTAATATCGCCATTATCGCCCACGTCGATCATGGTAAAACCACTTTAGTGGATCAATTGCTCAGACAGTCTGGCGCCTTTGCTGCGCATCAGCATATTGCCGAACGCATTATGGACTCCAATGATTTGGAAAAAGAGCGCGGTATTACCATTCTCGCTAAAAACTGTGCGGTGGAATACGAAGGTACACATATCAATATTGTAGATACGCCGGGCCATGCCGATTTTGGTGGGGAAGTAGAGCGCGTCCTTTCTATGGTAGATGGTGTGCTGTTGCTGGTTGACGCGGTGGAAGGCCCTATGCCTCAAACGCGTTTTGTGACGCAAAAAGCCTTGGCTTTAGGGCTGCGCCCGATCGTTGTGGTCAATAAGGTGGATCGTCCTGGCGCGCGTGCAGAGTGGGTGGTGAACCAGACCTTTGATTTGTTTGACAAATTGGGTGCCAATGAAGATCAATTGGACTTCCCCGTTATTTATGCTTCAGGGCTCAATGGCTATGCTGGGCACGATGACAGCGTACGCAGTGGAGATATGCGTGTGCTGTTCGAGGCCATTTTAGAGCATGTACCTATGCGCTCAGACGATGTAACGGGTCCGTTGCAGCTGCAGATTGCTTCGCTCGATTACTCCAGTTATGTGGGCCGTATCGGTATTGGCCGTATTGCTCGAGGCACCTTGCGTGCAGGGCAAGCCATTGCACTCTGTCAAGGTCCGGATGGTGAAGTGCTCAACCGTAAAGTAAACCAGATCCAGAAATTTAAAGGACTAGAGCGCACGATAGTCGAATCAGCACAAGCGGGCGATATTGTGCTGGTCAGTGGAATGGATGAGATTGGTATTGGTGTAACGCTATGCGACCCTGCCGCTGTAGATCCATTGCCTTTAATTAGTGTCGATGAACCGACGCTAACGATGAATTTTTGTGTGAATACTTCTCCGCTTGCAGGACGTGAAGGTAAATTTATTACCAGCCGTCAGATTCGTGAACGCTTACAAAAAGAACTCAATCACAACGTGGCCTTGCGCGTAAAAGATACGGCAGACGAGACCGTTTTTGAAGTCTCTGGGCGAGGTGAGCTGCATTTGACGATTTTGGTCGAAAATATGCGCCGCGAAGGCTATGAACTAGCCGTTTCCCGTCCTCGCGTAGTTATCCGCGAAATCGACGGAGTCAAACACGAGCCGTTTGAAGTATTGACCGTCGATATTGAAGACGCCCACCAAGGTGGTGTGATGGAAGAGCTGGGTCGTCGTAAAGGCGAATTGCTCGATATGGTTCCAGATGGTCGTGGTCGTACACGCTTGGAGTACCGCATTGCATCACGTGGACTGATCGGCCTGTCGAGCGACTTTTTAACGCTCACACGCGGCTCTGGTTTGATGAGCCATATTTTTGAACACTATGCTCCAATGCGTGAAGGCAGCACGGGTGAGCGTCGAAATGGTGTGCTTATTTCACAGGATGAGGGTGCTGCTGTAGCATATGCATTGTGGAAGCTGCAAGACCGTGGCCGTATGTTTGTGAAACCAGGTGATGCATTATATGAAGGCATGATTATTGGTATTCATAGCCGAGATAATGACTTGATCGTGAACCCTATTCGCGAGAAAAAACTCACCAATGTACGCGCATCGGGTAAAGATGAGCATATCGATTTAGTGACGCCGATTGCCATGTCTTTAGAATATGCTGTTGAATTTATTTCAGACGATGAATTGGTCGAAGTAACGCCTCAGTCTATTCGCTTGCGTAAGCGTTGGCTTAAAGAGCACGAGCGTCGTCGCGCAGATCGGTAAATGTCGATAGGGCGTGTGCTCAATTGCCACAAAGGGTTCATATTTGGGGGAGCAGGAGCGGAGGGACCGGAGCTGTACTTAAGTACAGTGAGGATCCCGAGCACCGCACGACCTCAAAGATGGGCCCTTTGTGGCAATTGAGCACATGCCCTAGGGCAGCTTCTATAAAAATAAAAAAATAGCTGCCTGATGCAAAAAATAAATTTTGGAATAGAGAAGGGAGATTGAATTGAGCATACCTATAAGGGCTGCAGAGGCCCCCGCAGACTTGGCAGCGCAAGATGCTTTGCCCTGGCGGGTTGAAACGCTCAACTTCGACGACATTGACCTTGAGCGTGCAGCAGCGGATGAAGACTTAATGCTGCTGCTGTGCGCCTGTTCTTTTATTGAGAGCGGATCGGATCTATACACTACCAACTTAGTCGAATTTTTCAAGGGCGATAAAGAAATCTGTCAGTGGCTCACCGAGCACTGGGAACCTGAAGAATTGCAACATGGTCGTTCGTTACGTGCTTATATCGAACGCGTATGGCCAGATTTTGAATGGGAAGTAGCATTTAACCGTTTTTTTAAAGAATACTCAAAAATCTGCTCGATTGAAGAATATGAAAAAACGCGTGCCTTAGAGATGGTGGCCCGCTGTGTAGTAGAAACCGGCACTGCTACGCTATACCGAGCCATTCGTGATGCATGTAATGAGCCCGTTTTAAAGGAACTCACCGACCATATTCGCAATGATGAGGTTCGGCATTACAAATACTTTTTACGATATTTCAATAAAAATCAAAAAATAGAACGCAAAGGCCGTTTTTCTATATTAGGGGCCCTAATTCGCCGAGTATTAGAGCTACGTAATGACGATGCAGAAATCGCACTACGACACGCATTCAAAAGCCGTTATATAGGAAACAGAAAGCCTCCCGTAGGAGGCTTAAAGCATGTTAGTAAGCGAGTGAATCGTATCGTGCGTCGTAATTTGTCTGCGGATATGTGTATTAAGATGTTACTCAAACCTTTGGCGCTTCCTCAGCGTGTGTATAAAGGAATTCATTATCCGTTAGCGAAGTTTGCGCAGCATGTGCTGTTTCGTTAGTATTATTTGAAGATGCTACTAAGCCATCAAAATTGACACCATTTTGCAAAGTTCTGTTAGTTCCTTGACGGTTTCTAATGAGAGTTTCCTCCTCCTCTTCTTCTTCCAGATTATTGTGTAAATGCGATGTTGCAAAGGAACCAAGAAGTGCATTATTTGGAAATTCATTCCTAGCGTCTTTTTGGATACAAGAAGTAGAAGCAGAAAATTCAGCGCTCAAAGTGGCTAAAAAATCCTCTGATTGCTCTTGGTTGTTAGATAGAGCAGAGATAAGGTGTGAATGTTCAGAATTTTGTAATTCGCGTTGTTGGCTGGAAATTGAGTTCAGCTTAGCTTCTTTTTTAGCTGCCTTATTGGCTGTTTTAAGCTTTTCGTCTATTTGATCTGAAGCATGATCACTGGTACTTATCTCCATCAATGCTTCAAATTGATCCTTGCTAATAAATTCTTTAAATTTTATAGCAAATTCTTTAGGTTCTAAGCCAGAAATAAGCGTCTTTGGTCGAGCAAAATTGGTTTGCGAAGCCCTTTGTGCTTGTGCTGAAAGCCCTGATGTAGCTAATGTAGAAGCCGTATGAGCTGTCTGGCTAGTCGGTGTTCTATTCGGATTTTTAAGCGGGCGTGCAGGAGCACTCTGAGTAGATACTCCTCTATTATGTATAGGCTGTGTCATTATAGGCGGTGGCATATATACCTCTTTCGAATATGCAGCTGGATGCAATACGCTTTATAACCGGTCTTCAGCAAGGTTACTTTCATGGAGTTTATGCAGTAAGCTTTCCAGGATTTGCCTATCTATTTCCTTGATTGAAGAAGGTCCTTGTAAACAAGAGTAGGCTTTTGCGTGCATTCCATAGGATGTAATGCGAAATCCCGTTAGATAAAACGAAGCCAGTAATTTCCATTTCACCATACCTATTCACCCCCTAGCAGCGCTGCCTGCAGTCCTATTTTTGCTCTCAGGCAGCCTCTTTGGTTATTCGTAACGAGATCTGCTATGCGAACTGACAAATTCACTACTCCCCTTCAAGAAGCCCTAGCCGCAGCGCAAAGTTTGGCGGTTGGAAAAGATCATCAGTACATTGAGCCTTTGCATGTATTAAGTGCGCTACTTAGCACGCCTGCTGGTGCTGCCCAGGCGCTTTTATCGCGTGCTGGCGTGCATGTGCCTACCCTACAAGCTGCATTGGCTGAGGCATTGGAAAAATTACCTACAGTGGAAGGGCATGCGGGCAATGTGCAGGTGAGTCGTGAGCTTGCTGCTTTGTTTAACCAAGCAGATAAGGCTGCTCAACAGGCCGGGGATAGTTATATCGCTAGCGAGATGTTTTTGCTGGCACTCTCAGAAGACTCGGGAAAAGCCGGCATGCTTGCTCGGGAACACGGCTTGAGGCGCAAAGGCTTGGAAGCAGCTATACAGGCAGTGCGTGGAGGGCAGGTGGTTCAAGATGCGGATGCAGAAAACCAGCGAGAAGCGCTAAAAAAATACACCATAGATGTGACTGAACAAGCAGAATTGGGCAAAGTAGACCCGGTTATTGGGCGAGACGATGAAATTCGCCGCACGATTCAAATTTTGCAGCGGCGCACTAAAAATAACCCTGTTTTAATAGGCGAGCCAGGTGTAGGTAAAACAGCGATTGTGGAAGGGCTAGCTACGCGTATTGTGCAAGGCGAGGTACCAGAAAGTCTTAAAAATAAGCGTCTGCTCTCTTTAGATATGGCTGCTTTACTAGCTGGTGCAAAATACCGCGGCGAGTTTGAAGAGCGTCTTAAAGCGGTGCTCAATGATCTAGCCAAAACAAATGGGCAAACTATTCTGTTTATCGATGAGCTGCATACGATGGTAGGCGCTGGTAAGGCAGAAGGAGCTATGGATGCAGGTAATATGCTCAAGCCTGCGCTTGCGCGTGGTGAGCTGCACTGTATTGGCGCTACTACGCTGGATGAGTATCGGAAGTACCTGGAAAAAGATGCTGCGCTTGAACGCCGCTTTCAAAAGGTATTGGTGGATGAGCCCTCTGTTGAGGCCACCATTGCGATTTTGCGGGGCCTGAAAGAAAAATATGAACTACACCATGGTGTAGAAATTACAGACCCTGCCATTGTCGCAGCAGCTGAACTCTCTTATCGCTATATCACCGACCGGTTTTTGCCAGACAAAGCAATCGATCTCATCGATGAAGCGGCTGCCAAAATAAAAATGGAAATTGATTCCAAGCCAGAGCTTATGGATAAGCTAGACCGGCGGTTGATTCAGCTCAAAATTGAGCGTGAAGCGGTCAAAAAAGAAAAAGATGAAGCCTCTCAAAAACGTTTATCGCTTATTGAGCAAGAAATTGATCGTTTGAACAAAGAATATGCAGATCTAGAAGAAATTTGGTTAGCTGAAAAATCAGCTGTGCAAGGAAGTGCGTTACTGAAAGAAGAGATCGAGCGGGTGCGAGCACGTATTGCCACCCTGCAACGCGAAGGGCGGCTTGATAAGGTTGCTGAATTGCAATACGGTACCTTACCAGGGTTAGAAGCAAAGCTTAGCCAAGCCACAAACGCAGAAGAAAACCAGGCTCAGGATAAAAAACATTTCCAACTCTTACGCACAGAAGTAGGAGCAGAAGAAATTGCTGAGATTGTGTCCAGAGCAACGGGTATTCCTGTTTCTCGGATGATGCAAGGTGAGCGTGAGAAACTCCTCCATATGGAAGCCAAACTGCACGAGCGGGTAGTGGGGCAAGACGAAGCGATCCAGGCTGTATCGAATGCGATTCGTCGTTCGCGTGCAGGCTTAGCAGACCCCAATCGGCCTTATGGCTCTTTTCTGTTCTTGGGGCCCACGGGCGTAGGTAAAACCGAGTTGTGTAAAACACTAGCGGCGTTTTTGTTCGATAGCGAAAACCATTTAATTCGTATAGATATGAGCGAATTTATGGAAAAACACAGCGTTGCACGCTTAATTGGTGCGCCTCCAGGATATGTGGGATATGAGGAAGGCGGCTATTTAACGGAAGCAGTGCGTCGTAAGCCTTACAGCGTTATTTTGCTGGATGAAATTGAAAAGGCTCATCCAGATGTTTTTAATGTACTGCTGCAGGTATTAGATGATGGCCGCATGACCGACGGGCAAGGCCGCACCGTTGATTTTAAAAATTGCGTCATCGTAATGACTTCCAATTTAGCTTCTGGGCGTATTCAAGCCATGGTAGGGGAGACCCAAAAAGCCATTCAAGAAGCGGTGTGGGAAGATCTCAAGCAATATTTCAAGCCGGAGTTCTTAAACCGAATCGATGAGGTAGTAGTTTTCCATGGCCTTGGTACCGAGCATATTGCATCGATCGCCAGCCTGCAGATCAATGCACTCAAAGCGCGTGTGGCGAAATTGGAGATAGGGCTGGACTGCTCACCAGCTGCTTTAAAACAGATTAGTGAAGTAGGGTACGACCCTTTATTTGGTGCTCGCCCACTCAAACGAGCTATCCAGCAAGAAATTGAAAACCCACTAGCCAGTGCCATTCTGTCAGGACAATTCAGCGCCAAAGAAACGATACACATCGACTATAAGCAAGGACAATGGGTTTTTGAAAAGCAAGGTAAGTTGGGGTGAGCAATGTTCCTGAACATGCACACCACCGGCTTATAACTATCGCTCTTGACATACTTTTAGAACGGTAGGTTGGTGGTGAGGTACGAACCCCAACATGCATACCACCGACTTATAATCATCGATACACAGGCTTCAAAAAGACATCGGTCTACATGTGTGGCTAGCCTACAACCCACCACAAAAAAATAGCCGCAGACAATAAAGTCTGCGGCTATTTTTTTGAAGCTCTAGCTCAAGTAGGTAAGCAATTTACCGTCCGTGAGAAGAGTTTCCTGTATTGCGGCCACCACTAAATGGGGAATTGCTTCTGCTTGCGAAGGAGCCACCACCGGTGCTACGGCCACGGTATCCGCCGCCACCTTCTGATCGCGCACCCGCGCCTTCACTGCGATATCCACCGCCGCTATTGCCGCCGCCAAATCCACCACGGTACCCACCGCCATTGCCTTCTGGTCGTGCGCCTGCGCCTTCGCTGCGATATCCACCACCGCTATTGCCGCCGCCAAATCCACCACGGTATCCGCCGCCACTGCCTTCTGGCCGTGCTCTTGCGCCTTCGCTGCGATATCCACCGCCGCTGCTATTTGACCTGCCGCCGTATCCACCGCCACCACCGGAGCGTCCACGACCACCACCGCCGCCACCGCCGCGAGAGAAGGAGCTTGGGGAAGGTTTGCGTTGGGGTTCAAAGCCTGCAACTACGCTAATGGGTAAGGGCTGACGTGTGAACTGCTCAATACGGCGGACCATTTTCATTTCAGCGTGGTGTACAAGACTCACTGCAATGCCTGTACGACCTGCGCGGCCAGTACGCCCAATGCGGTGTACATAGTCTTCGGCAAATTTGGGTAAATCGTAATTAAATACATGGGTGATATTAGGTACATCGATTCCGCGTGCTGCCACATCGGTTGCGACCAAAACGCGTACGCGTTGATCACGCAGTGCTTTGAGCGTGCGGGTACGGGCGCTTTGAGGAAGATCCCCATGTAACGGAGCTGAAACAAAACCCGCATCGCAGAGGCGATCAGATAATTCACTCGCACTATTTTTAGTAGCGGTAAAAATAACCGCTTGATTTAGCGTGTCATCAGCAAGCAGATGCATCAAAAGACGATCTTTGTGTGTGCGATCATCCACCCAGTGAATAGATTGCGTGATATTGGCTTTTTGCTCAGGACGATGGGTAATTTCAATATGCTCAGGATCTTTGAGTAAACGTTGTGTCAGCGCGCTAATACGACGATCAATAGTGGCTGAGAACAGCAAGGTTTGACGCGTAGCGGGCGTTGCTGCAACGATGGTCTCAATATCATCGATAAAGCCCATATCGAGCATACGATCGGCTTCATCGAGTACCAGCATAGAGAGTGCTGAAAAATCAATGCGTCCACGCTCTAGATGGTCGATTAAACGGCCTGGCGTAGCGACTACAATTTCAGGTTGCTCAGAGAGCATGTCTAATTGGCTACGATACGGTACACCGCCGAGAACGCTGACGGTTTTCAGACGTCTGAGGTAGCTGCCGTATGTTTTTGCAGCTGTGGTTACCTGCATTGCTAGCTCACGTGTAGGCGTCAATACCAATAGAGCCGGACGTGCTGGCTGGAATTGAGGACGGCGTCCACGGGCATTGCGATCGTTACCTCCACGCTGTGGAGTAGCGGGTGTGTCGCTTTGGGCTTGAAGTTGCGCAAAACGCTCAATGGCGGGCAGCATAAAGGCGGCTGTTTTGCCTGAGCCTGTAGGGCTGGATACCACTAGATCACGACCGGCTAACGCAGCGGGAATAGCGCGCTGTTGCACAGGAGTGGGATGCGTGTAACCGGAGGTAGTAAGGGTACGTACGATAGCTTCGCATAAACCTAAATCAACAAAAGTAGGTCCGGTAGGCGCTGCTTTTACTGCTGGTGTGCTATCGATTTGTGTAGAGGTTTGGGCTGGAGTAGAAGAGTCATTTTGCTGATCTAACTCGGCTTGAAAAACGCTGGAAGTCATTGAATAGAGGTCCCGGGGAAATTAAAAACTATTTAGAAAAATGCGCGAGCATCCATCTTCAGCCCCCGGTCATCGAATAATCGCGCAATACAAAGCCACATATAGCGGTGTGCTGCGCACCATCGGGAAAGGGGGAATCGCCTGGCTTTTCTGCAGAAATAGGATTCTTATAAAAGGCAGAAAAACCCTTCTACGCAAAAATAGGAAGGGAATAAAGCGCGCGTAGAAAAAAGCTGTGCCAAAAGAAGTAGGGTCTTGGATGAGCTAAAAGCCCATTGGGAAAACTTCGGGAGGAGGAACAGCTCTAAGGTGGACTGAAATCACGCCACATCGATATAAGTACGACGCAAAAAGAAGTGCCGACTGAAAACCGAAGGGCGGATTGTAACGGTATTTGCGCTAAGAAGCTTGTTTTTATTTAGGTAATGCGCTGTGAAATGTTATGAGGGATGATGTGCGGAGGTTTACACTCTAGTTTTTGCGAGCAGATCCCGGCCTTGTCTGGGTCCTTGATGCGTTTATTATTTCTAGCCGTTTGCTATGACTTTATCTTCTCCTACAGCGCTATTGGCATTGGATACCTCCAGTGAATATTGCTCTGTTGCCTTGGCGGTTGCATCTGCTGATTGCACCGCTTCTACGCAATTTTTCTCTAGACATGAATCGTTAGGTCCTCAATCGAGTGCGCGTATTTTGCCCGCAGTGCAAGAAATTTTAGAGGAAGCAGGGTTGCCTTTATCATCGTGCACGGCTTTGGCATTTGGTGCCGGTCCAGGTGCGTTTACCGGTTTGCGTACAGCGGCGGCTGTGGTGCAGGGTTTGGGCTTTGGGTTGGACTTGCCGGTGATTCCTGTCTGTACCTTAATGGCCTGTGCTCAGGCAGCACGGGCGCAGGATGGGGCGATGCAGCGGGTGTTGGCAACCATCGATGCGCGTATGGATGAAGTGTATTGGGGCGTGTTTGAATGGGAACCTAACGAGGAGGTGTGGAAAGTAGTAGTGCCACCTAGTTTGAGTAAACCGGAGGACGTTCTTATACCTGCAACTCCCTTTGCATTAGTGGGCCGGGCTGTAGAGGTTTTTGGTCAGAGACTGCCTGCCTATGCAATGGCGCATAAAATAGATGCGAAGGCTCAAGCACACGCTGTAGACATCGCTACCTTGGCTTTGCAATTTTGGCGTTTGGGACAATACCTATGCGCGGATGAAGCATTGCCTGTGTATGTACGCAACCAAGTTGTAAAATCATAGGATATGTCTATCTTACAATTTTGTTATCCTCAGATAAGAGATACTTTGAGTCTATTGAAAATAGGCCCTCATCCTATTTAAAAATAGCCTCTGTAGATTTGCATAAACAGCATCTCGAATTTTTGAATATTATTCGCCTCTTTACCTTCTCAGAAAATTTCCCTTATGGACTCCATAAAAATCGGTTTGCTTGGCCTGGGCACAGTAGGTTATGCCGTGTTTGAAGTGTTGCGGCGCAACCAAGAAGAAATTCAGCGCCGAGTGGGGCGACACATTGAAATTACAGGCGTAGCGGTACGTGATGTCAATCGCGCTCGTGCACTACTGCATGCTGATGTGCCACAAGAAGCCTCTCATGCCGTGCAGATCACGGCCGATGCTTACGAATTAATCAACAATCCAGATACCGATATTATTATTGAAGCCATTGGCGGCATTGAGCCTGCGCGACAATATGTTTTGCACGCATTGAGTCAACGCAAGCATATAGTGACGGCCAATAAAGCTTTGTTGGCTATGCATGGCGATGAGATTTTTGCTAAAGCGCGAGAAATGGGCTGCATGGTTGCCTTTGAGGCAGCTGTGGCTGGAGGCATTCCGATTATTAAGGTGCTGCGTGAAGGGCTGGCAGGGAACCGTATTGAATGGATTGCTGGAATTATCAACGGCACAACCAATTTTATTTTGTCGCAAATGCGCGATCAGGGCGTGGATTTTGCAACTGCACTGGCGCAAGCGCAACGCCTTGGGTATGCAGAAGCGGATCCTTCCTTTGATGTAGAAGGGGTGGATGCAGCACATAAGATCACGCTAATTAGTGCGCTTGCTTTTGGAATTCCTGTGCAGTTTGACCGAGCACATATTGAGGGAATCTCTGGCCTGACTGCCCGTGATATTCGCTATGCAGAAGAATTAGGGTATCGGGTCAAATTATTGGGTATTACCCGCCGCACAGCAGAAGGGATTGAGTTGCGCGTGCACCCCACGCTGATTCCCGCTCGCCATTTGCTGGCGAATGTGGATGGCGCAATGAATGCGGTTTTGGTGCAGGCTGATGCATTAGGACAAACTTTGTATTATGGAAAAGGAGCGGGTGGTGAGCCTACTGCTTCTTCCGTGGTTGCCGATGTGATAGATGTTGCCCGCTTACATACCGCTGACCCTGAGCATAGGGTGCCGCACTTGGCTTTTCAGCCTGATCATCTATCTGCTTTACCCATTTTGCCTTCTAACGAAATCGTGAGCCGTTATTATTTACGCTTGCGCGTAATAGACCGAGCAGGCGTACTTGCTGAAATTACGGCGATTCTCGCTGAACACGGTATTTCAATTGATGCTTTGCTTCAAAAAGAAGCGCAAGCGCTAGGCGAATTAGGCCCTGAAACCGATTTGATTGTGCTGACTCATACAACTATAGAAGAAGATCTGAACGCAGCGACTGCGCAGATTCAAAACTCTCCCAGTGTGATTGCTCCTATAGTCAGATTACGTTTAGAAACTTTATAAAACCATGCGCTATTTCTCTACTCGCACGCCTGCCAGTGAGCAGCTTCCCCTGACATTTTCACAGAGCGTGTTAACAGGCTTGGCTGAAGATGGCGGGTTGTATTTGCCGCAGCAGTATCCTCAGATTACGCCAGAAGAATTGCAGCAGTGGGCCGGACTGTCTTATGCCGAGCTGGCTTATCAACTTTTCTCGAAATTTTGTGACGATATCCCGAAGACAGATATTCAAGCATTAACGCAGCGTGCTTACACAGCTTCTCGCTTTGCACATGCGCGGGAGGCGCATACCGCCACGCACATCACCCCGCTTACCGCTTTAGGGGTAGAAGAGGGTGCAGCCCTGTCTTTGCTTGAGCTTTCTAATGGCCCTACACTGGCTTTTAAAGACCTTGCAATGCAGCTGTTAGGGGAGGTGTTTGAGTATGTGTTGGATAAAACAGGCGCTACGCTCAATATTTTAGGAGCCACATCGGGTGATACAGGCAGTGCCGCGGAATATGCAATGCGCGGTAAGCGGGGCGTGCAAGTTTTTATGCTCTCGCCTTACGGAAAAATGAGCCCTTTCCAAGCAGCGCAGATGTACAGCCTGCAAGATGAAAATATTTTTAATATTGCGCTCGACGGTGTTTTTGATGACGCGCAAGATATAGTCAAAGCGGTATCTAGCGATCAAGCTTTTAAAGATAAATATACGATTGGCACCGTCAATTCCATTAATTGGTTGCGCGTGCTTGCTCAGGTTGTGTATTACTTCAAAGCCTATTTTTCTGCGATTCCTATCGCTTCAAATCCAGCGCTTAGCACTACTCCACTGCGCGATTGGCCTAAAGTAACGTTCTCCGTACCTTCTGGAAATTTTGGTAATGTCTGTGCGGGCTATATCGCTCGAAAAATGGGTTTGCCGATTCAAAAATTAGTCGTGGCGACCAATGAAAACGATGTGCTCGATGAATTTTTTAAAACAGGCATATATCGTGTGCGCAAACAAACGCACTCGACCAGTAGCCCGAGTATGGATATCTCAAAAGCATCCAATATTGAACGTTTGATTTTTGACATAGTGGACCGCGATGCGGTGCGTTTACGGTCACTGTTTGAAAAGGTCCAGACAGAAGGGGGCTTTGACTTATCGGGCAAGGCTGATTTCTCTCGCCTACAGGCAGCAGGGCTCGTATCTAACTGCAGCCATCATGCAGAACGTATAGCGGCAATACGCGATGTATATACCCGCTATCAGCGCATCATTGATCCCCATACCGCAGACGGTTTAGTAGCTGCTCGCAAATATTTAGAGCCAGGCATTCCGATGATCGTATTGGAAACGGCGCAGCCTATAAAGTTCAACGAAGTGATCCAAGAAGCACTGGGCCAGGCTGCCCCACGCCCAAGCGCTTTTGACCAACTAGAAACCCTTCCACAGCGTTTAGAACGTTTGCCTGTCGATGTGCAGGCGGTGAAGGATTACATTGCTAAGCACGTACAGGTTTAAGATAGCGTCGAAAAGTCTCTTGTTGTAATTCTGTCCAGAGGGTAGGTTGGTGGTGAGGCACGAACCCCAACATGCGTACCGCTGACTTTTAATTTTTGGTTTTAGATAATCATAAGCTGGTCATCGAGGACGCCATGGCGCGCATGTTGGGGTTCCTTCGTCACCGCCAACCTACCGTTTACCAAGCACTGTCTGGGATGAATGACCGCCGCTACAGGGTTTCAAAAGAAGTCTATTAGGAGCTTTGATATGGCATGGAAAAACTTTATCAGCCATGACTTATCCTTCTACCAACTCTGCCTCTGCTGGCAGCGTAAACTTAAACTGATCTTTAGCCAGAGACGGGTTAATTTCCAGATGATGGAAAGTCAAATAAGTCACATTGCTAAAAGCATCATGCAGCTCCATGGCATGGAGCATATTGCTACGAAAACCAATGCGAATACGCTCAAACGCAGCATCTTGCTGCTTGGGCCGTAATTCCAACCAATCAATACCTCGTACCACCCCTTCATCACGCAACGTAAAAGTGCGCTCTAAATCTGCATGACCAAACAAAATAGCAGCACTACTCCCGTTTATTGCCTCATCTACTAAACGGTGTGTAACTTGCTGCAGATCTTTGTCATACACATAAAAATCGCGCCCATCTGCCTGTAAAACTTGCTCATAAGGTTTAGTAACCTCCCAAATGAATTGGCCTGGGCGTTTGAATACAAAATGGCCTTGAAGCACTTGTTCAGGTGGACTCATAGTGATTTGGGGGCGTGTTGCAATACGCGCTCCATTCGTAGTTGCAGGCTTGGGTTTTGCTGCAATTTGCTTTTGTTCAAATTGACCTTTGGCTGTTTGAACTTGATTGACAAAATGCATTAACGCTTCGCGG
Source organism: Mycoavidus cysteinexigens (assembly GCA_031963365.1). Taxonomy (GTDB): domain Bacteria; phylum Pseudomonadota; class Gammaproteobacteria; order Burkholderiales; family Burkholderiaceae; genus JASSUD01. The sequence continues at coordinate 18,660 of JASSUF010000022.1, forward strand.
CCTGAAGCTAGCGCGGGTGTGCTGTTTAAGAAAGCCAGGCAAAGTGCTAACTGTATGCAGCGAGATGCACCATGGCGTAGAGCATAAATGCAGTGTGCAGTCATATGTTTTTGCATAAGGGTAGAAGGAAATTTTGGCATATACATGCAGGTTTTAAAAGGGCGGTGGTATGCATGTTGGGGTTCGTGCCTCACCACCAACCTACCGCGATGCCTATGTAACAGGGTTCTATCAAACTCCACTAGCCACAGGAAAAGCAAAGAACGGTAGGTTGGCGGTGACGAAGGAACCCCAACATGCGCACCACCTACCTTTAATCATCGCTTTTGGCCTGCGCATGCAGGTTTTAAAAGGGCAGTGGTATGCGTGTTGGGGTTCGTACCTCACCACCAACCTACAACAAATTATTTGCAAGCCGCTTCTTCAACCGTATCGGTATTGCAAACAACAGGTGCAGCAGCTTCTGATGCTGTTGAATCCGCATCACCATCTTCTTCTTCAGACTCAGGTGCCACAGCAGGCTCTGCTGCGCTCAGTATCTTAAGCAGACGTGCAGATGCAGTTAACTCTAGTTCATCAATATGCGTGATATGCAGCAATAGAGCCGTTCCGCTTGCTTGTATTCCAAGCTCAGGGATGTGTAGCGTCAGAGGAATATCTTCCAGGCGCACTAAATCGCCTTTCACCACGATGGCTCTGACTTGCTGGAGGTTTTCTTGCAGTAGCCATCGCAAACACCAAAACCGCTCCATGCGCCCTTGGTGCTCAGAATAGTCTGCATAGGTGTCTGTAAAGCGTTGAGCAACGATGTACAGCTCAGCATCTTTGGGTTGGAATGGCGCGCACAGCCTTGCGGCGACTCCATCGCGCGCGCAGGCTATGAGTTGCCATTGGTTGAGTAAATCAATATAGCGACGTAATGGAGAGGTGCTCCACGCATACTGTGCAACGCCTAGACCTTCATGGGGGGCAGGAGTTAATTGCATACGGGTGCGGTTGGGGCCAAATGCGCGTTGAGCACGATAAATGCCAGGCACGCCATGCCCAGCAAGCAAGCCTCCCCATGTGCTGTTAGCTAGTATGGCGAGTTCGGCTACGATGAAATTTATCGGGGAATGGCGATCGCGCGGTACGATGCTGACGTGCTCTTCCTCATCTATATAAAAGCTGAAATCGCGCTGATTTTGGGTTTCGCGGCGCAAGCCAGATTGAAGGCGTGCTTGTTGACGCTTTTCATACAGGGCTTGTGCAAAGGGCCATATTAGGGCTAATTCTGCTTTGTAAGGATAGTTGCCTGAACCTGCCGCCAGCGCTTCTTCAGTCACTTCAGTTTCTAGCGTGTTGTGGCGTAGATTGTCTGCAATCCATACGCGTTCAATACGCGTTTCGCTGGTAACGATTTGCTGGGTAGTGGTATCGATAATGGTGTAGAGCGATAGGGCAGGGCGTAGGCTGCCCGCTTCTAGCGTAAAGATATCGACGAGTGCTTGGGGCAGCATCGTGATTTTGTCGCCTGGCATATAGACCGTTGATAGGCGGTTACGCAACTCCATATCGAGTGGGCTGCCAGGGTTGATCCCAAGCGCTGGGGCCGCGATATGAATACCAATGCGCACGCGATCTTCAGCCAAAATCTGTACGGAAAACGCATCATCTATTTCGGTAGTGGTGATGTCATCTATAGAAAATGCTTGCACTTCGGCTTCGGGTAACTCTAGATTTTTTACGCATGTGGTCAGTGCCTCACAAGTGTAGGTAGGCAGATCAACTGCTGCGAATCCAATACCTTTTGGAAAAGATTGAGCTAAAAAGCGCGCTTCGTGTAGCGCACGCGCAGAGGGAATGCCCTGGCAGGCGAGCATCAGTTGTGCGTGTGTTGTACCTAGCGCGATAGAGGCCGTCTCGAGAGCCTTATATTCAATGGTATTTTTATCGGGAGCCGTGAGAAGTTCGAGGACCTTGTTCTGAAAAGCAGCGGGCAAGCGGTGTGCTTTAAGCTCATTTTCATATTCTGCTTGCACGAGAGCTTGCTGCTTAC
>JASSUF010000023.1:0-20600 GCA_031963365.1 Mycoavidus cysteinexigens
TTAAAACCTGCATATGCATGCCAAAAGCGGTGATCAAAAGTCGGTGGTGTGCATGTTGGTTTTTTTATTTTTTCAGCTGCTTGTGCTTAATAGGTTTGAGCGTAGCCTGCAAAGCCTGCAGTATAGTTTTCAATGCCGTTAAGCGAGGAGCCAGGTCTGTAGTATCCACCAAGTTTTCAGCATCTTCCCCTTCTGTAGCCGTAGAGGGTATCTCGATGCGAATTTTGTCCTGCCCTATGATTTTGCAGTGGGGATGTTGTTGAACCACGCGTAAAAAGTCGATGGGGTCTAGTGGGGTTTTCGCTTTAAATTGCAAGATAACCGCGGTATGCGTCGCATCGATTTTGTTAATACCCAAAGGCATGGCTGCAATACGCAAACGGTGTGTTTCTAGCAAAGCCTTTGCTGCTGGGGGTAATTTGCCAAAGCGGTCAATCAATTCTTCTTGTATTTGCGTTAAATCTTCCGAAGTTTCGCAGCTGGCTAGACGTTTATAGAGGAAGAGGCGCTCTTGTATATCCGCGCAATAATCACTCGGTAAAATCGCGCTCACATGGAGCTTAATTTCGGTGGTTACATGTAATGGTGCATTCAGATCTATCTCTTCACCATTTTGCAAAGCTTTTACCGCTTCGCTGAGCATTTCCGTGTAGAGCTGAAAACCTATCGCTTGCATCTCACCTGATTGTTTATCACCCAGCATATGCCCCGCTCCGCGAATTTCCAGATCGTGCATCGCGAGATAAAACCCTGAACCGAGCTCTTCCATTTGCTCAATAGCTTGCAAACGTAGCATGGCTTGTTTGGTTAGATTATCTGGATCATTGACAAGCAAATACGCATAAGCCTGATGGTGTGAGCGTCCGACTCGCCCGCGTAGCTGATGAAGTTGTGCTAAACCAAAAGTGTCTGCACGTTGAATCAAAATCGTATTGGCATTGGGTACATCAATACCCGTTTCAATAATGGTGGTGCATAGCAGTACATGCGTTCGCTGCGCAATAAAATCACGCATCACTTGTTCTAGCTCGCGTTCATGCATTTGTCCATGTGCCACGGCAATGCGCGCTTCAGGAACCAGCCCAGCTAAAGCCGCTTTACGCTCTTCGATTGAATCGACAGAATTGTGTAAAAAGAATACCTGCCCGCCACGTTTGAGTTCACGCAGAATGGCTTCGCGAATGAGGCTTTTATCTTCTCGACGTACAAAGGTTTTAATAGATAAACGTTTTTGCGGTGCGGTGGCAATGACGGAGAAATCACGCAGGCCATCGAGCGCCATGCTCAATGTGCGGGGAATAGGAGTCGCTGTTAGTGTGAGAATATCTACTTCAGCCCGTAGCGCTTTGAGTGCTTCTTTTTGGCGTACACCGAATCGATGCTCTTCATCGATAATAACTAAACCGAGTTGCTTGAATTGGATATCAGAAGATAGGAGTTTATGTGTACCAATTGCGATATCAATGGTGCCTGCTTTAATCTCTTTTATGCTGTCGGCAATGTCTTTAGACGATTTAAAACGCGAGAGGCCTGCTATACGTACTGGCCAAGCGGCAAAGCGATCTGAAAAAGTTTGAAAATGTTGCTCGGCGAGCAAGGTGGTCGGCGCCAGTACAGCAACCTGACGGCCGTTTTGAACCGCAATAAATGCGGCGCGCAGAGCCACTTCCGTTTTCCCAAAGCCCACGTCCCCGCAAATCAACCTATCCATAGGCCGGCCTGAGGTCATATCCGCAAGTACTGCGGTAATCGCTGCACCCTGATCGGGGGTTTCTTCAAATCCAAAATCTTCAGAAAATTGCTCATAGTCGCGCGACTCAAGCGTGAATGCATAGCCTGTGCGCGCGGCGCGGCGTGCGTAAAGATCTAATAATTCAGCGGCCGTATCATGGACTTGTGAAGCTGCGCGTTTGCGTGCTTTTTCCCACTGACCTGATCCTAATGTATGCAGAGGAGCACTATCAAGATCTGCACCGCTGTAGCGCGATATCATCAGCAACTGGTCTATGGGCACATACAGTTTGCTGTCATTGGCGTATTCGAGGTGCAAAAATTCGGTTTCGCCTGCACCTAGATCCATCGTCATAAGCCCTCTATACCGGCCTATGCCATGCTGACTATGTACGATCGGGTCATTAATTTTGAGCTCCGATAAATCGCGCACCATCGAGTCGATATCGCTTGTGCGCTCTTGTCGGCGTTTACTGCGACGTGTCGAGGGTCCGTAGAGCTCATTTTCTGTGAGTAACACCAGGCGATGGGTTTGGGCGCCGTCTTGTGAGGCGGTCAGTGCTTGTGCAGGTAGTACAAAGCCCGCCATCAGGGGGGCAATACCTAGCGCAAACGGTACATCGCTATGCAGAAAATCAGAAAAATTATCAATGAGGACGGGTTTTAGGGCATTTTCATTGAGCAATTGCCACAGGGTTTCCCGCCGACCTGCAGATTCTGCCGCGAGAAAAATGCGCTGGGCGGGTGTTTTGAGATACTGGGTGAGCGCTTCTAGAGGATGATCCGCATGGCGGTTCAGTGTGAGCTTGGGTAGCGGCAGGCTCCAACTATACTCCGCATCATTTTTTGCTTTATCTATAGGTTCGAAATTTTCGGAACTTTTGGGAGATAGCAGAGTCTTATCTTCTGTTGCTATTTGAGATGTTGCTTGCGATGCACTTATATTTTTCGATGACAAAATAAGGCGTGCAAAAGGTTTGGCCTGCGTGAAAAAATCATCCACCGATAAAAATAAACGATCAGGTGGCAAAATAGGGCGCTCTGGGTGGTGCGATAAAAAAGCGTGTCGTTGCTTAGTATCGGCTGAAAAACGCTCTATAGCCTGATGCAGGTCGCCGGTAAATGCGAGTTGCGCGGGTTTTTTCCCCGTGGGCAGATAGTCAAAGAGTGTGGCAGTGTCATCGAAAAAAAGAGGCAGGTAGTATTCAATTCCTGCACAAGGAACCCCCTCACTTACATTTTGATAGATTGAAATCCGGCTGGGGTCTCCTGCAAAAGTAGAGCGCCAGCGTGTGCGAAAACCTTGGCGTGCAGCTGCGTCAAATGGAAATTCACGCCCTGGTAATAGCCGTACTTCTGGCACAGAATGCAGGCTTCTTTGTGTATCTGGATCAAATGCGCGGATCGAATCCACTTCATCATCAAATAAATCGATTCGATAAGGTAGGGCAGAGCCCATCGGGAATAAATCAATGAGCCCACCGCGAATGGAATATTCTCCAGGCCGAACTACTTGACTCACATGCTCATAACCTCCGAGCACTAATTGTGCTTTGAGTTGGGCTGCATCGAGTTTTTGCGCTTGCGTAAATTCAAAGGTATACGCTGCCATAAATGAACGTGGCGGCAAGCGATACAGCGCAGTCATCGCTGGAATTAAAAGGATTTCACAGCGGCCTTCGCTTAAATCATGCAAGGTTGCTAGCCGCTGAGATACTAAATCTTGATGGGGAGAAAACGCATCATAGGGTAGCGTTTCCCAATCAGGAAAAAGGCGTACCCGTAGCTCAGGAGCAAAGTAGGTAATTTCAGTCTGTAAGCGGTGCGCATCGGCTGCCGTGGCACAAATAACCGCCAGGAGCGCCATATGTGCGCGGTGTGCTGTGAAATATCCTGCAAGCGCTAGTGCATCGGCAGAAATTTCCATACCTCGAATTTCAAAACGCTGACCGGGCAATACCCGCGGAACAGGGCAAGGCAAAGTGCGTGTTTGACTAGAGAGAGGGGCGGATAGGGCGGTTGCGTTTTCAGGCATAGCAGAAAATGAAAGAAGTAAAGAGAGCAGCGCTACATTATAGAATTCGAGAAGTTCTGGGTAGTATGCGTCCAAAAGTGCTTCGTATTTACCTTGCTTTATGCGGATTTTGTCTTCTGTATAAGTAATTATGCAGGGTGTGCAATGTCTAATGCACTTTTTAATAGCATTGAGCGTACAGTGCTAGAGCGTATTTTGGAACCTATTCACAATTCTTGGGTAAAACTGAAAAGTCGGTAGTTTGCACGTTGGCTCCCTTCATTGCCCCACTCTATGATTGGATGGCTGTGCTCTTGCTCTTTTAAAGAGGGTTTGATATTGGTAGTTTTTTTAACTTTTTTGAATTGTAGGGTGCTGTGAGTGAACGTCTTTTTGCCCTGATTCCCAGTGCGGGTACAGGCTCCCGAGCGGAACAGCCTTTTCCCAAGCAATATCGGATGGTCGCAGGGCGTGATGTATTGCATTACACCTTGTCTGCATTTGATATTTGCCATGAAATTACGAAGACGCTAGTGGTATTGGCGCCGGACGATCGCCATTTTGATTCAAGACGTTTTTCAGGGCTGCGTTTTGTTGTGCGTCGTTGTGGTGGAGCTTCGCGGCAAGCGTCTGTATTGAATGGCTTGGAAGTGTTAACAGAGCTGGGCGCTGCCGATGACGACTGGGTGCTAGTACATGATGCTGCACGCCCTTGTATAACGCCTGTGCTTATACGTAACTTGATTGGAGCCGTGCGCAATGATCCCGTAGGCGGTATTTTGGCAGTGCCTGTGGCCGATGCACTGAAGCGGGCTGAGCCTCAAGAAGGTGAGGCTGCTACAACGGAAGCGCGCCGCATTTTATGCCGGGAATCTCGAAAAGATTTATGGCTGGCTCAAACCCCACAAATGTTCAGGATCGGCCTACTGCGCGAAGCGCTTATATCGGCTGGGCAAGCTAATGAGCAAGTGGATGACGAAGCCCAGGCGCTTGAGCGTCTGGGTTATCGGCCTCGCATGGTGCTTGGGAGTTTACGCAATTTCAAAGTCACGTATCCAGATGATTTTGAAGCGCTGGAGGGCCTGCTTTCCTCGAATTTTGGTGGGCTACAGGTGAGCGATCTATGAAGCGTATTCAACTCAAACGGCGCTTAGCTGCGAAGGCTTGCACGCCTTTGATTGCTTCTCACAAGCCAGCTTCCAAGGCTTTTAATCTGCGTATTGGCCAAGGTTATGATATTCATATCCTCGTACCAGGCCGCCCGCTGATGCTTGGAGGAGTAAATGTGCCGCATACGCATGGTTTGCTAGGCCACTCTGATGCGGATGTGTTGCTCCATGCTATTACGGACGCCCTTCTTGGCGCTGCAGGGCTCGGGAATATTGGTCAGCACTTTCCAGATACCGACCCTCGTTTTGCTGGTGCAGATAGCCGTGTATTGCTACGAAGTGCGCAACGTCTTGTGCATGCAGCAGGTTATGGGGTGGTTAATGTGGATAGCACTATTCTTGCTCAAGCTCCCAAATTGGCTACCTATTTGCCACGCATGGTCACGAATGTGGCAGAGGATCTGCGCATTGCGCCCAATTGCGTGAATATCAAAGCAAAGACCAATGAAGAGGTAGGGAGCATAGGTAGAAAAGAAGCGATAAGTGCTCAAGTTGTCCTCTTAATAGCAGAGAATGGGTAGGTTGGTGGTGACGAAGGAACCCAAACATGCACGCCACCGACTTTTGATCGCCGCTTTTGGTATGTATATGCAGGTTTTAAAAGGACGATGGTCATCATGTTGGGGTTCGTGCCTCACCACCAACCTACCTATATTGGTTGAAAAAGCTTTTGTTTGGCTTGGAGAAGGGTTAGATGGATGCGTTATCGGAGTTGCGAACGAGCTATACACGTGCAGTGCTAGAAGACACGGGGATGGAAAAAGATCCAATTCAACAGCTTCACCAATGGTTAGAAGAGGCAGTAACAGCGGGAGTGCGAGATCCCAATGCCATGACGCTGGCTACGGTCAGCAATAATCGACCTTCTGCGCGCATTGTTTTACTCAAAGGAATGGATGAGCGGGGGCTGACTTTTTTTACGGATTACGGCAGCCGCAAAGCGCACGACTTAGAGCAGCATCCCTTTGCCAATATGGTGTTTTACTGGGCAAATATGGAGCGGCAAGTGCGTGTTGAAGGAGCAATCACGAAGACCGATGAAGAAGAAAGTGATGCGTATTTTTATTCGCGACCACTCAATTCCCGGATTGGTGCATGGGTTTCACGGCAAAGTACCGTGCTAGATAGTAGAAGTGTGCTCGATACCCGAGAAGTAGAGTGCATTGCGCAGTTCGGCACCACTCCTCCACGTCCCTCTTACTGGGGCGGTTATCGCTTATGCCCGGATACCTTTGAATTTTGGCAGGGACGCCCGTCTCGTTTGCACGACCGCTTTCAATATACTCGTGAAGATGGGATGGAATGGAAGATTACGAGGCTCTCGCCTTAAAAATGTAGGTTGGTGGTGAGGCACGAACCCCAACATGCGGACCACTGACTTTTAATCTTTGGTGTTGAGCGTTTGTAAGCTGGTCATCAAAGACGCCGTGGCCTGCATGTTGGGGTTCGTGCCTCACCACCAACCTACCGACAAGAAAAAGCAACCAAAAATATATCTACTTCCTGCTTGTAAGCTTGCCGTATGCTAATATCCGCGCTTCCTCGCTTGGGTAACTGGCAAGGAATACTCAGTTTTTATTTTATTCACGGTACAGCCATTCTTCTGTATCCGCTTGTTTACAATTTAAGGAATAACTATGTCGCAGCAAGATAAAGTCATCGATAAAGCAAAAATTATTGCGCAATATGCGCGTGCGCAAAATGACACTGGGTCTCCAGAGGTGCAGGTTGCTATTTTAACTGCTGAAATTCAACACCTCACCGAACACTTCAAAATCCATAAAAAAGACAATCATAGCCGCCGTGGTTTGATGCAAAAAGTAAGCCGTCGCCGTAGTCTGCTTGATTATTTGAAGAAAAAATCGCTCGATCGTTATCGTACAATTATTAAAAAGCTCGAATTGCGTAAATAAGCATTTGGCTTTGTATAGGCTGCACACGTTGAGGCGCAGATGCATTCAACGTGTCGTTGTGGTAAGTAAATATAGCGCTCTAGCGATAGTCATATTGGGGAATATTGCTCTCCCCAGCCTATATTGTGGTTCTAATGTGAGCCAATATCTGGAAATAAGAAATGTATTTTAAAAACCTAATAGTCTATTCAACGTATTAGGTTGAGAATGCCTGCATACCGCTTGGATGCAGGCATTATTTTTTTGAAATGAGTGGGTTGTAATGTAATTGCTATCGAATGCGGTAGTCAATTTAAAATCTTCTGAATATGGCAGCTCTCCTTATCTATTTATAAAGAGCGCCCAATATTTTGCTTGAGCGAGAAAGGAATAAAAATGTCTGAAAGTAAAGTGGTAAAAGAATTCCAATGGGGTGCGCAGCAAGTTCGCATGGAGACGGGCGAGATTGCTCGTCAGGCCGGTGGCGCAGTCTTGGTCAATATCGATGAAACTATTGTGTTAGCTACAGTGGTTGGTGCAAAGCAAGCCAAGCCTGGTCAGGATTTTTTCCCACTGACTGTTGACTACATGGAAAAATCGTATGCCGCAGGCCGTATTCCTGGAGGCTTTTTCCGCCGTGAAGGGCGTCCCTCAGAAGGCGAAATATTAATTTCCCGCTTGATTGACCGTCCGTTGCGTCCGTTATTTCCTGAAGGGTTTTATAACGAAGTGCAGGTGGTTGTACAGGTGTTATCCGTGAATCCTGATGTGCCTACGGATATTCCATCTTTGCTCGCTGCTTCTGCGGCACTAGCCGTATCAGGCATTCCATTTAATGGACCCGTTGGTGCAGCACGCGTAGCGTATATAGATGATCAATATGTACTCAATCCCACTTATAGCCAACTCAAGGCTCAGGCTCAAAAATCGGGATTAGATTTAGTCGTAGCAGGTACAGAGACCGGTGTGTTGATGGTTGAAGCACAAGCACAACAACTCTCTGAAGAAGTGATGCTCGATGCGGTCGTTTTTGCCCATGAGCAAATGCAAACAGCCATTCAAGCAATTGATGAATTGGCGCAAGAAGCAGGTAAGCCAGAATGGGATTGGGCACCTGCAGCTCAAGATGCTGCACTTGCTGCGCATATCACGGCATTAGCTGAAAATGGCCTAAGAGCAGCGTATCAAATTCGAGAAAAACAAGCGCGTACAGATAGCATTCGCGATGTATATACCTCCGTCAATGAAAAATTGGCTCAGGAAGCAGCCGCTTCAGCGGATGCAGGTGCAGGTGGTGTATTACCTTCACAACAAGTAGTCGGTTCGATCCTATACGATCTAGAATCTAAAATCGTGCGTGATCAGATTTTATCCGGTGAGCCGCGTATCGATGGACGTAGTACACGTGACGTGCGCCCCATCTCTGTTCGTACCGGTGTATTGCCCCGTACGCACGGCTCTGCGCTTTTCACACGAGGCGAAACGCAAGCCCTCGCAGTGGCTACCTTAGGTACCAAGAGCGACGAGCAGATTATCGATGCGATTGAAGGCGAGTATCGTGACCGCTTTATGCTGCACTACAACATGCCTCCATTTGCAACCGGTGAAGTAGGGCGTACAGGCACACCTAAGCGACGAGAAATCGGTCACGGCCGACTTGCTAAACGCGCTTTAGCCGCTTGCTTACCCAGTGAGCAAGAATTTGGCTACACCATTCGTGTGGTTTCTGAAATTACAGAATCAAACGGTTCCTCCTCGATGGCCTCTGTATGCGGTGGTTGCTTGGCATTATTAGACGCCGGCGTACCGATGAAAGAGCATGTCGCTGGAATCGCGATGGGTCTGATTCTCGATCTGAAAGACCAACGTTTTGCTGTACTGACTGACATCCTAGGCGATGAAGATCACTTAGGCGATATGGATTTCAAAGTTGCGGGTACCGAGCATGGCATTACTGCTTTGCAAATGGATATCAAAATCCAAGGTGTGCCTAAAGAAATCATGCGATGTGCATTAGAACAAGCTAGAGAAGGGCGCTTGCATATCTTAAAAATTATGCAAAGCTCTGTTTCAGGTGCGCGCGATGAACTGTCTGCTTTCGCTCCCAGAATGGTTACGATGAAAATCAATCCTGAAAAAATTCGGGATGTGATCGGCAAGGGCGGCTCAGTCATCCGTGGATTAACAGAAGAAACCGGTACGAATATTGACATTGGTGATGATGGTACTTTGACCATTTCAGGCACCAGCCCAGACGCTATTGCTGATGCCCAACGCCGCATCAAAGAAATCGTTGCTGATGTTGAAGTCGGACAGGTATATAAAGGTACGATTATCAAATTGCTTGAGTTTGGCGCAATTGTGAATGTTATGCCTGGCCGAGATGGTTTGCTGCACAAGTCAGAAATTACGCGTGAGCAAGCGCCTGATATTCAAGAAGGCAAAGTCATTGATGTCAAAGTGATTCAAACAGATGGCAAGGGCCGTTTTAGGCTCTCCGCCAAAGCAGTGCAAGCTGATGCACCTCCTGCCTCTAGCCATCCAGAAATGGAAAATGTAGAGCCTGAGGAAGATTTTGCACCTGCTACCCATTAGAGCGCGTCTATAAACGTGTTCTAGGGCGTGCCCTAAAAATGATTGTGGTTGTTTCTCTTACCCTAGGTACCGATAAGGTATCTAGGGTTGCTGCCTTCTTATGCAGGGTAATTACCTATGCGTGCTATTCAAATTACCGAATACGGAGCGCCTTCGGTTCTTGCTATAGGCGAGCTTCCTAAGCCAACGCCGAAGTATGGAGAAGTACTGATTCGAGTACGGGCAGCAGGGATCAATCGCCCAGACATAGTGCAACGTAAAGGATATTACCCAGCCCCTCCAGGTGCTTCAGACATTCTAGGGTTAGAAGTATCTGGCGAGATTGTGGAGGGAGAACTGTCGCATCTTGATAACGTATACGACCTGCAAAAAGAACAGAGCGTGTGCGCACTCCTGCAAGGAGGAGGGTATGCCGAGTATGTAGTAGCGCCTATTGCCCAATGCTTACCTATTCCAAAAGGCTTAAGCGATGTGGAGGCTGCTTCGTTACCGGAGACTTTTTTTACCGTTTGGAGCAATCTGTTTGACTATGCACGATTAGGTCAAGACGAATCAGGTCAGCCAGAAACGCTGCTGGTTCAGGGAGGATCAAGTGGTATTGGTGTAACTGCCATCCAAATTGCCCATGCCTTAGGCCATCCTGTTTTTGCAACTGCTAAAACGAAGCAAAAATGCGAAGCGTGTGAAGCCTTAGGAGCCAAGCGGGCTGTGTGTTACCCACAGGAAGATTTTGTTGACGTGGTTCGAGAATGCACAGATGGCGCTGGGGTAGACGTTATCTTGGATATGGTCGCAGGCACGTATGTGTCACGCGAGCTAGATTTACTACGAGAAGGTGGGCGTTTAGTATTAATTGGACTGCAAGGCGGAGCGCGTACAGAAATTGCGCTCGCTCAATTATTGACTAAGCGCTTAACGGTAATGGGTTCTACATTGCGCCCACGTTCTATTGCTTTTAAAGCACGGATTGCTGCGCAGCTCAAGCAGCATATCTGGCCGCTTCTTGAAGCCGGCACAATACGCCCAGTTATCCATCAAACATTTGCCATGGAGCAAGCTGCACAGGCCCATACTTTGATGGAAGAAAGTGGCCATATAGGGAAACTGGTGTTGACCTGGTGAGTAGCGGGTAAAACGCTATTCAAGGTCTTAAAAAAACACGAATCAGCCTCAACAACAATGAGATTTGTAGGAATGGAATGGACTATACAATGCATCCAACACAACCCTCTGACCTTGGCTCGCACGCACGCCAAAAATTAATAGTTGCAAACTGGAAAATGCATGGCACGCTGAGTGCCAATGCAGCCCTGCTTGCAGCCATTCGAAATGGACTAACTCCAGAGTTAGCACAACAACCGGCAGAGCGTGTAAAGAGTAAGCGCCCTGTACAAATAGCAGTATGCGTGCCATCTCCCTATCTTGCGCAGGTGCAAGCGGCTTTACAGGGCAGTGTGTTGGCCTGGGGCGCTCAAGATGTCTCTAATCATGCACGTGGCGCATATACCGGTGAAGTAGCTGCTTCCATGCTGAGTGAATTTGGAGCGCAGTATGTGTTAGTGGGGCATTCAGAGCGGCGGACTTATCATCATGAAACCGATGAAACCATTGCGCAAAAAACACTGCGTGCATTAGAAGCGGGAATCACTCCCATTGTTTGTGTAGGAGAATCTAGGCAAGCGCGAGATGCTGGAGATACTGAACAAGTAGTGGGTGAGCAGCTTCAAGCTGTTTTGAATGTACTATCGGCAGCACAAACCCAAAACATCGTAGTGGCTTACGAGCCAGTATGGGCAATTGGTGCTGCGCGCAGTGCTAGCCCCGATGAGGCGCAAGCAGTACACGCTTATCTGCGTGCACAGCTTGCCAAAAAGCTAGAATTACCAGCAGAAAACAGTACTCACGCAAGTGGTACAAAAATCCCTGCACAAGCAGGGCATAGCAATACTGCATCCGCATCTTCTATTCCTTTGCTGTACGGTGGCAGCATGAAAGCTGCAAACGCTGCTGCACTGCTTGCACAGCCCGATATCGATGGAGGTCTCATCGGAGGCGCCTCGCTAGATGCATCTGAATTTCTAGCGATTTACGCAGCTGCACAATAGCTATACGAATGCATGCAGAGCCCCTATGCTCTAAATGACAATTTTTATTTTTCCTGCTCCTTGCAAGCCAGCCTTATAAGAGCTGGGACCCCTATTTAAAAACATGAGGTAAAACAATGTGGCTCAAAACAGCAATGATGGTTGGACAAATGCTCAGCGCGCTAGGCGTAATTGGGCTGGTTCTTATTCAACAAGGTAAGGGTGCAGACATGGGCACGGGCCTGGGTAGCGGCTCTTCAGGTAGCTTATTTGGCCCCAGTGGCTCAGCCAACTTTTTGTCGCGTACCACGGCAGTATTAGCCATGCTTTTCTTCGCATGTACTTTAACGCTCACTTTCCTAGGCTCTAGAAAAGCACCTATTTCAGCAGGTGTTTTAGGCGCATCCCAGCCTGCCACCCCCTCATCACCAGCTTCTTCAACTGCGCTTCCAAAACCAGAGCAAGCCCAAACGAATGAACAAGATATTCCCAAGTAAAAATTAGGGAACAAATAGAGCAAAGCGGAAAAGTTGTACCTTATAGGAGCTGTGCCTCTGTAAAAAGAGGAGGGGAAATTCCATGATTTCGAAAGATTTCCCCTCAAAATGCATCTTGTACCAAGTTTATTTCATAAATTACGCGAAACTCTGTTGACAGCATGCGCTGACGCCAATAAAATCGCCGTTCTTCAATTCCTCGATAGCTCAGTCGGTAGAGCGACGGACTGTTAATCCGCAGGTCCCAGGTTCGAGCCCTGGTCGAGGAGCCACCTACAATAAAGGGTTTCACAAAGTTTAGAAGCCCAATGTAATCGGCAATGTAGCCTGCCTATTTACGCATTATCTAAATCGCATTCAGGCTTGGACCATTTCCAAGCCTTTTTGATTGGAGCACATACCGCTTCACGATAAGATAAACGTACATAGCGCATATTGCCTATATTAATCATGCCGGCTTAGCTCATCAGGTAGAGCAGTTGATTTGTAATCATCAGGTAGCGGGTTCGAGTCCTGCAGCCGGCACCAGAAATATAAAAAAAGCCCTTGAAAATCAAGGGCTTTTTTTATATTTGGCGTAAATTTGGCGTAATGGCTAAAATTAGCTGTGCCGTTCTTTACGTATAAGTAGTTTTTTCCTTGCACAGGAGCCGGCAAGGAAAGGCTGAGGCAAAAGTAGTTTTTGGCTAGAAGCAGCGCAAACCCTTTATTTATAAGGGAAAGAAAAAATAAGAAAGTAATAGTTACCTTTCAATAAAGGTATACCCATCTTCTCAAGGGCGCAAAAGTGCTTTTCTCTTTGTGCATCAATCTGCATCACTTTTTGAACTTCTCTATACGCTAAACCCTTTTTAATATATGCCTTTTAGCGATATCTTCATGCATCAAAATTGCGTATTTTGAATAATGTATTCACATGTGTTATTCGCCAGAGCGGCTATCTAGTCAATCATAAAACTATCCAAGGCCTGATGGGGCAACTCAAGCTTAAATCGTTGGTACGCATCAAAAAATACCGTTCTTACAAAGGATCATTAACTGCAATCATGATCGCATTAAGCTCAAGTCAGGAGGAGTGAGTCCGGTTCAATATCGAATTCAAATCGCTTAGCGTTGATTTCGACTACCTCAATTTTCGGCGTACTTCACAAGAAAAGGTATGCACCACTGCTCCGTCACTCCTTTCTAATTAAATTTGCAGCATATAAAATTCGGAGCCATTGAACTTTTATTTCAGAAATTTATTACCGCGCGTGGTCATGACAAACCCAATAAACTCCAGCATTTCTCCTTTATTCTTTCAGACTCAACACGCTCAACGCATTGATCAGCCTTCCGAAAGTGCTGAGTTAAGTGAGTCTAGCTTAAAACACCCTCTGCCCCAAAGGCGCATCTCAACTTAGAAAAGCTTCCTCCGGAGCTGTTATCGATAGTAATGCGTTATTTAGATACAGAGACGCTCAATAAGGTGCGGCTAGTCAGCTCTATGCTGAATCAATTTGCCATCGCCGTTCCCGTGTCTGTAAAAATAATTAAAAACAGGGATGAGCTTCAAGAGGCGCTAAGCGCTTTGAATAATGGCAAGAGAAAGATTTCTTCACTAATACTTAGTGGATCAGATTTTAGAGATGAAGATTTACAAAGTCTTCCTGCATCGCAGCCGATACACAGTTTGACTTTACAACATTGCGACAATATTACTGATGCAGGCCTTGAACATATAAGCAGATTGACTCAGTTACAGCACCTAACTTTAAAGTTTTGGGACAAAATTACTGATGCAAGCTTTAAACATATAAGTAGACTGACAAAGCTGAGGCACCTCAACCTAACATTTTGCAGCGACATGAGCTATTCAGGCCTTGAACATCTAAGTCGATTGACGCAGTTGCAGCAGCTTGACCTACAAAATAACAACATTACCGATGCAGACCTTGAGCATGTAAGCAAATTGACGCAGCTGCAGAAGCTTGACCTATCGTGGTGCCGCAACATTACTGATGCAGGTCTTGGACATGTCAGCAGATTGACTCAGTTGCCGCAGCTTGATCTATATGACTGCCCTAACATTACTGATGCAGGGCTTGAGTATGTAAGCAGATTGACTCAGCTACGGCTGCTTAATTTATCAGCCACCAGTATCACCGATGCCGGTTTAGTGCATTTAAGCAAATTGGCTCAGTTAGAGCATCTCGACCTACGATACTGCCGCGACATTACTCATGCAGGTCTTGCACAGTTAAACGGACTGACATCGCTGCGCGACCTACTAAGCGGAAGCGACTTTACCACTGATTATTTTGTGCGACAAATTGATTGGTGACACTTTACTGCCAGCTGTTTGTAGAACAGTGTGTGAGTCTCTTGACTCACACACTGCTACCTTTTTAGGTAAATATGGTTAGCACATCCATTTCTCAATGACAGAATTATTTTACGTCTAACTTTTCGGGGTCATATCATGCATTCGCGCACCCATTTCGTAGTGCGAACAGCACCCTAAAAATGAATGGATGGCTCCAGTTCACTCTATGAAACGGGTGGCAAAACAAAAGATCTTCTCTCCCAGCGTGTCGTTCAGATAACGCAACCGCGCTTGGAGAGGTTGGATCTCCAATCTGCTTCTGATGCTTCTTGATCTATTAAAATAATTTATTATAAATTTTCTTCTATTTTTGCATTGGATAAGTTTTTCTC
Source organism: Mycoavidus cysteinexigens (assembly GCA_031963365.1). Classification (GTDB taxonomy): domain Bacteria; phylum Pseudomonadota; class Gammaproteobacteria; order Burkholderiales; family Burkholderiaceae; genus JASSUD01. The sequence goes on from JASSUF010000023.1 coordinate 14,680, forward strand.
GGCATGAGGTCTGCTTGCTAATTCAGGTATAGGGAGGTCATACCTTGTGCTGGGAAAAGCAATATCAATATTTCCTTTTATTACGCGTAAACGATATTTCTCTGGTATGAGAAAGCCCACAGTTTTAAAGGGTAAGCAATGTATACTAAACTCATGGTTTAATATTCTTGCTTCTACCCTCCAATCTACGGCGATACCTGTAGGTCCAGAAATATAACCAACCTTTATTTTTAGTTTATTAAGCTCTTTTTTAAAATCTATGAGGAAATATTCCTTTCCAACATTGCAAGCGTGTAGTTTTATAATACCCACTTCAGTGAGTCCGGCATTATATAAGGCACGCGCTAAATCTTCTGCTGTTAACTCTGAGAAATTGTCTATATTGCCATGTCCATGTAAATCTAAGCGGCTAGTCAAATTTATTTTCGATAGAGGTTTGTCTGCATAATTAATAGGGATGCCAAATTCTTTTTTGCTTTTATATTTGGCTGGTTTTTCATTTATAATATATATATCATCTTCGTTTATAAAAATTTCTTTATTAAAATAAAAACGATTATCAGTTTCAATTTTTCGTGCCCTTGCATGTACTCTAGCTCCATGCTCGATAGCAAAATCTGATTCAGTCGAGATGCTATATCTCTCTTTGCCAAGCCGTTTTTGAATAATCTGCTGCGATTCTGCTCTAGGTTTTTGATTATTTCTAGTAATTTTGCTCGCTAACGCGGCTAGCTTTCCTGCAAATTGGAATGGTGATGGCGTATGAGGGGTAGTGCTTTTCTCAGGGGCTTCATTATGAGAAGCCGTATCTGGCGGAGTAATCGAAATAGGGGGGTGGGAGTATTTCATACATTTCTCGTAAGATACTTATAGTTATGATTAAGTATTCTCTTACAAGAAATGGTGTGATTTGAAAAAATAGCGAAATAAGTGTGTGTTTAACGAACAGACGCACGCAATCGATACCTTGTGCCGCAATATGGGCAGCTGGCTGGGCCGTGAGTGAGGTCGATAAAGACACGAGGATGAGCATTCCATAATGGCATGCTGGGGTTGGGGCAATGCACTGGAGGCTCGTCTACAAGATATTCTGAGACAGAGGTTTCGTCATGCTTGCTGTTAGGTATGGAGGCTGAATCGCTGGTTTTCATTTTGGATAAGGTGTTAGGTACAACTTTGGCTTGTTTCAGATATATGCAAAAGGAAGCGTCTGCCAAACTTTAAAGCAGCCTTCCCTGGACAAGAGGGAAGGGGTGGAACACTTACATCTTCTTTATGCTTGGTCTGGATGAATAGGAGTTAACCAATGCGCATACTTTGGATTTTTCCCAGAAACGATGGAGAAAAAGGCTTCTTGTAATGCTTGCGTGATGGGGCCACGTTTGCCTGCGCCAATGGCGCGGCGATCTAATTCGCGAATGGGGGTGACTTCTGCTGCGGTGCCTGTGAAGAAGGCTTCATCGGCACAATACATTTCATCGCGGGTGATACGTTTTTCTATAACCTCGATGCCTTGTTCTGCCGCTAGCGTGAGAATAGTGTCACGCGTGATGCCTTCTAGGCAGGAGGAGAGGTCTGGAGTGTAGAGGCGGCCGGCTTTGACGATGAATACATTTTCACCAGAGCCTTCTGATACGTAGCCATCGGTATCGAGCAGCAATGCTTCATCATAGCCATCAGCAAGGGCTTCTTGGTTTGCAAGAATAGAGTTGGCATACCAAGCACTTGCTTTTGCGCGCACCAGCGATACATTGACGTGGTGGCGGGAAAAGGAGGAGGTTTTAACGCGGATGCCGTTATGGAGACCTTCTTCCCCTAAGTAATGCCCCCAAGGCCAGGCGGCAATAGCAACGTGAATAGTATTATCTCTAGCCGAAATCCCTAATTTTTCTGCTCCAACCCAAGCAATGGGGCGAATATAGGCAGATTCCAGTTTATTAGCGCGTATTACCTCGCATTGTGCACGTGCAATCGTGTCGTGATCGAAAGGCATGGGCATTTGCAAAATTTTTGCAGAGTTAAATAAGCGCTTGGTGTGCTCCTGAAGCCGGAAAATAGCTGGAACTGCTTCCCCTGTTGGCGTGTGCGTGGCGTAAGCACGCACTCCTTCAAAGACGCTCATGCCGTAGTGGAGTGAATGCGTGAGCACATGGATTTTTGCGTCACGCCAGTCAATTAGCTCGCCATCCATCCAGATTTTGCCGTCGCGATCCTCTAGGGAAATCATGTACTTTTTCTCCGAAAAATAAAAAATGTGAATGGTTTAAGCATAGAGCTTACCTGGCGTTAACGCTAGCAAATTGATCAAAGAATAGCGCTGAGTGCCAAAACCTGTAGATTATAAGTGAAACGGTACCATGCTTAGGGCGCATCATAGAGGTAGCTGCGCAGGGGTAGGCTGTGGGTATGGCAAATTACTTTTGTTTGGCTAATGCCGTAAAATTCGTGTTTGTCTCAGATTTTTCTTTTTTATCTCTATTTAGCTAATTGACTATCGTGCTGCATCTATCTGATCTGATTTCCAAGGGGGCGCTGGCGGGCCAGCGTGTATTGATTCGCGCTGACTTAAATGTCCCTATTAATGAACAAGGCGAAATTGTTGAGGATACTCGGCTGCGAGCTTCACTTCCTGGCATTCAAGCTGCATTGCAAGCAGGTGCGGCAGTGATGGTGACCTCCCATCTCGGGCGTCCCACCGAAGGGGCACTTAAATCGGAGGATTCATTAGCTCCTGTCGCACGGCGTCTTAGTGCATTGCTTGGCCGCCCCGTGCCACTGCAAACCAACTGGATTGAACAGCCTTTCAATGTTATTCTAGGAGAAATCACTTTATTAGAGAATTGCCGGGCAAATATTGGAGAGAAAAAAAATGATGAAAAACTCTCCAGAAAAATGGCCCAGCTCTGCGATATCTATGTCAATGATGCGTTTGGAACCGCACACCGAGCACAAGCCTCCACGCATGGTATTGCACGCTATGCACCTATCGTATGTGCAGGGCCGCTGCTAGTGGCAGAGCTGCAGGCCTTGTCTAAAGCGCTAGATAATCCAGCTCGCCCTTTGCTAGCCATTGTGGGAGGCTCTAAAGTCTCTAGTAAGTTAAGTATTTTGAAGTCTCTTGCAGATAAAGTAGATCGCTTGATTGTCGGTGGAGGCATTGCCAATACTTTTATGCTTGCAGCAGGGCTGAAAATTGGTCAATCTTTAGCAGAACCCGATCAAATCGACGAAGCGAAAAGCATCATGGATATCATGCAAAAACGAGGCGCATCCGTACCTCTGCCGATTGATGTAGTAACAGCAAAATCTTTTAACGCACAAGCCAAAGCCACTGTGAAACCAGCTGATGCGGTGGAAGACGATGATTTGATTCTTGATATTGGTCCAAAAACAGCAGCAGTACTAGCAGACCAGCTAAAAACAGCAGGCACGATTGTCTGGAATGGCCCCGTTGGCGTATTTGAATGGCCTCAGTTTGGTGAAGGCACCGAATGCTTAGCGAATGCCATTGCACATTCCCCCGCATTTTCAATTGCAGGCGGAGGAGATACCTTAGCTGCCATTGCACGTTATGAAGTAACAGATTCAATAGATTACATTTCTACCGGAGGAGGAGCCTTTCTAGCCTTTCTGGAAGGTTCTACCTTGCCAGCAGTGGCAGTGTTAGAGCAACGTGCAAACGAGCAGCCAGTGTTGTAGGTGAATGATGATGCAGACTCCAATATGCCCAACCGACGTGTAACCGTCGCTCTTGCCATACCTATGCAGGTTTTAGCACGGTAGGTTGGCGGTGAGGTACGAACCCCAACATGATGACCACAGTTCTTTTAAATCCTGCATAAGCATGGCAAGAGCGACGGTTATAAGCCGGTGGTATGCATGTTGGGGTTCGTACCTCACCACCAACCTACGCTTTGCTGCAAAGATACAAGGGCTGATACATTTTTCTTGGAAAGCATTAAATTATGCTGACTGTGCAAAATACCGTTGAATGGTTTAGAAGAACCAGTTAGAATCCCGGCTCTTTGTTAAATGCAGTGCCAAGAGCCGGTGCACAGTCTTCTAAAAGAGGGTGATTTAGCCTTGTGTTGGGAGTTTTCCTCAGGCCAACATACATAGCTTTCACGATGCAAGAAGACTTTGAGCAAGTTCTAACAAATGTATTGTAGCCGACGTGGTGAAATTGGTAGACACGCTATCTTGAGGGGGTAGTAGCTGAAAAGCTGTATGAGTTCGAGTCTCATCGTCGGCACCAGAAATACCTTTTAAGCCCTTGATTTTTAAGGGCTTTTTTTTAATTCGACGTAAATTTGACGTAATGCCTAAAATTAGCTGCGCCGTTCTTCACGTATGAGAAGCTTTTTTCTTATATAAGAAGGGGCAAGGAAAGGCTGAGGCAAAGGTAATTTTTAGCTAAAACAAGCGCAAATCCTTTATACATAAGGGAAAGCAGCGTTTTTTAACAAAAAAATTACCTTAAAGGTAATAAAAACTTACCTTTAAAAAATAAAAAATAGCCTTATAAATCAAAGACTTATTTCATTTTTTTTGAATTATTACCTTCTGACCTCTTTTTTTACCCTTATACCTCTACAAGAGTATAAAAAGTACAAAACGCTAACAGGCCTTCTAGATACGGTTAGAAGGTAATTTTACTAAGTAATACAACGAAAACCCTTTATTTATAAGGGGAAGAAGAAAAATATAAAAGGTAATTTAAAGGTAATTTAAAGGTAATAATTACCTTTTAAGAAAGTTATATCCATCTACTCAAGAATAGTTCTTCCCTTGTATTGCTCTTCTCAAGAGTGCAAAAGCGCTTTTTATCTTTGTGCATCAAAACGCATTACTTTTTGAATCCCTCTATACGCTCAACCCTTTGTAATATAGGCCTTTCAGCCATATCCTCATGCATCAAAAATCGCGCATTCTGAAAAGAGGGCGGGCGTGGGGGACCGCGCTGTGCGACATGAAGCTGTTGGAATAATTGCTTTGCCCGCAGATCATTGCGGTGACAAAGTCCGTTGTGCCGTCAACGGTAGTCTACTAACCCAGGCGAGATGGGTAACTGTCTGGTCTGAAGCGGTTGGGACAATGTAGTGGGAGCTGCTAGCGCAAAAGCGGCTCCCACGCTAGGCTCGATGGTATTGGCTAACATATGTGAACTGCTGATTAAACGCCGTAACCCCCGACCAGCCAAAAGCGCTGACAGGCTGGAGCCAAAAGGCACGTAGCTGGCTATCCCTCTAGTGCGTAGGGATACACGGACATCATAGCTACCGGCGGGAAGGCAGGGCCTAACCCATTGTGTTATTCCAACGGAACATGGTAAGCCCGTACCGCTGCCCTCGTGGCAGGTAACCCGCAAGGGAAGCTGTTGGCGGTGCGGGTAAGGGATGACGGAGAAAGCGAATGCTTCGCTGTAATGGCGGAGATAGGGATTGAAACATTATCTCATGCGAAAGCAGGCCCACTTCCGTTAGGTCTCACATCACGAGAGAGTTTGTAGAACTTTTGAAGGCAGGAATCGCAAATGACCATTGATCAAATGGGTGCACCAGCCGACGACTCTAAGCATTGGAATCAGATCGATTGGAACCAGTGCCGCCGAGAAGTAAGAAAGCTGCAAGTGCGTATCGTGAAGGCAGTACAGGAAGGCCGCTGGCACAAGGTGAAATCCTTGCAATGGCTGCTGACCCACTCGTTCAGCGCGAAAGCGCTAGCAGTAAAACGGGTGACCGAAAATCAAGGTAAGCGTACAGCGGGAGTGGATAAGACAAGATGGACTACTCCCAAAACCAAGTGGAGCGGTATATTGTCGCTCAGCAGACGTGGGTATCGTGCTTTACCATTGCGTAGGATATATTGAGGTAGACTCGATTTGGTGGACGCCATGAAAGAAGAAGAAAGGCGATAAAGGA
>JASSUF010000024.1:0-20308 GCA_031963365.1 Mycoavidus cysteinexigens
CCTTTAGATAATTTGCGAAATATAATTATCTTAATATGCTAACCGAATGCCATTGCACCACCAACCTACCAAGATACATATGTAAAAAGGTTCTATCACACTTCACCAACCACAAAAAAAGCAAAGGACGGTAGGTTGGTGGTGGGGCACGAACCCCAACATGCAGGCCACCGCGTCCTTGATGACCAGCTTATAAACTCTCACCGTGATAAAGGTTTTCAGCTACAAAAACAATGGCCCCAACCACACACAAGAATCCAAACACTATTTGCATATAGGCGCCGAACATTATCAAAGAATGTATCATCAATAAAGGTATACAGATAAGGTAAATAACCCCTGTTGCGTTCATTAGAAATGCGTTCAGAAAAGATTCTACTTTGGCAAATCGCCCTTCACCGGGACTATGCATCACATCGGTGTTTTCAGCTACCTGCATGCTAGAACTTGGTACCGCCTCGATAAGCTGTGCTTCCACAGGAACCGGCGCAGCTTTTAAGTTCAAGCCTTGGTATCCTGACAATAACGTGTAGGCCTGGATAGACGTAAACATCAAATTCTCCTTATTGGCGCGTGGTAGTGCTCACAAATAAGGTGGGTACTACTTTCATCAAGCCAAAAACAAAAAACGGCAAAACTCTGCGCGAAACCTCTACGCAGTAGTTTGCATGGCGCAAAAATCCAGCCGTGAATGATTTTTGCGCCGAAAATTATTTACCACTCCATTGTGCGCGCAAAGAAGAAGCACGCTCAAATATATTTTCAAGCGTTGCTCCTTTTTCTTCAAATATAGCCTGGTGTACATCATTTAGCACTGCTATATAGCCTTGAATATTTTCAAGTAATTCGGTGCGATTAGCTATACAAATATCTCGCCAAACCTGCGGCTGTGATGCAGCAATGCGCGTAAAGTCGCGAAAACCACTACCCGCAAAAGTCAGACTTTGTTCTGACGCATCATTGCGCAGCAGGTGTTCAATCAAAGCAAAGGCTAATACATGGGGTAAGTGGCTAACCGAAGCAAAGATAGCATCGTGCTGCTGGGCAGAAAGGTCATACGGATGCGCGCCTACCAAACGCCACATCTGCCTTACACGCTCACAATTTGTCGATTCATTTTCAGGCAGAGGGCATAGCACTACGCGGCAATTTTCATATAGATCAACAAGCGCTGCAGCTGCACCACTCACTTCGCGCCCAGCTATTGGGTGCGCAGGAATAAATTGCCCTATCTTATCTGCTAGCACAGCCCTTGCCTGCGTAATCACGCTCCCTTTAACACTACCCACATCGGTCACAATCGTCTGAGGCTCAAGATAGGGGGCGATTGCGCTAAACAGGGCGTGATTTTGACCCATAGGAGCTGCAAGCACCAGCATATCTGCTCCGCGCATACTGCTAGCAAGAGCCTGCTCATCGTCCAATCCCACCACTGCATCGATCACACCAAGCGCCTGCGCCTGCGACCCGAGCGCTGCGGTTGGTTCTATTCCAATGCATGTGTGTATACACCCTGCACGACGCAGAGCTAGCGCAAGCGAGCCGCCGATTAAGCCCACACCGGCAATAAGCAATTTTTTAAGAACGAAAGGGGGGGGTGGCATGAGGAACGGAGGTTATGGCTTTGCTTTTGGATAGGATCCAAGCACTTTTAAGAAAGCCGATTTTGCTTCGAGCTCGCGCAAAGCAGCTGCTACTGGAAGGTCTTGAATATGTCCGTCCAGATCAATATAGAAATGGTATTCCCATGCTCTATTTTTAGCTGGACGCGATTCAAAACGTGTCATGGATACGCCTTGACGTCCTAAAGGCTCTAGTATTTTTAGCACTGCACCCGGTTCATTTTTCACAGAAAAAACCAAAGAAGTTTGATCATCACCAGTCGGAGCACAAGCATGCTGACCAATGATGGCAAAGCGGGTACGGTTATACGGATCATCCTGAATCATTGCATGCGCAATATGCAAATCGTAATGGGCAGCAGCACGTTCACTAGCAATGGCCGCTATACGTGCATCCTGCGCAGCTCTTTGTGCCGCTTGTGCGTTGCTAGCACAAGCTTCAATTTTCAAGTGGGGGGTTTGCGTGGCAAGCCAATTTTGGCATTGGGCAAGCGCTTGGGCATGCGCACATACCACTTCAACGCCTTCCAAATTTCCGGAACGCGTAAGCAGCTGATGCTCGATCGGCAAAATCACTTCACCGCTCATCTGCAAAGAAGTACGCAGCAAAAGATCCAGCGTACGGGTAACCGCCCCTTCTGTGGAATTTTCTACTGGAACCACACCGTAATCTGCTGTACCCGCTTCAACAGCTCGAAATACTTCGTCAATTGAAGCGCCAGGTATTTCAACCATCGCATGACCAAAGTAGGCATGCATCGCCTGCTCGCTATACGTCCCTACTGGACCTAAAAAAGCCGCAGATAGCGGCTTTTCAAGCGCCCGACTTGCAGCCATTATCTCTCGCCAAATAGTCTCGATATGTTTGGCTTTTAAAGGTCCACTATTGAGCGTTTGTAATTGCGCAATAACTTGCAATTCACGCTCAAAGCGAAATATCGGTGCACCGCATTCTTTCTTGATAGCTCCTACTTCCATCGCCAGTTTGGCGCGCTTACTTAAGAGTTTCAGTAACTGAGCATCGATGGCATCAATTTCCTCTCGCAAAGGCTGCAGCTGTATGGAAAGCGTAGTGTCATCATTCATAGCGCGTGGTTCGCAGTGCATAGGCGTATCGAGTTTTTAAGCGTGCTGTTTTTCAAAATCCTGCATATAGCTCACCAGAGCTTGTACGGCCTCAAGAGGTGTGGCGTTGTACATAGATGCGCGTAAACCACCCATTGAAGAATGCCCTTTTATCTGAACCAAACGACGCTCTTTAGCACCTGCCAAAAACGCGTCTAGACGACTCATATCTTTTAGATAAAAAGGAATATTCATACGCGAGCGCACTGCAGGATCCACCGAATTAAAGTAGAAATCACTGGAATCAATCGCGTTATAGACCAGCTGTGCTTTTTCGATATTGCGCTTTTCTATAGCACTTAAACCACCCTGGCGTTTGAGCCATTGAAACATCAACCCTGCCATATAAATGCCATAAGTCGGGGGCGTGTTGTAAATCGAATTACTCTGCGCCACGCCTCTCCAATGAAAAGCGGAAGGACAAATAGGCAAAGCGCGATCTAGTAAATCATCGCGCACAATGACCAAAGTGACGCCCGCAATCCCAAAATTCTTCTGAGCACTGGCATAAATAACGCCCTGCTTCGTAATATTGAGCGGACGGGACAATATGTGTGAAGACGTATCGATGACAAGCGGAATAGGCTCATCGCGCGCGGATAAAAGGGTGTCTACCTCGGGCGTGTAATCTGGCAAATCAAAATACTCCACCCCATTAACCGTCTCGTTCGTGCACACATGCACATAAGCTGGGTCTGCAGAAAGCTGCCAACTTGCAGGCTTTGCAGCATGCGTAAAGTGGCTAGGTTCCGTTGTTGCAGCAAGGTGGGCAGCGCAGTATCGATGCGCTTCTTGATACGTTTTTTTAGACCAAAATCCAGTGACGATATAGTCCGCCACATGCCGCGTACCCAATAAATTCATAGGGATAAACGCATTCTGTGCCAGCGCACCACCCTGCAAAAAGAGGATATGGTGCGTATCAGGCACTTTGAGCAGACCTCTTAAATCCTCTAACGCCTGGTTATGGATGGAGGAGTATTCTGGGCCACGGTGGCTCATTTCCATCACTCCCATACCGCTACCTCGCCAGTCCACCATTTCTTCTGCTGCTTGCTGCAAGACTTCAACAGGTAAGGCCGAAGGGCCTGCAGAAAAATTAAATGCGCGCATAGTGCCTCGTAAAAGCAAAATTAGCCGTTTGCGCATAAAACGGGTTCTATGCGCAAACGGCTTTGTAGAGCAGAGCCTTGTCTACAATTTCTCAAAGAAATTGAAAATTATCTTTTCGAAGCAGGCTTAGAAGGTGCTGCAGCTGCAGGTTTAGCAGTAGCAACTTCTTGGTCAGCTTGCTCACGAATAGCCTTGATTGCATTAGGCATATATTTTTGAAGCAAACCATTTACTACATCGCGGCCCACCTGGTCTTGCTTTTGGATAAATTCACGACCAGCATCACTGCGATAAAACCCAGTCAAAGCTTTAATTGTTTGAATGGTGTAATGGGTATTGTAAGCCTGATATTGAGCCTCTAGCGCATCAGCAGTAAATTGCGGTGCCTCAAAGGCCTCACCTGCACGCGCTACCAACTTGGGTATTGCATTAGATTGAAGAGCAGGAATCAAGCTGCGCTTTTGCGGTTCGCTGAGTGTTTTATTTTCAGCTAACGCGTCTGAAAGAATAGCAGGAACCAATTGCCTAGCTTGGATACGAGCAGTATCACCAATAGCCTTAACTAGCTTTGCTGCATCAATAGCATTTAACAAATCTTTGATTGCAGCACGTTTAGCGGGATCGATAGGTGCCGCAACAAGCGTGGCACTTTCTACGGGCGCAGCATTGACAAGCGCTGGTTTTTGCAAAGCTTGGGCACAAACCAAAGTAGGCGCAAAACAGGCTAACGCCAACCAAATCTTAAATGTTTTTTGCATAGCGACTTCCTGGAAGATTGAGTAATTCTCAGTAGCACCACCCTTTTTCTAAAAACGCGGCTCTACGAAAAAAGGAGAAACTGAAAAATACCCAGGTGGGGTTATATCGGCCAGCTCAGCCGGCTGATAATTGCTGCACTAACGCGGGGTGGTGTTGCCCGTATTGTCGTTTAACAGCACTTAAGAGGTTTCGCAATATGCTATCGAAATAAGTACTGCTAAACGACTTCAAACTTACTTAAAATTCATTCAGACTTCAATACAGATTCTCAAAAATATTTTGCGCTTACACATTCTCTGCATCTGCACCTTCTATCTCTGCATCCACACCTTCTATCTCTGCATCCTCTAATTCTTCACCAGATTCTGCAATCAACTGTAACCCGGAGAGTTTAGTGCCTGCATCCAGAGAAAGCAGTGTAACACCTTGGGTTGCGCGGCCCATCTCGCGAATTTCTTTTGCGCGCGTACGAATCAATACTCCTGCATTCGTAATAAGCATAATTTCACGTTCGTCATCTACTAACGTAGCGGCCACTACTTTGCCATTACGCTCGCTGGTTTGAATAGCAATCATGCCTTTTGTTGCGCGGCTATGGCGCGTGTATTCTGCAATCGGCGTGCGTTTGCCAAAGCCGTTTTCTGTTGCCGTCAGCACGGAGCCCATTGCCGCAGAATCGCCCTCTTCAGCCACGAGCATCGCGATCACACGCTGACCCATATCCAAATTCATACCCTTAACACCACGCGCCTCTCGGCCTACTACACGTACATCACTCTCTTTAAAGCGTACCGCCTTACCTGCATCCGAGAACAACATCACATCATGCTGACCATCGGTTACCGCTACACCGATCAGGTAATCGCCTTCATCCAGATTCACAGCGATGATTCCACGCTTCATAGGTCGGCCAAACGCTGTTAAACGGGTCTTTTTCACAACACCCAGCGCGGTAGCCATCACCACATACTGATCTTCTGAAAATTCTTTTACAGGCAGAACCGCAGTGATTTTCTCGCCAGAATCCAGCGGAAAGACATTTACAATCGGTAATCCAAGTGCATTACGGCCACCTTGAGGCACCTCATAGACTTTGAGCCAAAACACGCGTCCGCGATCGGAGAAACATAGCAGCATGTCATGGGTTTGTGCAGTAAATAGCGTATCGATCCAGTCTTCATTTTTCATCGAAGTAGCTTGCTTACCGCGCCCTCCACGCTTTTGCGCACGGTATTCAGCCAATGGTTGCGCTTTGAAATATCCCATATGTGAAATGGTTACCACCATCTCTTGGCGAGTAATCAAATCTTCATAATTCAGGTCGGTTGCATTAACCTCAATGTGTGAACGTCTTGGATCACCAAAATCTCGCTTGGCGGCTAAAAGATCATCACTAATGAGCGTGCGTACGCGCTGAGGATCGCTCAAAATATCGAGAAGATCCGTAATCTGCGCCATCATGTCTTGATATTCAGACACAATTTTTTCTTGTTCCAGCCCTGTTAAGCGTTGGAGGCGCATTTGTAATATTTCTTGCGCTTGCACTTCAGAGAGCTTGTAGAGCCCATCTTGTTGCATACCAAATAGAGGGCTTAGCCCTTCTGGCCGGTATCGAGCCAAATAGGCGGCATCACCGGATACCACGCCGCTCTCTACTGCAGAACCCATTGCAACCCGTGCGAGCATTTCTCGCACTAGGGAGGAATCCCAAGCACGATCCATCAATTCTTGTCGAGCTATAGGGGGAGCAGGAGCGGCTTTGATCACAGCGATAAATTCATCGATATTTGCCAAAGCAACCGCCAACCCTTCTAAAACATGCCCTCGCTCACGCGCACGACGCAATTCAAAGATGGTGCGACGCGTAATAACTTCACGGCGGTGCGACAAAAAGCACTCAATCATCTCTTTGAGATTGAGTAACTTGGGCTGCCCGTCGACCAACGCAACCAGATTTATTCCAAAAGTATCTTGTAACTGCGTGTGTTTGTATAAATTATTGAGGACTACCTCAGGGACTTCACTTCGCTTGAGCTCAAATACGACGCGCATTCCGCTTCGATCCGACTCATCACGAATATCAGAAATACCCTCAATTTTTTTGTCATTCACCAGCTCAGCAGTGCGCTCTAAAAGCACCCGTTTATTGACTTGGTAAGGCAGCTCATCGACGATAATCGCGCGGCAACGCCCTTTATCCAACTCTTCAAAATGGGTTTTTGCGCGCATCACCACACGCCCTCGACCTGTTCTATATCCTTCGTGCGCACCTGCTAACCCATAAATTAACCCTGCAGTCGGGAAATCCGGTGCGTTGAGCAGGTTAATCAGATCATCGATAGGAGCATTGGGATGTTCAAGTAGGTGCAAGCAGGTATCGACTACCTCTCCCAAATTATGCGGGGGGATATTGGTAGCCATCCCTACTGCGATCCCGGAAGCGCCGTTGATTAACAGATTGGGAATACGTGCAGGCAGAACCAATGGTTCTGATTCATGGCCGTCATAATTGGGCCCAAAATCCACCGTTTCACGATCGAGGTCAGCTAATAATTCGTGGCCAATCTTTGCCATACGAATTTCGGTATAACGCATAGCAGCAGGGTCATCACCATCTACTGAGCCGAAATTACCCTGTCCATCGATGAGCATATAGCGCAACGAAAAGTCCTGCGTCATCCGCACAATCGCGTCATACACAGAGGAATCGCCGTGTGGGTGGTATTTACCAATCACATCCCCCACGATACGGGCAGATTTTTTGTAAGCGCGATTCCAGTCATTACTGAGTTCGTGCATCGAATACAAAATTCGGCGGTGCACTGGCTTTAAGCCATCACGCGCATCAGGCAAAGCACGTCGTACTAATACGCTCATTGCGTAATCTAGGTAAGACCGACGCATTTCCTCTTCAAGTGAAATGGGAAGCGTCTCTTTAGCGTATGAGTCCATGGTCCGTATTGTCTTAGGCAGAAAAGAAGGCTAACTTTAACACGCACGCTTAGTGCATCGCTGCGTTGATTTGTCAGTATAAAAAAAGATAATTCCAGGCAATCGCCCGAGATAACAGTGCGCAGAGGGTGTCGACATCGTTTTTTGCGGTGCTATACTGCCACTCTTACTCGATCCTTTGGAAAGAGTATAGTCAAGCTCCCTGAGAACCTGAGCACCGCACGACCCCGAAGACGGACTCTTTTGGGAAATACTAAACAGGTTCTGAAAGGGATATGTAGTTTGGCGCTAATTCAGGCGTTCTTTTATCATCCGCAGCGATATCTCAGGATCTTTCCAAAATCTTTCAGAAGGATCTTTATTTGAGGGGGTGAGGGTATAGCGATCAAAGCTGCACTTCTGTACAGTGAAAATGGTTAGTACCCCACCACAACAAAGAAAAGCCCTTTTTGGCACATTTTGGACAGATCCTCAATCTGAGAGGAAAAATATGAATAATTTCAAAAAGCTCACGCTTCTTGCAGCTGCTGCGGTTTTCGCTGCATCTGCGTCAGCACAAACTGTATACGAAACTTCGGTTGATGCTCCTGCCCCACGCACAGTACCCGCTTCACAACAGGCCACTAACTCGAATTGGGTTAACGGCAGTGGTGAACAAGCTTGGATGACTAACGGAAGCACGCGTTGTGTACGTTCAGCTGACTGGACTTCGGTAACAGCCAATAAAGGATGTGATGGCGCGATTGTAGAAAAAGCTGTCGTAGCCCCCCCTCCTGTTGATACAAGACCCATTGACGCTCCTATTGCTAGCGAAAAAGTAACCTATCAAGAAGGCGTGCTCTTTAATTTTGACAACGCAAAAGTAAAAGCTTCTGAGCAAGTCAAACTCAATGAGCTCTATGCCAAAATTAAAGGTATAGATAACCTCGAAGTCGTTGTTGTGACTGGATACACGGATGAATTGGGTTCAGCTGCTTACAATATGACGCTGTCTAAGCACCGTGCAAATGCAGTGAAACAATACCTGGTATCCAAAGGCGTGGATTCTGCACATATCTACACAGAAGGCAAAGGCAAGAGCAACCCGGTTGTCAGTGATTGCCAAGAACAGGTCGCTCCACAACCTGGCAGCCATGTAGCCAAAAAGCAAGTTCGCAATAATATGATCGGCTGTTTGGCTCCGAATCGCCGTGTTGAAATTCAAGCCGTAGGTACGTTACATGATGCGCAGCCCCAAGTTGTGAATGATGCACAGCCTGATGTTGGCGTGATGCAATAAATATATTTACAGTAGCCACACGTTTTATATAGGGCGTGGCCTCTGAATATAAAAAGCATCTAAAGAAGCCCTGTCTGATATGCTCAGCAGGGCTTTTTCAATATGCCCCTTCAAAATCTCCTAGTTTTCTGAAAAGCCATGACGAAAATTCCCCTTTTGCTAGGCAATGCAGACCCCAAAGAGCTTCAGAAATTTAGCGCGCTATCCGCACGTTGGTGGGATGTGCAGGCTGAATTTAAAGCATTACATGCCCTCAATCCTGTACGACTTAATTGGATGGCGGATCATGTTGATTTATTGGGAAAACAGATTGTAGATATAGGTTGCGGTGGCGGGATTCTGGCTGAGTCGATGGCAAAATGTGGCGCGCAGGTCCTAGGCATTGACCTTTCAGAAGCAGGATTAGCTGCAGCACAACATCATTTTGAACACACTACCAAGCCGCTCGCACCTGCATTGGATTTGCGTTATGAATCTATCTCTGCAGAAGTACTAGCCGCTAGAGAAGCTGGAACCTACGATGTAGTTACCTGCATGGAAATGCTAGAGCATGTTCCAGATCCTACTTCCATCGTTAACGCCTGTGCCACCCTTGTAAAGCCAGGAGGTTGGATCTTTTTCTCTACGCTTGATCGATCACTCAAAGCGTATTTGCTCGCTATCATTGGAGCAGAATATATTGCTGGCCTGCTCCCTCGAGGCACACACGACTACGAGCGCTTTATCCGCCCTGCAGAATTAGCTGCTTTTACAAGACAAGCGGGGCTATGCGTCAAAACACTTAGCGGGGCAAGCTATCATCCGCTTGAAAACCGCTTCTCCCTATCGCCGTCTATCAATGCAAATTATTTGTTAGCTTGTTATAAGCCCGTGTAAGTTGGTGGTGACGAAGGAACCCCAACATGCGCACCACAGCCCTCTTGAAAGCCTGCTTGATGATTACAAAAGCAAAGATTATAAGTAAGTGGCGCGCATGTTGGGGTTCGTGCCTCACCACCAACTTACCATTCTAAAACCTGGATATGCATATCAAAAGCGATGGTTACACGTCGTGTGGTGTGCATGTTGGGGTTCCTTCGTCACCACCAACCTACCGTCCTTCTCCCCATTATGCAGATTTCAGCCATTCTCTTTGACCTTGATGGCACACTGGTGGATACCGCTCCCGATCTAGTTCAAATTACTAATGACATGCGCCACCACCGCAGGTTAGATGCACTGCCATTCGAAATGCTTCGGCATAAGGCGTCTGCAGGGATTGCAGGGCTGTTGGGTGCTGCTTTTGGAATAGAGCCTACCCACGCTGATTTTGAAGCCATGCGCGCGGAATTTTTAGCACGCTATTCTGGAGATATTTGCGTTCAAACTACCCTCTTCCCAGGCATGGAAAGCCTTCTATCTGCAATCGAAGCGCAAGGCTTACCCTGGGGCATAGTTACCAATAAACTGGCCCATTTAGCGCAATCTCTTCTGGAAAAACTCAATCTCCATACACGCACAGCTTGCTTAGTGGGAGCCGACACCGCCGCCTATCCCAAGCCCCACCCTGCTCCTTTGCTGTATGCGGCTGAGAAACTTCAAATAGACCCCGCTACGGCCGTCTATATAGGCGATGACTTACGCGACATTCAGGCTGGCCGCGCCGCAGGAATGTCCACTATCGCTGCTGCCTACGGCTATTGCGGATCGCCTACTCCTCCAGAGAGCTGGGCAGCGGACTATATTGTCTACTCTGTTGCTGAGCTGCATACGCTCTTGAACCGTTATTTTCGGTCCCATGCCACTGCTTGAGTGTTTTTATTTAATGAGCTTATTTAATTGATGTTACGCAGGTATTCAAAAAGATCGTGGTACGCATGTTGGGGTTCCTTCGTCACCACCAACCTACCAGATGGCTATATAACAGGGATTCACCAAACTCCACCAACCACAAGAAAAAGCAAAGGATGGTAGGTTGGTGGTGACGAAGGAACCCCAACACGCATACCACCTACTTTTAATCTTTGCGCTCTGCCTATCAACAACTCGCCGTTCTATAACATGCATACGTAACATCAGTTATTTAACAGGAAATCTTGTGGATTGACCTAGTGCATGGTGAATTGCGTAAGGCTCGGGACTAACTCATCAATGTCTTGCTGATTCAATCCCGTAATTCTGCCTACTAACTCTGCATGCAGGCCTTCTTGCAGCATATTTTTTGCTGTCTCGCGCATGCCTTGCTCTATTCCATGCCGAAAGCCTTGCTGAAATCCTAGCCGAAAGCCCTGCTGCTCGAATTGTTGTGCAAACGTCATGTC
Organism: Mycoavidus cysteinexigens; assembly: GCA_031963365.1. Lineage (GTDB taxonomy): Bacteria > Pseudomonadota > Gammaproteobacteria > Burkholderiales > Burkholderiaceae > JASSUD01. The sequence goes on from JASSUF010000024.1 coordinate 11,151, forward strand.
TTTTCTCCGTTCTGTTTAGCTATCTGTCAGAAGATAGTCAAAGTAACAGCACTTTAGGCTTCTGGCTTTAATCTGCCACTGCAGGGCCGCCAAGATATTGATATAGGTCAATCAAATTCACTAACCGTGCAAGCCGGGTTGAAATGAGTCCTTGCTGCGCAGCATACAGTTCTGTTTGCGCTGTTAAAACACTCAAATAACTTTCAATACCATTTCGATAGCGCAGCACCGATAACTCTAGACGGCGTTCTACCGCTTGCACATACCGCTCCTGGGCCACAAGCTGCTGGTCATACGTACCTCGAGCAGTTAAGCCATCTGCCACTTCGCGAAAGGCGGTTTGAATCGCCTTTTCGTATTGCGCTATTGCAATCTCTTTTTTTACTTTTGCTGCTCGCAGATTGGCGCGGTTAGCTCCCGCTTGGAAAATAGGCAGGTTGACTTGCGGCGTAAAGCTCCAGCTCGCAGTCCCTCCTTTAAATAATTCATCTAGAGAAGTACTAGCAGATCCAAATTGTCCCGTTAATGAAATGCTGGGGAAAAAAGCTGCGCGTGCAGCACCGATATTTGCATTTGCAGCACGTAGAGTCGCTTCTGCAGCTAAAATATCTGGGCGCCGAGTCAATAGCTCAGAGGGTAAACCAGCTTGAATATCTGCGATGATTTTTTGATTTGCAAAAGGCAAGGGCGCAGGCAAATCTGCGGGTAAAGATTGCCCGATCAGCAAAGTCAGTGCATTTTCAGCCTGAGCTTGTAGGCGTAATTGATTCTGATAATTAGCCTTAGCTTGCTCTTGTGCACCCACTGCCGCTTGCATATCTAGAGCCGAACCCGTCCCCACTTCAGTCTGTAATTTGGTTAATTCATACAGCTTATTAGCAGTGGTCAATGCTTGCTTAGTTACGGCAAGCTGGGCTTCGCTCGCTCGTAGCAGCAGATACTGATCTGCCACTTGTGCAATAAGCGCAATATGTGCAGCACGTGAGGCAAAGCGCGTGGATAGATATTGTGCGAGCGCTGCATCTTTTAAGCTAGTTATTTTGCCGAAGAAATCAATCTGCCAGGAGGCAACCGGTCCGACAAAGAACTGATTCCCCACTGTAGCTTGATTGAAGGGCGACATACCTGCAGGGGTACGCGAGCGCACCATTTGCCCTTCTACTCCAATACTTGGCAATAGTGCCGCACGCTGAATGCGGTATTGAGCCTGCAAATACTCTACGTTTAAAGCCGCTACACGCACATCGCGGTTATTTTTAAGGGCTAAATTTACTAAAGCCTGTAAGCGCGGGTCACCTAGAAAGAGCTGCCATCCTGCATCTAGCGAAGTTATATCCTCGCTTGCATCTATAGAGGCGCGTACAGCAACCTCTTTATCAGATAGCGTGCCTATCTCTTTGCCAAAACCTACCGTCCCTGCACTACCGAGTTGTATAGAACTTCCGGAACTAGCGTGTATTGCGTTTTTCGTATCGCTTATAGAAGCGGGCTTTTGAGAAGCTTCTATTTTTTCCTGCAATTTTTTTTTAGTTAGCGCGTCTGCACTCCCCTCACCACTCTGATTAACGGGTGGATCAGGATAAACCAAAGGGATCGGCGCTGTGGGACGCTCATAGTGGGGCTGCAAAGTACATGCTCCCGCTAGGAGTGATAACAGCAACGGAGCTAATACAGCACGCATTACTTCTCTCCTGTGTTTGAATCGGATTTTGAACTGCTTGAAGAATCTTGTTCTTTCAAAGTTTCTTTTTCAGCACGCTCTTTTGTTCTTACATTTTTGTTTGAGGACTGCGACACATTTTTATGCGCATTTGCAGGATGGTGCTTATATCTTTGTATTGCTTGCATGCCCGCTGACAACCATCCCCATTTTTCACTCACCAAAACAAAAAACATCGGAATCATGAAAATAGCGATGAACGTCGCAGCCAACATACCTCCGATCACACCGGTACCGATTGCATGTTGACTTGCAGCACCTGCCTCATGGCTGATCGCCAGCGGCAACACGCCTAACATAAATGCCAACGAAGTCATGATGATGGGCCTTAGTCGGAATCGCGCAGCTTCTACAGCCGCTTCGATCACCGTCTTGCCTTGTTCACGCAAATGCCTTGCAAACTCCACAATCAGAATCGCATTTTTAGCGGATAACCCTACTGTGGTGAGCAAGCCCACTTGGAAGTACACATCATTTTCCAAGCCACGCAAGGTGGTCGCCAAAAGTGCACCCAACACGCCAACCGGCACAATCAAAATAACGGAAAAGGGAATGGACCAACTCTCATAGAGTGCTGCCAAACTCAAAAACACCACTAAAATTGACAGGGTATACAGCAACGGAGCTTGAGCACCTGAGAGAACCTCTTGGAGTGACATCCCCGTCCACTCATAACCAATACCTTTAGGTAATTGAGCGACCAACTTTTCCATTTCTTTCATAGCTTCGCCTGTACTTTTCCCAGGCGCAGCTGCTCCCTGAATCTGGACTGCAGCAACACCGTTGTAACGCTCAAGCTTAGGAGAACCGTATGTCCAGTTCGTGGTCGAAAAAGCAGAAAACGGAACCATATCGCCATGGATATTACGCACATACCAACGATTCACATCTTGAGGATTCATGCGATGCGGTGCATCGGCCTGAAGCAATACTTTCTTCACACGATTATCGCGATCTAAAAAGTTATTGACATAAGACGATGCCCAAGCAATGGAGAAAGTTTGGTCAATCCCAGACAGTGGTACGCCTAAAACACTAGCTTTTTCACGATCAATGTCCACATGAAATTCTGGCATATCATCCAGACCATTAGGACGAACTTGAGAAACCGCCGTACTTTGCGCCGCTAAACCAAGCAATTGATTACGTGCTTGTATAAGCGCATCGTGACCCAGTCCTCCACGGTCCTGTAACTGCAAATCAAACCCTGATGCAGTTCCAAGCTCGATAATAGATGGTGGATTTACCGGGAAAACCATCGCGTCTTTAATCTGCAAAAACCGCATATAAGACCGCCCAACCAGCGCTTGTGCTTTTAATTCCGGCGCATTGCGCTCCTTCCAATCTCTGAGTTTGACAAAAACTATCCCTGAATTTTGGCCATTGCCTGCAAAGCTAAAGCCATTAATCGCAAAGACGGCTTCGACGGCTTTACTCTCATCTTTCAAGAAGTAATCGGTCACTTCATCGAGCACCAGCTGCGTACGTTGCTGTGTTGAGCCTGGTGGGGTTTGTACAAAACCAAATAAAATACCCTGGTCTTCTTCTGGGAGAAAAGAAGTAGGCATGCGCATAAACAACAATGCCACCACGCCAATAATTGCTCCATAAACCAGCAAGGAACGGCCTGTACGTGCAATAACGTACCGCACCCCTTTTTGATAAGAGGCACGACTTCGATTAAATGTACGGTTAAACCAGCCAAAAAAGCCGGTTTTTGCTTCCTGATGGTTTTTTGGAATCGGCTTTAGCAGGGTCGCGCACAATGCTGGCGTCAATATAATCGCCACCAAAACCGAGAGCGTCATCGCACTCACAATCGTGAGAGAGAATTGGCGGTAGATAGCTCCTACTGACCCTGACGAGAAAGCCATAGGTACAAAAACAGCAGATAGAACTAGCGCCACCCCCACTAATGCACTAGTGAGCTGACTCATGGCGAGCCGGGTCGCATCGCGCGGCGATAAACCCTCTTCCGCCATTACACGCTCAACGTTTTCGACCACCACGATAGCGTCATCCACTACCAAGCCAATAGCCAGCACTAAGCCAAACATGGATAAGGTGTTAATCGAAAAACCAGCTGCACCCATAATGGCAAAGGTACCGAGCAACACCACAGGTACGGTAATCGTTGGAATGATCGTTGCTCGAAAATTTTGCAAAAACAAATACATCACCACAAAAACCAGAGCAATCCCTTCAAGCAAGGTTTTAACCACGCCTTTAATGGAAAGACGTACAAAAGGAGTAGTGTCGTACGGGTAGTCAACCTTGAGTCCATGTGGGAAATAGGGCGTAAGCTCGGCAATACGCGCGCGCAGTAAATCAGCCGTATTTAAAGCATTTGCGCCTGTCGCTAATCGAATCCCTAGGCCCACTGCAGGGCGGCCGTTATAGCGGCTATCGAAACTATAGTCTTCCCCCCCAAGTTCTACGCGCGCCACATCACGCAAACGCACTTGGGAGCCATCTGCATTCGCTTTTAGCACAATATTGCCGAACTGCTCTGGGGTATTGAGCAAACTGGATTCAGTGATAGAGGCGGTCAGTTGCTGGCCAGAAACGGCAGGGGTGCCCCCTAATTGTCCACCTGCAATTTGTACGTTTTGGCTTGCAACTGCCTCACGCACATCTACAGGCGTTAATTTGTAACTATTCAATTTGTCAGCTTGCAACCAAATACGCATCGCGTATTGCGACCCGAATAAATTAACTGCACCTACGCCATCCACCCGGCTGATGGGGTCTTGTATTGACGATGCTACATAATTCGCTAAATCATAGCGATTCATGCTGCCATCTGCAGACGAAAAAGCTAAGACCATTAAAAAAGAGCCACTGGATTTCGATACCTTCAGGCCTTGTTGTTGTACTTCAGCAGGTAAAAGCGGTAGAGCGAGTTGCAATTTATTTTGCACTTGCACTTGAGCAATATCTGGATTGGTTCCCGGAGCAAAAGTCAGTGAAATAGATACGTTACCCGTGTTATCGCTATTTGAGGACATATAAAGCAAATGATCTAAACCATTCATTTGCTGTTCGATAACTTGGGTAACTGTATTTTCAACGGTTTTGGCGGAAGCGCCTGAATACCTTGCGTTAATTTCGACTTGTGGTGGCGCAATTGCAGGGTATTGCTCGACAGGCAAACTCCGAATAGATAAAACTCCGGCAAGCATCAATGCAATGGCTAATACCCATGCAAAAATAGGGCGATCAATAAAAAATTTAGCCATTAACTACGCTCCTTAACCAGGCTACTTGATTGAGCAGTTTTATCTGCTTCTTTGGAATTGTCTTTAGATGTTTCTTTGAGCGCTTCTTTAGTAGGCATTTCTTTAGGCATTTCTTTAGGCATTTCTTTAGGCATTTCTTTAGGTGTTTCTTTAGGTGTTTCTTTAGGTGTTTCTTTAGGCGTTTCTTTAGAAATTTCTTCGGAGCTTCCTAACGGGGCTTCTGTCCCCTTTTCGTTCACTTCTAGATTTTTTTTCCAAGAAACGGGGGTCACTTTCATTTCAGGCTGTACTTTCTGTAATCCCTGCACGATAACCCGGTCACCCGCATTCAATCCTTCGAGCACGACCCACTGATCTTCCATCGTTTTAAGTGTTACTAAAGTACGCTGCTCAACGACATCGCCCGCGCCCACTACTAAAACAGTAGGCTGACCTTTAGCATTATGTGTAACACCCACTTGCGGCACTACAATCAGCTCACGATTAAAGCGCTCATGAATCCGTGCACGCACAAACATTCCTGGCAACAGTTCTTGCTTAGAGTTTTGGAAAATAGCGCGTAATGCAATGGCGCCCGTGCTTTGATCAACGGTAATATCAGAGAATTCCAACTTTCCAGGCACGCTATAAGGTGTGCCATCTTCCAAAATCAAATCCACTTTCATTTGCTGTGCTTTGGTAGATTGTGCCGAAGCCATCTCGCGCCGCAAGCGCAGAAGATCTGCGCTGGATTGCGTAACATCCACATACATCGGATCCACTTTCTGCACCGTGCAAAGCAAAGTGGCCTGAGCAGCCTGCACATAGGCTCCTTTTGTCACCTGCGAGCGACCAACACGCCCTGCAATCGGCGAGACTACTTTGGTATATCCCAAATTAATTTTGGCACTGTTAACCATTGCGCGTGCCGAGGCTACCTCTGCAGCTGCTTGGTTCTGCTGCGCAACGGCGTTGTCATAATCTTGCTGACTAATTGCCCGCGCACTAATTAATTTTTGGTACCGTACACGCTGTGCAGCGGCAGCCTTGAGATTCGCATCGGCTTTAGCTAGCGCTGCGTTCGCACTCTGCAACTGCGCTTGATAGACAGCTGGATCAATCGTGTACAGTAACTGCCCTGCCTTCACCTCGCTGCCTTCAACAAAGTTTCTCTGCAATACAATTCCATCTACCCGTGCACGCACCTCTGCTGCCAAATAGGGGGAAGTACGCCCAGGTAGCTCAGTGGTCATTGGAATACTGTGCGTTTTCACCGCCACTACACTGACTTCAGGAGGAGGAGGGGCAGGCATTGCGGGCTTACGGGAACATCCAGCCAATGTAATGCAGGCCATTACGGCACACAAAAGAAATTTGCTACGGGAAGAGAGAGGAGAAGCCATTTGAGTCGAATTCATCGTGAAAAATATTTCTGTAAAAAACAATAAAGGCCCCTTAGGGCGTGTCCTCAATTGTCCCAAAGGGTTCATATTTGGGGGAGCAGGAGCGCAGGATCCGGATGTACTTAAGTACAGTGAATACCTGGCACCCCACGACCCCGAAGATGGGCCCTTTGGGGCAATTGAGGACACGCCCTAGGCTCTTTTTGGCTCTGGAGGTGCTAGGCGGGTTTTTCGCATGAACGCATTACAGGTGCAATTTTAAACAGGCTTCAAAACACATAAAATCAGGAAAGTCTACGTTCAGAGTACATCCTAGGCTTTCTTATAATGCCGTATTTTTACAACCAGTAATGATACCAGTAGGAGCGCAAGGTCCGGAACTGTACTCTATTGCAGAAGTCACCTTGGCTTTATGATCATAAAAACGTGGCATTTTTGAGAGATTTTGAATCGGATTCTAAGAGGTGCACACTTCCACACAACTCTTTACGGGAATTTCTTCTGTGTTCTACGATTTGAGGTGGCTAAGTTCGAGATTGAGCAGTCTGCTGATCATTTTTCTTATAGGGAGTGTAGCGCCTCAAGCGCATGCGTCACACTTTTCGACAAAAGCACATTCCGTTTATTTTACCGATCCTATCGCTCAAAAAACATCCTCTTTTTTCGTACACCCTATTCCAGAAACCGTTCTTGCAAAGCTAAAACAGGCGGATATTCCGCTTTCTGCTGTCAGTATCGTTGTAGAACGAGTGGGTGCAGCCTCGCCCACTCTCTCGCTACACGCAGAAAAATCGATGAATCCCGCTTCAACCATGAAGCTCCTCACCACCTCTGCTGGGCTCTCCTTGCTCGGGCCCCATTTTCAATGGGAAACGCGCGCCTACATAGATGGCCCGATTGAAGGAGGAGTACTCCATGGAAATTTATATATCTATGGGACGGGCGACCCTAAGCTCGTTCCCGAAACATTCATTCATTTCATAGAACAGATTCGCCGTGCAGGCATTACGCATATTCAGGGCGATCTGGTTTTAGACAGAAGCTATTTCGACCTCAAAACGCAAGCGGCACAAGCTTTTGATACCGATCATAATCGTGCGTATAACGTAAGCCCCGACCCTCTACTTTACGCATTTAACGCGCTCACTTTTACACTAACTCCACAGCCCAATCTTTCGGTATTCATTCAAACACAACCGGAACTCGCACACTTACAGCTCACCAACACACTGCGCACCACCTCTGGAAAATGCATACCAGGAAGCATTCCAAAACCAGTCATAACAGAACGTAACGGCATACTATACGTCACATTCAAAGGCACTTACCCTCTGCAATGCGGCATACACACGATGAGTCGCGCTGCACCAAACCGCAATAATTTTTTTGCAAATGGGTTTTTGGCATTGTGGGAACAAACCGGTGGAACCTATTCAGGTGGCGTCCGCGCGGCCTTGGTACCTAAACGAGCTCGATGCATCGCACTATACAAAGGGGAAGTACTTCAAGACAGCGTGCGAGATATTAATAAAAATTCTAACAACATCATGGCACGCAATTTGTTTTTAACCCTAGGGGCAATCTATGGCGCCCCTCCTGCTACAGCAATACGCTCAGAGAAAGTCATTCGCCGTTGGCTGCGCCGTGAAGGGCTTAATTTATCGGGCCTTGTACTAGAGAATGGCGCAGGCTTATCGTCAAAAGAGCGCCTCAGTGCAACGGACTTAACAGCACTTTTACAACATATCAGTCATAGCTCAATGGCCGCACCGCTCATTGCCTCCTTACCCATTGCAGGCTTAGACGGCACCATGCGCAAACGGCTCTTTGAAGGCCCAAGCGTAGGCAACATGCATATAAAAACCGGCACGCTTGATGAGGTCCGAGCCATCGCCGGCTATGTAACAGCCCATAACGCCCAAAACTATATCGTCGTGAGCTTCATCAATCATCCCAATGCCTGCCGCGGCCAAGCTGCACACGATGCATTATTAAGCTGGGTATATGACACCGCCCCGTAAATTGGTGCTTCCCACCAACCTACCATGGCGCGTAGGTTGGTGGTGACGAAGGAACCCCAACATGCACACCACCGACTTTCAATCATCGTTTTTAGCCTGCATATGCCGGTTTTAAAAGGACAGCGGTCATCATGTTGGGGTTCGTACCCATAAGCGCTAACGTAAAATATTAAAGATAAGTATCGTAGGCGTTTTGTGTAAAAAAGCTAAAAGTCTGCGAGCATGAATGGGTAATCAAAGTACCGGAATAGATGAAACTTTGTCAGGTCTGAAAGCAGACTGGGATGTAATAAAAGGGCTCTTGCCAGAAGGGTGGGAAGCAGCAGCGCGTGAAACAGGAGCGGTGTCTCGATATCGAATTTTTGGTGATGCAGAGCAATTGCTTCGAGTGCTGCTGATCCATTTATCAGATGGGTGCTCGCTAAGAGAAACTGCGGCGCGCGCACAAGCAGGAGGATTGGTTAAGGTATCAGATGTAGCGTTACTCAAACGCTTAAAACAGAGTGGTGACTGGTTCAGTTGGATGGCGCAGCAACTGAGTATTCAGTTGTCGGAAGGGCGCGCAGAGTCGTTGTATGGCAAGCGTGTGCGGCTAGTGGATGCGAGCGTGGTCTGCGAACCAGGCGCTACGGGCTCCACGTGGCGCTTGCATTACATGATTGATTTGAGCACGTTGCAGTGTGAGCAAGCCCTTGTGACTTTGCCCGCGGAGGGAGAAACACTCACCCGATTTAAGATTGAGTCAGGGGATGTCATCATGGCAGATCGAGGGCTTGCGCATCGACGGGGCATTCGA
>JASSUF010000025.1:0-20001 GCA_031963365.1 Mycoavidus cysteinexigens
GCCCGCACGGTTCTTAGGGGACGGCGGCTCAGCAATGCGCCGCTGTTACCCGACTCATATATTACTTGGAGAACGACCCCATGATGTCGGTTGGCATAGAAGCGATGAACGTATTTGGCGGCACAGCCTATATAGATATTAGCCAACTTGCGCAATATCGGAAATTGGATACGGCCCGTTTTCAGAATCTGATGATGGAGCAAAAAGCGCTCGCTCTGCCCTACGAAGATCCGGTGACGTTCGGCGCTAATGCAGCAAGGCCGATTGTCGATGCGCTGTCCGCGGCAGAGAAAGATCGTATTGAAATGCTTATTACCTGCACCGAGTCTGGCATCGATTTCGGTAAATCCCTTAGCACCTATCTTCACCATTATCTTGGGCTGAACCGGAACTGCCGTTTGTTTGAAATTAAGCAAGCCTGCTATTCCGGCACTGCCGGCCTGCAAATGGCGGTGAATTTTATTCTGTCACAGGTATCGCCCGGCGCTAAAGCGTTGGTAGTCGCAACTGACATTGCGCGCTTCATGATCACCGAAGGCGCCGATGCGCTGCCAGAAGAATTTTCCTACTTTGAGCCAAGCACGGGTGCCGGTGCTGTTGCTTTTCTGGTTAGTGAGCGCCCATCCATTTTCCAAATCGACGTGGGCGCTAATGGATATTACGGCTACGAAGTCATGGATACTTGCCGTCCAGCACCAGACATGGAAGCAGGCGATGCAGACCTTTCACTCTTATCCTATCTGGATTGCTGTGAAAATGCTTTTCTCGAATATAAAAAAAGAGTTCCTAAGGCAGATTATGCGCGTTCTTTTCAATATTTATCCTTTCACACGCCGTTTGGCGGTATGGTAAAAGGCGCGCATCGTACGATGATGCGCAAGATGATGAGGGCTAATCCGGCAGAGATCGAAGCAGACTTCGAGCAACGCGTAATGCCTGGACTGATTTATTGCCAACGTGTCGGCAACATTATGGGCGGCTCCGTCTTATTAGCGCTAGCGGGCACGATCGATCATGGAAATTTCCAAAGCCCGGCGCGGATCGGCTATTTTTCCTACGGTTCGGGTTGTTGTTCCGAATTCTTAAGTGGCGTCGTGCGCAAAGAAGGGCAAATCGCATTGCAGCAACTCAAGATCGGGCAGCATCTCGACCAGCGTTATGCATTATCGATCGAAGAATACGATTATTTGCTGCGCGGCAATAGCCAGCTTCGTTTCGGTACCCGCAATGTAAGGCTTGACGAGGGGATTTTTCCTGGCGCCAAGCTTGCCCAAAACGGTAAAAAATATCTGAAGCTACGCGAGATTAAAGAGTTCCATCGTGTCTATGAGTGGGCTTCATGATGACTGAGCGATCTTATCAAACCCTACGTGTACGCTTTCAGGATCCCGTTTGCTTTTTACAACTGTACCGTCCTGCGGCACAAAATACCATCAACGACCAACTGCTTGATGAATGTTCAGACGTGCTCGATCGCTGCGAAGAGGCTACCACCGTACTAGTCATCGAAGGTTTGCCGGAAATGTTCTGTTTTGGTGCTGACTTTACAGCCATACAGGCAGCGCAGACCCAGGGTAATGCTGCTCCAGCTGTGCCTGCCACGGGTGATCCTGAACTACTGTATGACCTGTGGCAACGGCTGACTTCTGGACCTTACGTAGTAATTTCTCATGTGCGTGGCAAGGTCAATGCTGGCGGTGTCGGCTTTGTCGCGGCTAGCGATATAGTGATCGCCGACGATACTGCCGTGTTCAGTTTGTCCGAATTGCTGTTTGGCTTAATGCCTGCGTGTGTATTGCCGTTTTTGACTCGCCGCATAGGCTGGCAGAAAGCCCACTATATGACGTTAATGACTCATCCCGTCAGCGTGTCTCAAGCCGCTGCCTGGGGCTTGGTTGATGCGCATGAGCCTAATAGCGATGCTCTATTACGCCGTCACTTGCTGCGCCTTAGGCACTTGCATAAGACGGCAGTGGCTCGCTACAAGCGCTTTGCCAACGCGCTTAGCGGTTCCTTAGTGACAGATAAGCAGTTAGCATTGGCCGCGAATAGAGAAATGTTTTCCGATCCATGCAATCTAGAGAAGATCGGGCGCTATATTGAACAAGGAATTTTTCCATGGGAGTCTTCCTAATATGCCCGCACCTGTTGTTTATCGCACTACCCTTGAACCGTCCATAGTGCAAATTACGCTGGAAGATCGGGAACATAAGAATATGATTTCGGATGGTATGCGTACCGGGTTGATCCGCGAATTTCGGGATATTGCTTCCGATCCAACATGTAAGGTTGTAATTCTCACCGGATACGACACCTATTTTTGCTCTGGTGGCACTCAGGATCTGCTGCTGACGTTATCCAAAGGCCAGCAAAAATTCACCAATACCCCGATTTATGATCTGCTTTTGAGCTGTGAGATCCCGGTCATTTCTGCCATGCAAGGGCATGGTATTGGTGGCGGTTTCACGCTAGGTCTATCCGCCGACTTTGTCATTTTTAGTAGTGAAAGTGTGTATACAGTTAATTTCATGAAATACGGTTTTACACCTGGTTTTGGTTCCACTCTTATTCTGCGGGAAAAACTTGGCTTGCCTCTGGCGCAGGAGATGCTGATGAATGCCAAAAATTATCGCGGCGCTGAACTTGCGCAGCGAGGCATTCCGTTCCCGGTCTTGCCAAGGGCCGAAGTGCTGCCATATGCTTATGAGCTTGCAAGACAGCTCGCGGAAAAGCCGCGCCATTCGCTTGTAATATTAAAGAATCATCTGGTGGCAGATCTTCGACAGCGCTTGCCGACTGTCGTTGAAATGGAAGTGGCAATGCAAGAAAAAACGTTTGATCACGAAGAGGTGAGGGAACGCATCAAGATGCTCTTCGGAAAATAGCGTACTGTAGGATTATTACTACAATTGTATATAACAACTATTTTCTGCATCCATCGACGTATTTCTTATATGCTCCAGGCCACTAAAAAGTCCTCGCTTTGTAAGCACGCTACAGGCTTGCGGATCGTGGGGTACGTATAGTTTGGTCTTTTCCGCTTGCAATTTCGAGGCGCGCATGAATATCAATAGGGCATGGACCTCTCCAAGTAAATGATCATAGCGATGGCAATTGGCTACAGGTTCTAACCCCAAAGCAATGCCATTAAGCCATTCAATCGGAGCAGGCAAGTTAGACGCCGTCTGCGCATTTCATTCATAAGGATCGAAGCCGTAATGGTCCCTGCTTCCAACACATATTCACAGGTCACCATTAACACATCCAGGCTTACTATAGGGGAGGCAACGTTCGCTCCACAAAAGGGCACCATTACGTAAGGCGCTCGGTTTTTTCTCTAAATAGCTCGAGGGCCCCGGGCGCGCTGTTTCCAATGCTTCACAAAGCGCTGCACGCTATCGTAAGTATCTGGATACCCGATATCTTGCAAACCTTCAAAGAATCGACGCGCAGTACGACGACGTCTTCGAGGAAACTTCGTTTCCTGTTCCAACCATTGCTCTAGCTGCTTCTCATAATCACCTAGTTTCGGGCAAGGTGACTGTACCCGCTTATATTTTGGTTCTTCTACCGTTATCAATGACTTGCGCAGTTTGTGTTGGCAAGTCAAACAAAATAAATTCCGACCCTACAGATGCCTCGCGTTAAATATTGCAAGAACAATCAAAAGGGCAAGGATAAAATGGTACGTACAATGATTCATCTCGTTGTGGGCTGCGGCACTTAAGGCTATATCTGCTTACTCAGCGGGTTGTACGTTGCCTAATTCAAAGTAACCGTTATAACCCTCCAGATAGATCGCCGCGCGGTGACCGAAGAGCATCATGGCCTTGGTTTTCGTGGCTACAGGGCTGTCCAGGGAAGCGGCTTTGATTTTGGTGCCGATTGGATAATTATGGTTCCACTCATTAATTTTTTGCTGTAGTGCGGCAAGGATTTGCTCACGCTCATTGCCTGGTGTGGCGGCCGGTTTCTCAGTGGCAGTTGTGGACGTTAAAGCAGGTTGAGAGGTTACAGCAGGTAGCGGATGTTTTTTGATGTCAGCGAGCAGCTTAGTTAATACGTTTCCTACGCCAGGTTCTTCGAAGTGTGCTTCTCCTGCGGACAATAGATATTGGATGCTTTTTGTCCATTGCACCGGGTGCGTAATTTGGTCTGCCAAGTAGGCGGCAATTCGTTCAGCTTGGTAGGGGCAGGCATCAATATTCGCAATGACTGGGATTGAAAGTGGGGAGAAAGTAAATTCTTTTAGATAAGCTTCAAATTCCTTCCTAGCGGCTTCCAGATAACGGGAATGGAAAGCGCCACTAGTATTCAACGGAGTATAGCGTGTGCCGTTAGTTTCAAAGAATGAGGCTGCGCGGATAATATCTTCTTTTAAGCCAGAGAGAATGGTTTGCGTGGGCGAATTCAGATTGGCAATATCAATGGATGTAAGGCCGTTGGTCTGTAGAATCTGCTTAACATCTGTTTCAGATGGTCCAATGACAGCAGCCATTGCTCCTGCTGGCGCCTCACTCATTAGTTCCCCGCGTTTTTTGACCAGCTTTAAGCCGTCTTCGAAACGGATTGCGCCTGAAGCTTCTAACGCATTGTATTCACCAAGACTGTGGCCAACAAGATAATCTGCCTGAGGGCTTGTATCATGGTAGCGTTGCCGATAGGAAAGCGCATTCACGACAAATAAGGCGGGTTGTGTATAACGTGTATTGTTAAGTTGCTTGTGTGAATCCTTGAGGCATAGATCCTGAATTGAATAGCCCAGAATGTCGCTGGCTGTCGCGGTGAGTTCTGGGAATTGCTCAAAAAGCTCGGCGCCCATTCCCTTCACTTGTGAACCTTGGCCTGGAAACATATAGACGCTCATCACTACCCTCCTTATAGACTTTAAAAACTACTATATATGCTAAGTGGGCCGAGCAGACTCAGAACTTCGCCGTATTATTAGGAAGCAGTCACTTTTTTTCATCAAGCAGCCTGTATGATCCGCATTCTTATCCAATTTAGGATGTCAATTTTATGCATACAACGTCCAGCGTAGAAGAGGAGGCCTCTTTAGAGGCGCAGTATTTAGGTAGCCAGGCATTTCGTGCACGCTATGGCCTGAAGTATGCCTATGTGGCGGGCGCCATGTATCGCGGCACTGCCTCAGCAGCTTTAGTGGTGCGATTGGGGCAAGCTGGCTTGATTGGCTATTTGGGGACAGGGGGGCTGAGCCTGGAAGCCATTGAAGCCGCCATTCAGACGATTCAATCTCAGCTTGGAGAGGGGACGTCCTATGGCCTGAACCTGCTGGCCGACTACGTTGAACCGGATCTTGAACGGGCGACAGTTGATTTATATCTGAAATATGGTGTTCGCTATATTGAAGCAGCTGCCTTTATGCAAATGACGCCAGCCTTAATTCTTTTCCGCGTCAAAGGACTGAGCCGTGATGCAAACGGTAATATCCAATGTGCGCACCGGGTCCTGGCCAAGGTGTCGCACTTAGAAGTGGCTCAGGCATTTATGCGTCCAGCACCTGCTCATTTGGTAGAAGCATTGCAAAAAGAGGGTGTCATTACTGCTGAGCAGGCTGCATTAGCGCAATACGTGCCGATGAGCGATGACATTTGCGTCGAAGCTGACTCTGGTGGCCATACTGATGGTGGTATTCCGACGATTCTTTTGCCGGCGATGCAACAGTTACGGCGGATGCTGGTTGCTCAATACCATTATCCGGAACCCGTCTGCGTGGGGTTGGGCGGCGGTATTGGCACGCCAACTTCTGCCGTTGCTGCGTTCGCAATGGGGGCGGATTTTATTTTAACGGGCTCGATCAACCAGTGTACGGTGGAGTCTGGCGCTACCGAAGTTGTGAAAGCCATGCTGCAGCAAGCCAGTATCCATGACATGGCATACGCTCCGGCAGGGGATATGTTCGAGATGGGCGCACGGGTTCAGGTACTGAAGAAAGGACTCCTGTTTCCGATGCGGGCGAATAAGCTTTTTGCGTTGTATAGCCACTATGAAAAGCTTGAAGATATCCCTGTTGCAATCAGAGGCCAGCTTGAACGTAGCTACTTCAAACGCAGTCTGGATGAGGTTTGGGGCGAGACCGAGCGCCATTTACAGTCACGTGGACGAATGCAGGATCTTGCGAAGGCGCAGACCAATCCAAAATACCGGATGGCGCTGTTGTTTCGATGGTATTTCGCGTACTCTACCCGGCTTGCATTTAGTGGGACAATGGATGATCTTGCCAATCACCAGGTGCATACTGGGCCAGCCTTAGGCGCATTTAATCAATGGGTTAAGGGGACGCCGCTGGAATCTTGGGAAAAGCGCCATGTCGATCAGATCGCGGCCAAGCTGATGGAGGCGACAGCTGAACAAATGGGTACCTATTACGAGCAATTTTTAACCCGGCAAAAAGAATTCGTATAAAGGACTGCCAGATCATGAGGGTCTTTGCGCTATCAGATGTTCGGCTACTAGCGATTTCTCTCAGCTGTTTGATCCACGCGAGTAATTCTTGCTCCTTCGGCGTGAGTCCTTCTCATGCAAGCTAGATTAAGTCATGTACGATCGAAACTGAGGTAAAAACCCCATCTGACTGCACCTTAAAACTGCCTTTAAAAACAGCACCTTTAGTTAGAGAAGAGGTAAGGTCTCGAGTGAGTCTAATAAAAAATGTATGGCTTTTCATTTCTATTTCGGTTATCTCTGCTGCATGAAATTCAAAGTATGCTCTTACTTGAGGGTAAAGTGCTTTAAATAAACTTTCCTTAGCAGAAAAGGCAAGTGTTAGAGATTGCTCAAATGTCAGTGGAAGCTTACCGAAAACATCTGCCTCATGTCTTTGAATGATCTGATCTTTAATATCATTTGCTGTTGCTAGTGGTATTAGGTCTGCCAGGTCGATACCGATGCTTTGATAATCAGTATTTTTAGCAACAGCACAAATTGCCTGTGTTGTGGTGTGGGTAATTGAGCCAACCAGCCCTTCAGGCCAGACCGGATTACGGTGGTGTCCAACTCCTACGGTAGTTTTCTCTATTCCCAGCCTTTTTATAGCCTGCTGCGCAGCATAACGCCCGGCAAGAAATTCTGCTTTTCTTTTGATAACTGCACGGTCCAGAACAGGTACATATTCGATTTGATGCTGACTAAAGAGCGCATCTTCATAATAGGCTTCATCAAATTTGCATCGATAAGCACAGACATTTGCTAAATTCGAAAGAGCAAATAGTTCTTCATTGACAATAAAAGTAGCGATAACGTTTCTCATTTTATTTAGGCGTTGGCGTTAATCAGCGCTTAGAGCGTTGTCACAGGTATATCGATCGTAGGCTAAGTTGACGGTAATTCAATCAAAATATTAGGTTAACCCTGAATAGATTTTTTACGGTGAACAAACTATATCAGAGCCAAGCAGAGTATTGTTAATAGGGAAAGGCTAAATTGAGTACCTTTATAAGCAACATCAGCCAATAGGCTTCATAAGCCTTAATGTGAAGTAAACAAGAAAGCTGAGTATGAGAAAACCTGCCGTTCGGTTTGAAGAGAAAGGGACTGGAGTTCTGGCATTTTTATAACAGCGCGCTTTTTATCCACTATCTTCAGAATGTTTTACGAAGTTTTCTCGCAATAAACGCTCATACTATTGAAGTGTTCTTGAACACTTATTCCAAATGGCTGGACGGCGCTCAGAATGAGTTGGAAATGGCACGGTTTGAATCAAGCCTTGAGAGGAATTTACCCCAAATTTGTCTCAAGAAGAGAAATTCAGACTTATAAGCTCTTGTAATATAAGGCAATTTTTTGGTCGGGGTGAGAGGATTTGAACCTCCGGCCTCTACGTCCCGAACGTAGCGCTCTACCAGGCTAAGCTACACCCCGTTTTTAATATTGCCGTGATATGGAGTACGCATGTAATTCTAGCAAGCTTTTTTTATAGATAGAGTCTGGAAATATTTGCAGCGCTTGTCTTGCAAGATCGGCTTCTTTTTCTGCTGCTTGTAGGGTGGCTTCTAATGCTTTTGAGCTGCGTACTTCTTCCAATAAGGCCTGGTGTAGGTGGTCTAGGTTTTCGCTGGTGCTTTGGCCGGCGTTTTGGATTGCAGCTTGTGCGCGTGCGCGTTGGTCTGGTGTGCCGTTTTGTATAAAAAGAATCAGGGGTAAGGTGAGTTTGCCTTCGCGTAAATCAGAGCCAATGGGTTTGCCTAATACTGCAGGGTCGCTTGCATAGTCTAGCCAATCATCCATAATTTGAAAGGTATTGCCTATATGCCGGCCAAAGTCGGCTGCAGCAGCAGTTATGTTTGCGGGGGCATCAGCGAGTACGGCGCCTAGTTGTGCAGAGGCTTCAAAGAGTGTGGCGGTTTTGTAATAGACCACTTTTCGATAGCGTGCCTCGTCCACTTTGGGGTCGTGCCGGTTGACTAATTGCAATACTTCACCTTGTGCAATCACATTGGTTGCATTGGATAGGATGCGCATGATGTCTGGGCATTGCGTGTCGGTCATTGCTTCGACCATCATTTGGAAGGCGCGTGAATATAAAAAGTCGCCAACCAATACGCTTGCTGCATTCCCAAATAATGCATTGGCTGTTTTACGCCCTCGTCGTAGGTCGGATTCATCCACTACATCATCATGTAAAAGCGTGGCGGTATGGATAAATTCAATAACCGCTGCAAGCTCATGACGTGCTTCACTACTTACCCCAAGTGCTCCACATATCAGTAGCAAGAGCGCAGGGCGCAAGCGTTTGCCCCCTGCTTGAATCAGGTGAGTAGAAATGTCTTCGATAAGATCGACCTGAGAGTTTAGCCGCCGCTCAATCACGCGATTGAGTTTTTGGAAATCTTCAGAAATTGGAGCCAGAAAAGCCAGTGAAGATCGTGCGCTTGGAGGAGCTTCGCCCATTTCGGAGGTATCAGTAAGAAGAGGGAAAGAAGAGGCAATCAACGGTTGAGCCTGATGCGAAAAAACGGGTAGGGTGGTGTAGGGCATGCCCCCGATTATAAGGGGAAGCTGACTGCTTGGGAAATGCATGCTTTTGTAGGGGATGCACTCTAATATGCATAGTATGGTGATAATTCCGTGCGGGCGCTGCATTTTTCTCTTATAATCCTGGGTTTTTCATTTGCGCTAGATTGGACTTGGCGACAAGCTTTCTTGTTGTGTGTTATTTTTCTAGCTATATTTCATTGGAGTATCCATGTACGCAGTCATAAAAACTGGTGGCAAGCAATATAAAGTTGCCGCTGGCGAAAAACTGAAAATAGAACAGATACTTGCGGACGTTGGCTCTGAAATCGTGATGGATCAGGTACTCGCTGTAGGTGAAGGCGAGTCTTTGAAATGGGGCGCTCCGTTTTTGCAGGGCGCAACGGTTAAAGCGACCGTGTTGTCGCAAGGCCGTCATCCCAAGGTCACGATTTTCAAGATGCGTCGTCGTAAGCACTATCAGAAACATGGTGGTCATCGCCAGAATTACACTGAAGTGCAAATTAATACGATTGAAGGCTAAAACACAATATTTTAGCTACCGTCTTTTATCTCCCGTTTTATATTAGATAGCGCGCAGCCTGTAAAAAGGGCATAGCAGCGCGCTTTGTAAGGAATTTTCATGGCACACAAAAAAGCAGGCGGATCGTCACGCAACGGCCGCGATTCTGAGTCGAAACGCCTAGGCGTTAAGATCTACGGCGGCCAAGCTATCGAAGCTGGAAGTATCATTCTTCGTCAACGCGGTACTCGTGTACACGCCGGCGCCAATGTAGGGGTAGGAAAAGATCATACCCTTTATGCATTAGTCAAAGGCCATGTGAAATTTGGCTTTAAAGGCAAAGACCATAAACAGGTTGCAGGTGTTATTCCTGTGGCTGCGGTTTAGTTGCTCGAGAGTAGCCTTTGCAAAAGGGGTTGCATTAAAAAGCACCATCCTTTTTTAGCAGATTGGCTCGAATATAGAAAAGGCTCTGCCCATGTGCAGAGCCTTTTCTATTACTTCTATTTGGAATTGAGTATTAGAATAGCTATATTCTTAAGTGCTCTAAAGAGCCCTTTTTTGTCTCTCGCACCGTAAGTTGGGGGGTATGAACCCCAACATGCATAGCACCGACTTTTAATTTTTACTTTTGAGCTTTTATAAACTGGTCTTCCAGGAGGCAGTGGTGTGCGTGTTGGGGTTCCTTCGTCACCACCAACCTACCGTCCTTGCTTTTTCTTGTGGTTGGTGGAGTTTGGTTAATTCCTTTTACATAGCCATTTTGGTAGGTTGGTGGTGAGGTACGAACCCCAACATGCGTACCACTTACTTTTAATCTTTGCGCTCTACGTATTAACAACTCGCACGTTCTACAACGCGCGTAACATCAGTAATTTAGTAAAAAAGGCATGAAGCAAGTATGAAATTCATCGACGAAGCAAAAATTGAAGTCGTAGCGGGGGATGGCGGAGGAGGGAGTGCCTCTTTTCGCCGGGAAAGATGCGTGCCTTTTGGCGGGCCAGATGGCGGAGACGGTGGGCGCGGAGGGAGTATTTATGCGGTTGCTGACTGTAATCTCAATACGCTGATCGATTATCGCTATTCCCGTAAACATCATGCAAGCTCTGGAGAGAGTGGTCGGGGCGCAGATTGCTACGGAAAAAGCGGGGAAGACATTACGCTCAGAATGCCGGTAGGAACGATAGTAACCGATGCCGAAACGGGTGAATTGATCGCTGATTTTACCGAGCATGGCCAGCGCATGGTTTTGGCCCAGGGCGGTAGAGGAGGGCTTGGCAATTTGCATTTTAAGTCAAGCACCAATCGTGCACCGCAACAAAAAACAGATGGGCGCCCCGGCGAGCGGCGTATGCTGAATTTGGAATTAAAAGTGTTGGCCGATGTTGGGTTGCTAGGGCTTCCCAATGCTGGTAAGTCTACGTTGATTACGGCCATTTCCAATGCGCGGCCCAAAGTGGCAGATTATCCTTTCACCACATTAACACCCAATCTAGGGGTGGTTCGAGTTGGAATTAATAGAAGTTTTGTGATCGCAGATGTGCCTGGCTTGATTGAAGGGGCGTCACAGGGCGCAGGCTTGGGCCATCAATTTTTACGGCATTTGCAGCGTACGGAATTGCTATTACATCTGGTTGATATCTCTGATACAGACTGTGCTGTAGATATGGAGCAGGAACAGGCGTTTGATGAAGCTGCCCATATAGCAGCGCTAGCCAGGCAAGTGCGGGTCATAGCAGAGGAATTACGCCAATACGATGCAGGTCTTTATGCCAAACCAAGGTGGTTGGTGATAAATAAGATAGATACGCTACCAGAGGCGCGCCGCGTTTCTCGTCGCGCAGCCTTGCTAGAAGCGTTGCAGTGGTCTGGCCCGGTATTTGAAGTTTCCGCTGCTACACGTGAAGGTTGTGCAGATTTGTGTCACGCGTTGGCTGCGTATGTAGTGGAATATGGCGCCACCGCTCAGGCTGCTGCCGTTGAGCTCGCTCGGCAGCAAGCGGAAGACCCACGGTTTAGGCAAACATCTGCTATAGATCCAGATTGCACAAAAGACGAAAAATAACTTGCAGGTTTGGGTTGGTACCTCACCCCAAACCTGCAATGAACGGTAGGTTGGTGGTGACGAAGGAACCCCAACATGATGACTATTATCCTTTTAAAACCTGCATATGCAGGTCAACAGCGATGATTAAAGGTAAGTGGTGCGCATGTTGGGGTTCCTTCGTCACCACCAACCTACGCAGATTCTTTAGAATGTGTTGCTGCTGTGCTCTCTGGCCGTTTTAAAAAGCGTGAGAGTTCAGTGAGTGCATTGTGATACACCTCCCGTTTAAATTCGATAACTTGGTCGGATGGAATCCAGTAGGTACTCCAACGCCAGGCATCAAATTCAGGATGGGAGCAGGCTCGTAGGTCGATATCTTTGTCTTGGCCGATTAGGCGTAGCAAGAACCAGATTTGCTTTTGTCCTCGGTAAGCGCCGCGTGACTCTCGCCGAATAAAAGTGTCTGGTACTTCATAGCGTAACCAGTCGCGTGTGCGGCCTAAGACTTCGATATGTTCCGGACGTAGCCCTACTTCTTCATATAATTCACGGTGCATGGCCTGTAAGGGCGTTTCACCGTATTTGATCCCGCCTTGCGGAAATTGCCACGAATGTTCATGTAGGCGTTTTCCCCAGAACACTTGGTTGTCTGCGTTCAAAAGGATGATGCCGACGTTCGGGCGAAAGCCTTCTCGATCTAGCATGCTGCACCTCTAAAAGTTTAAAACTGCGATTATAAACAGATGCGCAGCGCGGGTCTTAATATACAGTGTATATGTGTATCATTCTTTTTTATTCATTGTGAAGAGAGGATTCTAGCGCGCACGCAAAATGCGCAGTTGGAATCATGCGTCTATTGCAGTTTTGCAGTTCCCTCTTTTTTCGTTTTTAAGTGCTTTGAAAGCAGTTTTTATGGATGCAACGGCTTTGTATCAGGATAGACCCCGCGAAATTCCTTATAACTACACCTCTTTTTCTGATCGTGAAATTGTGGTGCGCCTGTTGGGCCGGGCAGCATGGGAAACTTTAGAAGCTTTGCGCGCAGAGCGGCGCACAGGGCGTTCCGCACGTATGCTTCTGGAAGTGTTAGGGGATATATGGGTAGTGCAGCGCAACCCCTATGTGCAAGATGATTTAATCGATAACGCGAAGCGTCGGCGACTTTTAATTAACGCTTTGCATCATCGTTTGCAGGAGATTGAAAAACGCTCTGGCCCAGAATATCGAGAGCCGGCGCCTGAAAATCTAGTTGCCCATCCTTCAAGAAATGAAGCTTCTACCTCCGTAGACGAGACTGAAAGCCAAGTTCGGCAGTTGCTCAAAAAAGCCTTTGATGCAGTAGAGGCTTTTAGTGAAGAATTAAAAAATGTATCGGGTTGGCGGCGACGCATCACAAAAAAACTGCGCCGCTTTACGCGCATTGACAATATTAAATTCGATGCACTTTCTCGCGTCTCTCATGTGACAGATGCAACAGACTGGCGTGTTGAATACCCGTTAGTCGTTTTGACTCCTGATAGCGAATTAGAAGTAGCAGGGCTGGTACAAGGTTGTATTGACCTGGGTTTAACCATGATCCCAAGAGGAGGGGGCACGGGATACACCGGTGGAGTCATTCCGCTCACTCCGCTATCTGCTGTCATCAACACAGAAAAGCTGGAACAGCTTGGCGCTCTTGAGCTCCTTACATTACCGGGTGTGCCTGAACCAGTAGCTACGATTTATTCGGAAGCAGGGGTGGTCACGCGGCGCGTAGCAGATGCAGCACAAGCGGCAGGCTATGTATTTGCGGTAGATCCTACATCGATCGATGCTTCTTGCATTGGTGGGAATGTGGCGATGAATGCCGGTGGTAAAAAAGCGGTGCTCTGGGGAACGGCGCTGGATAATCTGGCTTGGTGGCGCATGGTAGACCCAGAAGGCAATTGGCTTGAAGTGAGTCGTTTAAATCACAATCTGGGCAAAATTCACGTTACGCCATTAGCTAGTTTTGAGCTGAAATGGTTTGATGGCGCCTACTCTCCAGGGGAGAGATTGCTGCGTACACAGCGCTTGGATATCGAAGGGCATCGTTTTAGAAAAGCGGGTCTGGGTAAAGATGTAACGGATAAATTTTTATCAGGCTTGCCCGGTATTCAAAAAGAAGGGTGCGACGGCTTGATAACGGCTGCGCGCTGGATTGTGCATACGATGCCCGCACACACACGAACTGTATGTTTGGAGTTTTTTGGCCCGGCTCGTGAAGCGATCCCAAGCATTGTGGAGATCCGTGATTATCTATTGGGGCATACCAAAGAAGGCGAACCCCGTGTCTATCTAGCAGGCTTGGAGCATTTGGATGAGCGTTATCTGCGTGCCGTAGGGTATGCGACCAAAGCGCGGAGTGGGGCTGCGCGAGCAGGCACTACAGCTGCCTCTGATTTGCCAAAGATGGTACTCATTGGCGATATTGTGGGCGACGATGCCAATGCGGTTGCAACGGCCGCTTCTGAAGTCGTACGTATTGCTAATGCGCGCGGTGGGGAAGGGTTTATTGCCGTGCATGCAGATACCCGCAAGCGTTTTTGGCTAGATCGCGCACGCACTGCAGCCATTGCTAAGCATACGAATGCTTTTAAGATCAACGAAGATGTGGTCATTCCCCTAGAGCGTTTGGGAGATTACACCGATGGCATAGAGCGCATTAATATCGAGCTGTCGATCAAAAATAAATTGCAGCTGCTAGGTGCCATAGAGCACTTTTTTAAAACCGGCCCGCTGGTATTGGGGAAAAGTGATGATGCTAATGAAATTTCTAGTGCAGAGTTGCTAGAAGACCGGGTTAGCCGGGCGCTAGAGCATATAGCCCAGGTGAGAGCGCGTTGGAGCTATCTAGAAAACCACTTGGATACACACTGGGATGAAGCAAAATCTGCGTTGCAATCGCGAGAAGCGTTTCACACCCCTGGTACGCTAGCTAGTGTTAATACGATGGAATTAGGCGAAACCAGCCTAGCCACGCCGTTGCAATCGACCACGACACTCTGCCAGCTAATGCAAGAACGCAGAGTGCGTATGTCCTGGAAAACAGAGCTTCGTGCACCATTGCGTCACATCTTTAACGGTAGTGCGTTTGATCCCATTATGGATGCATTGCAAAAGCAACATGCGCAAGTATTACGAGGGCGTGTATTTATTGCCCTCCATATGCATGCAGGCGATGGCAATGTGCATACCAATATTCCTGTTAATTCCGATCATTATGAGATGTTGCAAGAAGCCCATGATGCGGTGTCTCGCATCATGGCGCTGGCGCGGTCTCTCGATGGCGTCATCTCAGGCGAGCATGGTATTGGTCTGACTAAATTGGAATTTCTGACCGAGGAAGAGCTTGCTCCTTTTCGGGAGTACAAAGACCGCATTGATCCGAATGGGCGCTTTAATTACGGCAAGATGATGAACTGGGCGCACACCCCAGCTGATTTGCGTAATGCGTATACGCCAAGTTTTGGGCTGATGGGCTATGAATCGTTAATCATGCAGCAGTCTGATATCGGTGCGATCGCGCACAGTATTAAAGATTGCCTGCGGTGTGGAAAATGTAAACCGGTATGCGCAACGCATGTGCCACGCGCTAATTTGCTCTACAGTCCACGCAATAAAATTTTGGCTACTTCTTTGCTCGTTGAAGCCTTTTTGTATGAAGAGCAAACGCGACGCGGTATTTCCGTCAAGCATTGGGATGAATTTAGTGATGTGGCAGACCATTGCACGGTCTGTCATAAATGCCTTACTCCCTGCCCTGTGAATATCGATTTTGGTGATGTCTCCATGGCTATGCGCAGCTTGCTGCGTAAGATGGGCAAAAAGAAATTCAATATTGGTTCAGCGCTCAGCATGTTTTTCTTAAATGCCACGCGCCCTGAAACCATTCGTTTAACTCGTCAAGTGCTTATTCGTGCGGGATATCAGCTACAGCGATGGGGCCACACCTTCTTGAAAAAATGGGCTAAAAAACAAACAGAACGCCCAAAATCTACCGTTGGAAAACCCCCAGTTATTGAGCAGGTACTCCACTTTGTCAATAAAAAAATGCCGGGGAATTTGCCCAAACGGGCAGCACGCGCTTTGCTTAATATCGAAGATCCTAGAATTATTCCGATCATTCGTAATCCTAGTAAAACACGTGCGGATTCAGAGGCTGTTTTTTATTTTCCAGGATGTGGCTCAGAACGTTTGTTTTCACAAGTAGGGCTGGCAACGCAGGCTATGCTGTGGCATGCCGGTGTGCAGACGGTTTTGCCGCCGGGCTATCTATGTTGTGGTTATCCGCAGCGTGGAGCCGGTCAGTATGACAAAGCAGAAAAAATGGTGACGGACAACCGCGTATCTTTTCACCGCGTCGCTAACACCTTGAATTATCTCGATATTAAAACGGTTATTGTGTCTTGCGGCACCTGCTATGACCAATTGGCAGGTTATGAGTTTGACAAAATCTTCCCCGGTTGCCGCTTGTTGGATATCCATGAATTTTTATTGGAAAAAGGCGTGAGCTTGGTGGATGAGGCTGGAGGGGAGATTAAAGGTACGCGGTATATGTACCATGACCCTTGCCATAGCCCTATTAAAACGATGGAGCCGATTGCATTGGTCAATAAGCTGATGAATCCCGATCAAAAAAATCCTGCAATTCAACAAAATGAGCGCTGTTGCGGCGAGGCTGGCACGCTTGCTGTGGCACGTCCGGATATTTCCACGCAAATTCGCTTTCGCAAAGAAGAAGAGATGCAAAAAGGCGTGGCCGCTATTTTGCAATCACAAACGGCACAACAACAGGCAGCGGGTATAGCCATAGCGCCTCCTGATAAGGTCAAAATTTTGACCAGTTGCCCAGCCTGTTTGCAGGGACTCTCACGGTATGAGGGGGATACGGGGGTCGAAGCGGACTATATTGTTGTAGAAATGGCGCGCCATAAACTTGGTGAAGACTGGCTTCCTAATTTTGTCCGCGATGCGAATGCTGGGGGTATCGAGAGGGTATTGTTATGAGCGTTGCACAGCTTGCTGATTGTGCACTGTGTACACATGAAGGCGGAGAAGTGCTCTGGCGTAATACACAGTTGCGCATAGTGCAAATCCACGATGAGGCGCAGTATCCAGGTATATGTCGTGTAATTTGGAATGCGCATATTTGCGAATTCTCAGATTTAGCGCTTGCAGATCGCGATACTTTGATGCAAGTAGTGGGGGCGGTAGAGCGCAGTATGCGCACCCACTTGCTGCCCGCTAAAATCAATTTAGCCAGCTTAGGTAATCAAGTGCCTCATCTACATTGGCACCTCATTCCTCGTTATCTAGATGATGCGCATTTTCCTAATCCCATTTGGTCTACTCCTTTGCGAGCAGTAGAGCCTGTCGTGTTAGAGGGGCGTCAGGCACGCGCCAAGGGCTTAAAAGCGGCAGTGGTAGCTGCTATGATTAGCTTTGACAATTAAATTTTTGTACATCCTGCACAGGGTTAAATAATGGGTTCCACACATTTTGGTTTCGAGCGCGTGGATGAGCGCGATAAAGCGCAGAAAGTGGCAGGCGTTTTTGATGCAGTGGCCTCGCGTTATGACCTGATGAATGATTTGATGTCAGGCGGCCTGCATCGTTTGTGGAAAGCTTTTGCGCTTCGTGAAGCGGCTGTACGCCCAGGGTATAAAGTTCTAGATGTAGCAGGAGGCACCGCAGATCTCACACATACGCTTGCCAAACAAGCAGGCAAAAGCGGGGAAGTGTGGTTAAGTGACATCAATGAGGCGATGCTGCGCGTTGGGCGAGATAGGCTATTGAATAAGGGGCAGCTTGTTCCCACGGTACTGTGTGACGCAGAAAATATATGTTTTCCTAGTGCTTACTTTGATGTGATCACGCTTGCCTTTGGTTTGCGTAATATGACACATCCCGATCGGGCGCTTAAAGAGATGGCCCGCGTGCTCAAGCCTGGTGGAAAATTGCTGGTTCTTGAGTTTTCCAAAGTGCATGCTCCGCTCTCCAAACTATATGACTGGTACTCTTTTACTGTATTGCCGTGGTTGGGTGAAAAAATAGCAGGCGATGCGCATAGCTATCAGTATTTAGCAGAATCCATACGCATGCACCCCGACCAGGAAACCCTGAAAACCAAGATGCAAGAAGCAGGCTTCGATCAAGTTCGCTATATAAATTTGACCTTTGGTGTAGTTGCTTTACATATCGCAGTGAAGTACTGACGGCTTTTCACACCTGCCAAAATTACGTTACGCTGCAATTAGACTTCTTTCGAAACCGAGTAGGTAGGTTGGTGGTGAGGCACGAACCCCAACATGCGTACCGCTGACTTTTAATTTGTGCTTTTAGATAATCGTAAGCTGGTCATCAAGGACGCCATGGCGTGCATGTTGGGGTTCCTTCGTCACCACCAACCTACCGAATGACACCGCTACAGGGTTTCAGAAGAAGTCTATTGTTTAGCAAATAACTTCCCTGCGTTTCGGCAAATTCTGCTCCCTTAGCCTTTGCCTGCCCGCTAGCATCATGACATTAGCGCTTTTTTAAAAAATTGCTTTGCTAGAGCTCGACAATTTTATTTTTTAAAGGTTCACCATGTCTTTGCTTCGCTTCGCACGTTACTTTTCTTCCAAAGTTTCTTACATTGTGAAACCCGTATTTCAGCCCATTTTTCTAAAGTCATTAGGTATAGGGGTTTTAGCAACGATACTAACTTTGGGGCTATATACACAAAATGTCTCAGCCAAACGAGTTGGCCAAGGACGCAGTATGGGGCGGTCTTCTCACATGACCCCACATCGTGCTCCTCCTGCTCAACATGCAGCCAAACCTGCGCAAAGCCCTGGGAAATCCCAACCTAATGCCGAAGCGCCGCAGCGTAATCGCTGGTTAGGCCCTATTGCAGGTTTAGCCGCTGGTCTGGGTATTGCTGCTTTACTTTCCCAGTTAGGCTTGGGAGGCGCAATGGGCGGTATGTTGTCGAATTTATTAGTTATCGCTGGGATTATGCTGTTGGCGTATTGGGGTATTCGTATGCTGGCCAAACGTCGTATACCCACGTCAGATCGTAACGCCAGAGCCGGGCGTCAAGAGCCGTTTCATGCTAGTCCTGCCCCTGTCGCTGCAAGTCCTAGCTCTTCGCTCGCAGCAGAAGCGCAATCGGCTTTTTCTACGGGGAATACGGAGCATGCTATTTCATCAGAGGGTAGAGCTTCTGCAGGTAAATTTTCTGCAAATAACGACGATATCGTAGAGGAATTTTCGTCAGCAAACACCTCTACTCCTTCATCTTTGAGTGCTGACTTTGATGGCGCAGCATTTTTGCGCTATGCCAAAGTGCAATTTATCCGTATGCAAGATTCCTGGGATAAAGCGGATGTAGACGATATTCGTGCATTTACTACTGCTGAAATGTTTGCTGAAATTAAGCTGGATTTAGCAGAGCGCGAAACCAATGACAAAGTGGCTGCAAACCATACTCATGTTGAAAAGCTAGATGCAGCGCTCTTGTCTATGCAGGTTGAAGATGGATGGCAATACGCGAGTGTGCAATTTACGGGTCTTATTCACGAAGAGCCTGAGCAAGAAGTTGCAGAGCCTTTCTCTGAAATTTGGAATTTTTCTAAGCGCATAGAATCTTCTGAATTGGATGCGGGTACGACTAAATGGATGCTTGCAGGAATCGAGCAGAATGAGGCTGATTGAGTTAGTTAATATTTTTTCTCCATTAAGCGAAGCGAGTGCAGCAACCCGTATGAGTACCCTGGTTGTTGCGCTCGCTAATCGTCTTTTAGCTAGAGAGACTTGGGCGCGTGCGTGCCTGAGTCCTTATGCGTCTTATCAGTTTTGCGTGCAGGTCTCTTCTTTAAAGCTATTTTTTATTATTTTGGAAAATGGCCAATTACAGGCCAAAGTGCCTGAGCCAGAAAATAATACCTCTACTCCTAACGCAGAAGCAGACGTTACTATTACCTTCCCGCTTCATGCCCTATACAAAGCAATATTGCCCGGCTCTTTGGGATTGTTGCGCGTGCAAGGGGTAGATATTAAAGGCGATGCACAATGCGCTAAAGCACTGAGCACTGTGCTTGAACATCTACGATGGGATATAGAGGAAGACCTTTCATTTCTCTTTGGCGATATGCTGGCGCATCGCACTATGCAGCACCTGCAAGCTACCCATAGCTGGGTGCGGCAGCGCATTGCGCGTCTGTTTGAATACACGGCAGATTATGGCCTGGATGAGCGTCCGGCCATGGTCCGCAAAGAGGCGTTGCACACCTTTTCCTTAACTTTACAACCTCTCTCAGAGACAGTAGAGGCGCTAGAGACGCGTATAAAGCGACTAGAGAAGAAAATGGCGTTATAAATGCAGGCTTTAAAAGGCCTGTGGTCATCATGTTGGGGTTCGTACCTCACCACCAACCTACAATGAACGGTAGGT
>JASSUF010000026.1:0-19935 GCA_031963365.1 Mycoavidus cysteinexigens
TTATGAAATGGGGTGGCCGATGGGACTTGAACCCACGACGACTGGAATCACAATCCAGGGCTCTACCAACTGAGCTACGGCCACCGTTGTCCTTTTAGAGAAGCTTAACTACACCAAGCGCTTCTAAAAAGAAGGCGGCATTATACATATTCTCTAGATATATACAGCATAAAAAAAACGATATTTTTCGCATCTTGCAAAAATAAGGTTCTGCAGCATCGCGTTTTTTTTGCTAAATTCACCTCCCGCCGCCGCACCCAAAAAAAGGACATGCATGGAAGACTCTACAAAAACCCCCGCAGCTAAAAATTTAAACACTGAGAAAAGCAAAGCGCTGGCTGCAGCGCTTGCGCAAATCGAAAAGCAATTTGGTAAAGGATCGATCATGCGCCTTGGGGCAGCGGAGGCTGCTGAAGATATTCAGGTCGTATCCACTGGCTCACTGGGGCTTGATCTAGCACTAGGCGTAGGAGGTTTACCTCTTGGACGGGTGGTTGAAATTTATGGCCCTGAGTCCTCGGGTAAAACTACCCTCACCTTACAAGTTATTGCCGAAATGCAAAAATTGGGAGGAACCTGTGCGTTTATCGATGCAGAGCATGCTCTCGATTTGCAATACGCATCCAAGATCGGTGTAAAAGCAGCGGATCTTTTGATCTCCCAACCAGATACAGGGGAACAAGCCTTAGAAATTGCTGATGCATTAGTACGCTCGGGCTCCGTAGATTTAATCGTCGTCGATTCCGTTGCCGCTTTAGTGCCCAAAGCAGAAATCGAAGGTGAAATGGGAGACTCGCTACCCGGCTTGCAAGCCCGCTTAATGTCCCAAGCTATGCGAAAACTCGCCGGTACCATCAAACGCACCAACTGCTTGGTCATTTTCATCAACCAAATCCGCATGAAAATCGGCGTGATGTTTGGCAACCCAGAAACTACTACGGGCGGTAATGCGCTGAAATTTTATGCCTCAGTGCGCCTAGATATCCGCCGTATTGGAGCCATTAAAAAAGGCGATCAAACCATTGGCGCAGAAACGCGCGTCAAGGTAGTAAAAAATAAAGTGGCTCCTCCTCTGCGTGAAACCATCTTCGATATTTTGTATGGAGAAGGCATATCTAGAGAAGGCGAGATTATTGACTTAGGCGTACAAGCAAAAATTCTTGAAAAAGCAGGCTCTTGGTATAGCTATGATGGTGAGCGCCTAGGACAAGGCAAAGACAATGTGCGCGAATTTTTAAAAGAAAACCCAAGCCTATCCGTCGAAATCGAAAACAAAATCCGCACTTCACTAGGATTTGCCAAGCTCCCCACCATTGCTGAACAAACTGCCTCGTAAATAATAATATGGCTGCCAAAAAGCGTAGTTTGCGTACTCAAGCTCTAGGCTACCTTGCCCGGCGGGAATATAGCCGGGCAGAGCTTTATCGCAAACTATTGCCATATGCCAAAGCAGAATGCTCTCAGCAAAGCACTATAGAGGCTGATCCATTCGAATCCGCCTCTGAGCACACGCATCCCCATTATGATGAGGATGCGTGTGCCCCCTCCCCTGAAAATATCGAACACACCCTCTCTCTACTATTAGATGAGCTAGAACACAGCGGTTTTTTATCCGATGAACGTTTTACGCAAAGTTTGCTTTATCGGCGCGCTGGCCATCTAGGAAATAGCCGTATTCTCAATGAACTCAAACAACATCAACTCGATCAAAGTCTAATAGAACAAGCAACAGAAGATCTACGAGCAGGCGAACCAGCTCGTCTTTATGCCGTGTGGCAAAAGAAATACGGCCAGCCTCCTACCACCTTTGAAGAACGCATAAAACAAGCACGCTTTCTTGCCTCAAGAGGGTTCTCGCACGGAGCCATCACCGCATTATTGGGAGAACTCGAAGCGTAGGTTAGTAATGGGCAACGTTCCCCAACCTGCACACCACTGACTTTTAATCATCGTTTCCTAGGGCATGACCTAGGAAAACTCCTCTTTTATAAATATGCATGCAATAGACAATGAAAAATATTATCTATACCTGCATACTTAAAGCGAAACATAACCAAAAGGACCGCATATAATATTAAATAGAGAGAGAAAAAATGCCTAGCCATCAGAGTATTCAGCTTTCCCATGCCCTGCCACGCCCTTTGCCTATCTACAGAAGAGGTCCCCACACCACTCCACAGGCTATAAGTAAAAAATACGAACCTATTAATCCAGAGGCACTCTATATTTCAGCAGGATTAAAAAAACTCTCTACCCAGCATCCACCACCTGATTTATACGATATAGATGCCTATTTAGCCACCCTGGGCATTAAAAGAGAAACTTGCAGAGCAGAAAAGTCCATTTTAAAAGAATATAATTTTTTTAAAACCGAACCGAATATAATAAAAAAATATTTCCAAAAAACCGCACCCGATGCAACCCGCTCTTTACAATTAGCTCTCGCTCTATTTATTTTTAAAGACATCTCTATTAAAAATATTTTATTTACCATAGAAAACACGCTGTATACCATACCCTCGTTTACAGGAAAAGAAATCTCCTCCATGCTCACGCTTATGTGCCATGCGCTAGATTATTTTGATATACATCTCTTAAAAAGCACATTTAATAGTTCCAAAGCATTATATTTAACCGCACAAGATTTAAAAAATCTTCCTCAAAATACACTTTTCAATCCAAAAGAAAAATTTGAATGGTTTTTTTATAAAAAATGCAACTTAAAAAATATTACCTATACAGAAAATGACTTAACCGAATCAAAAAATCGACAATTTTCAGAAGAACAAATTGCTTATTTAAAATACCTTACCCAAGAAGCAAAAGAGTACATTAAAAAAAATAGCCTAGCAGAAAGAATAAAATCTACTTTCAAAAATAATATATTATATAAAATATATCTAACTACATAATAAAAAAGCATGGTGCGTTGTAGCGATGGACGCGCACCACCGACTTATAATCATTGCTTTTGCCAATGTATAGGCTGGTCTTCAATTGGGCTGTGGTTAGGTGTTGGGGTTCCTTCGTCACCACCAACCTACGCATCAATGTAGGTTGGGGTGAGGAACGAACCCCAACATGCACACCACTCAACTCAAATCTTTATCGACCATATAAAAAACAAGTTAAATTAAAAAATACACCTCATCAAAAACCTTCGGTTTTTTTTATAATTTTTCGCATTCCAAAAAAATACATGTAGCGAAGTGGTATAAAAGATACATATCCCTTTGGTTTAAAAAAATTTAATAGAGTCATGCCATGATTAATTTCGCTACAATTAATTCCGCTAAAAAATCAACAGACAACAAACCGAACTATTTAAAAGTAAATAAAAATCACGCCTCCATTACCAAACATGTACAGGAAAAATCACAGCAATTGCCACCATTAACAAAAGTACATCTGCGTCAAAATAATTATGTAAAAAATATAAACATCTCATATGTATCTGACGCAGCCATATATAATGACCCCAAAAACCTCATGCAATTTCAAGATTTGTTAGAAACAGAAAATAAAGACATAGAATATTTTTCTTCATTAGATATCAATCTTCCCACAAGAACTCTAGACCACTCAAACCCGGACAAGGAATCTGCTATAGATCCAATATTTGGAAAAAGTCCATTTTATGCTATGACTTCATTAAAAATCGTTTTTTCCACAAGCGGCCTAGATCACTCAAACCAGAATAAAGAATCTGATATAGAGCCAACCTTGGAAAAAAGTCCATCTAATGCTATGGCTGCAGAAAATATGCAAAATGACCAAAATGACCTTATGCTGTCTAAAGCTTTCCAAGAACCAGAATGCGAAGAAATGGAATATTTTCCTTCATCAAACACCGATATGATTGCAATACTGCATGAAGAAATGAAAATAATAGATACATATAACTCAAATATCACTCCAGAGGGAGTGTATAAAAGAAAAAATCCATCTTTTATTTACGATATAAAACCAGGCGAATTAATTGCTTCTACATATATCGATCAATACACTACTCCAACCTCATCCAAAATAGATTTTTATTCAACGTTTTTTACTCAATATGATAACGCAAGCCAAACACCTTCTATAACAAGTAGCTCAGATATCAATACACCACCTACTCCAGACTGGGAAAAAAATAGCAGCCAATCGAAATAAAATATATTAGATAGGCAATGCACTATATTATTTTAATAATTAATTCGTGTTTGAGCCGCCTAATTTTCATGAAAAATCAAGCCTATATACCAGCGAAATGATTTATATTTTTAATTAAATTCGCTTTTCTTTACAATTTTTCGGATGACTTATAAGTTATTTTTCAGACAGTGTAAAACCAAATAGACATATATAAAAAAATATATTGGGTAGAATCAGACCTTTTATTATTTTATAGGAGAAATATATGGATATTCATTTCAGAAGTTTTTTTACTTTTAAGCTACCTACAAGAATTTTTCCGGTAAGACAATCGTCTGATAGCCCATGTTCATCGCAAATATCAGAAACTTCTTCATCGGAAACTGCTTGTGCAGAGCATAATAAAGAAAAACACAAAAATTCTGAAGCACAAGCCACTTCATCAAAAAATCGCTGTTGGATACAAAATAAATTATTTAATAGAAATGCTTCGCGATCTCGAAATACGCAACCAGTTCAATCCAATCAATTTACTACACCTTCCCCAAAAATTACACTCGCAGCCTATGAACATCTGCCAAGAATAAATCTCACTAATGATTTTAAATTTACCCCATCCCAACAAAAAGAATTAAAATATTCTAATGGGGAAACCATACAAGAATCATTAAAAGAACAAAAAATACAGGGGAAAACACCTATTGCAGATAGGTTTATGAAAGAAAAAGATTTAATAATAGAAAACCGTAGGTCAATAGCCAGCTCTGTAAGCAGCGGAAGCACGAGCTCTCTTTATTTTAATTCAGAAAGTCCCACTATTAAAGGAATTCAACAAAGCTCTGCTCAAACATCAATATTAAAAAATACAGATCCATTGCAAAATACAGGAAATAATCATTACTATGTAGAGCCGCCTACACAATCAAATACCATACCAAAAATAAATTTCCCTACTCCATCTACAATAAATCTTCCTAGCCCATCTATAAATGCAGAAATTGATGATTTATATCCTTTGATGGAAAAATATAAAAACAATCCAAACGAAGAAAATTTACGGGCACTATATTACAAATATGATAATGCGTATGAAGAATATTATGCCAACGGAATTAAAAATAAAAAAACTACAGCAATGCTTCTAGAAATAAATACATTTTTTGTATTGCTGATACAAAATCAATATCCGACATATTATCCATCCAGCACTACAGAAAAAGATCCGTTCATGTCAACGTATATACATTTTGAAGAAGATACTCATCTCCAGCCAAGAGAAAGCATAGAAATACAAGATGCTATTAACCTAAAAAGCAGGCCTATCAGCAGCATAAGTTTAAGCTCTATCCTTGCTGGGTACTATAAAGTAACCAATAAGGATAGATTTTCGTATAAATTTGACCTTGACTGAGCCTACCCCTAAAAATTTTTAATAAAAAATTCATCAAATCTCAGAAAATACGCTATGTTTTAAGGCACACAAAAAAATGAAAAAATTATCAAAAATATCAGCCATAAAATAATTCGCTTCATTTTCCATATTTTCGCGTTTCGTGCACACCGTCTCCTGCAAGGAGGTATAACTGTATGTAAGTTATTTTATTTTTTTAGATATATTAATTTATGCACTGGAGTGCAACATGTCGGTTACTTTTCAACAACTAAAAAATGCTTGGAATACATTTAAAAAACCCCAATCGTCTTCTAATGAGACTAAACCCCAGAACTCTAATTTTTCCTTTAAAAATTTTTTTTCTGGGCAGCTCTCTTCCACTAAAAAATCAGCAAACAGGTTTCAAAGCCGTGATCAAACACAGGCCAATGTTCAAACAGCAAGCGTTCAACAGCCCACATATGCCCATCAACAACCTTCCACTAAAAACCCAGCAAACAGATTTCAGAGCCGTGCTCAAGTACAGACCAATGGACAATCTTTTCCACATGATTTATCCCCTAATACCGTAGGAACTTGGCAAGTCTATGCTCAAAAATCATGCTATACGAAAATAGAAAATTCTAATGATAAACCAGTGGTATATGTCCCGCCATCTGCTAATCAATTTCCTAAGCCGATAACAAAATCAAACCACCAAAATCTTTCACCTATTATGAGCGGAACCAAACTCGATAAAAATTCGCGATATATACTAGATTTACTACAAAACCCAAAAAATTCTGTTGATGACATTATAACGACAGTAAATTACAAAGATGGTTATCATAACTGATAAAAAAACATATTAAATGATAGTAATACTTAATCCAAATCAATACTATTAAAAAATAATGGATATTTTTTACACAGGCATTTCACCCTGTATGAAAAGTTTCCCCACCACCTCTACATATTCCTCCACTCCGACCTCCTCCGCCCTGCGCTGGAGGTTGAAGTGCATTGCGTCAAAGTCAACGTGTGCGTAGTGAATGCCTAAGGTGTTGCGTAGCATTTTTCGGCGTTGTGAAAAGGCTATGCGTACGAAAGCTTCGAAAGCTTGCGCTTGTGTAGGAGAAAAGATGGGGGGGCGGGGAATCATGCGTACTACGGCAGATTGGACTTTAGGAGGGGGGTCGAAGGCTTCTGGTGGTACATCTAAGCATTTTTCCATCGAGTAGCGGTATTGGAGCATTACAGAAAGCCGGCCATATACTTTGCTGCCTGGGGCCGCAATCATGCGCTCCACTACTTCGCTTTGCAGCATGAAGTGTTGGTCTATTACCTGGCTTGCGTAATTGCAGAGGTGGAATAGTAAAGGGCTGGAGATGTTGTAGGGTAGATTGCCTACGATGCGCAGACTGGGGAAACTGGCTGGCGTGTTTGTAGCGTTGTTGGTAGGAGCCTGCTCAGAAACGGATACAGCTGCTTGTTTGGTCTGTAAAGCTCCACTAGGTATTAGCGTACTAAAATCAAATTTCAGCGCATCGCCTTCATGCAGCACCAATTGCTCGCCAAAGCGTTTGCGTAAATATTGTGCAAGGTCTCTATCTAGCTCCACCACATGGAGCTGTTCCTGCCCCATTTGCGCGAGTAACGGCTCGGTGAGCGCGCCAAGGCCTGGGCCAATTTCAATAAGCCGTGTGCCTGAGTGCGTTGCTTGCGCGTTAGGGGCAATGGCCTCTAGCAATTTAGCGATGATGCTTTGGTCAGTTAAAAAATGTTGTCCAAAGCGTTTTCTGGGGCGGTGTGAAGGGGGGTGTGCAGGCATGGAGAAAGCGGGAAATAAATATAAGAAATATCAGGAAATAGGTATTACAGGGTAAATGCCTTATACATAAAAAATCATGTCTTATACACTCCGTGCATAGGTAAGCCGTTTTGATGTACGCAGATTAGCATGGCGTGAGGTAAGAGTCCCAACATGTAAACCATCGTTCTTTAAAACCTGTATGTATAGGCCAAAAAGCTATGGTTACAGGTCTGTGGTGTGCATGTTGGGGTTCCTTCGTCACCGCCAACCTACCATTCTGCATATGCTGTTGAAGTGATGGCTATAAATCTGTGTTGCGCATGTTGGGGCTCCTTCGTCACCAACAACCTACCCGCCTTATAGCCGATTAATTGGGTGGGGCGTGCTCTAAGAAGCTCTGTTATAGTCCCATCCTTTCCACCATTACTTATTCCACGTGAGCTCTTTTTTCGATTTTTTTTCTTCTGCTTTTTCGTCTATCTGGGTGCAGATTGGCGGGATTGTGGTGTTGTTGATGGTGTCGGCTTTTTTCTCTATTTCTGAGACTTCGCTGATGGCTATTAATCGTCATCGGCTCAAACATCTGGTTAAGCAAAATCGCCTGGGTGCTCGGCAAACGCAAGCTTTGCTAGCAGAAACTGAGCAGGTGCTCAGTTTGGTGTTGGTTGGCAATAGTTTGGTCAATACTATCATTCCTGTTATTACGACTTCGATTGCTATTCATACCTTTGGTAGAGAAGGATGGGTGTTGTCGGTCAGTACGGGGGTGATTGCTTTTTTGATTATTATCTTTAGCGAGATTACGCCTAAGATTGTAGGGGCCACTTACCCCGAGAAAATTGCATTGCCTGCGAGCTTGGTTATTAGTCCATTGATGCGTGTTGCAAGCCCTCTTTTGCTGCTTACCAATAGTTTTGCCTCTGCCATTTTATGGGTTTTGCGTATTAATACGCGCAATGCGCCTGAGGCGCGGCTCTCTAAGGATGAGTTACGTACCTTGGTGCTGGAGTCGGGCGGGTTTATGCCGCATAAGCCTCGGAGCATTTTGCTCAATCTTTTTGATCTTGAAAATATTTCTGTAGACGATGTGATGGTCCCGCGCACACGTATAGAGGCACTGGATTTGAAGATGCCGCTGGAATCCCTACTCGGCCAGTTAGAAACCTGCTATCACAATCAGCTGCCGGTATATCAGGGGGATATCGATCAAATGGTAGGTGTTTTACATGTGCGCAAAGCACTAGCTACCTTGCAGCATAAAGAACTCACCCACCAAACGCTACGCGAATGCCTCTCTACCCCCTCTTTTGTCCCTAGCGGCACGCCTGTATTGCAGCAATTGCAGTATTTTCAGGAACATCGTCAACGCATGGGCTTGGTAGTGGATGAGTATGGAGAGTTGCAGGGGTTGGTCACACCTGAAGATATTATTGAGGAGATTATTGGGGAATTTACTACCTCTTTGCCTCGTATCACCGACCCACGTACTGGCTGGAATGAGGCAGGAGAATGTATCGTGCCAGGCAGCGCCTCGCTGCGAGAGCTCAATCGCGAGCTTACTCTGCATTTTCCGCTCAGTGGGCCCATGACTCAAAGCGGCCATA
The DNA here is from genome assembly GCA_031963365.1 of Mycoavidus cysteinexigens. Classification (GTDB taxonomy): domain Bacteria; phylum Pseudomonadota; class Gammaproteobacteria; order Burkholderiales; family Burkholderiaceae; genus JASSUD01. The sequence goes on from JASSUF010000026.1 coordinate 8,927, forward strand.
AGACCAGTGGCCCTAAAACACTAAATGGCCTTATTCTTGAAACCTTGCGGGATATTCCAGAGGGTGATGTGAGCTTAGAAATCAATGGCTGCAAAATGGAAATTTTACATTTTGATGTGCATGGCATTAAAACGGTCAAGTTGTTTCAGCCCACAAGGTAGAAGTTCGGTAGAAATTCAACACTACCCAATGTATTCAAATCTACCAAGCGGATCTGCTCCCGGCTTTTCACGGGCTATGCGCAATACCTCTGCATTTGCACGAAGGTGCCGCATCACTTTGGCTAGGTGGATGCGATCTTGTATTTGAATCATCAAACGCAAAACAACAGTGTCGTGCGAGGTATCGGATCGTACTTCTTCGTCCATCGCAATATGCGCAATATTGGCATCTGCTGCAGTAATGTCTGCTGTGATGCGCGCGAGCGCTCCTTTTGCTTTATAGGCTAGGACTTTGATTGATACATCAAATAGTCGGCCTGTAGGCCCGGTTTGAGTCTCCCAGACTACATCGATCCAACGCTCTGGATCGCGTTGGTGGATACGCTGCCCCACTCGGCAATCTGTGGTGTGAATAGCCATGCCCAGGCCTATACCGATATACCCCATAATATCGTCACCAGGAATGGGGCGGCAGCAAGCAGAGAGTTGTACAGACATACCTTCTGTACCGGTAATTCCTACTGGGCTTACTTTTGCAATAGGTATAGCGTGCACGGTGGATAATGCATTATTGCTGACACTATCGACTATGCTCTCCCCTTCGCTATTTTCCAGCGCATCGTTTGCGGCATGCGCTTTTTCATGCTCTAGTACGGCGATACGTTTTGCCATTACAGCGGCGACTTGTCGCCCTAGGCCTATGTCAGCGAAGATTTCGTCGTTGCTGGTATTGCCTGTCCACTGCGCTAATTTTTCCCATATTTCTGCATTGACTTGCGCTAAATCAAAGCCATAGGTTTTGAGCGCACGCTCTAATAAACGTTGGCCCAGATTAATTGATTCCTGCAAGTGCATGGTTTTAAGGTAGTGGCGAATAGCGGCACGCGCTTTGCCTGTACGCACAAAACTTAACCAAGTGGGGTTGGGCTTTGAATAAGGAGCGGTAATAACATGAATCACATCCCCGCTTTCAAGCGGAGTGCGCAGTGGCAGGAGTTCATTATTAATGCGAATCGCCACGCATTCATTACCTAAATCGCTATGTATAGCATAGGCAAAATCTAAAGCCGTAGCGCCGCGCGGCAAGGCCATTATTTTGGATTTTGGGGTGAAGACATAGACCGCATCGGGGAAAAGATCTGCTTTAACATGTTCAAAAAATTCCGTTGCGTCCCCTGATTCAGATTGAATATCTAGCAGCGATTTGAGCCACTGATGGGCACGCTCCTGCATATCGTTTGCCTCTGCCTTACCTTGTTTATAAAGCCAGTGTGCTGCCACACCCGATTCGGCAACCTCATGCATTTTACGAGTGCGGATTTGAAATTCTATGGGTGTTCCCTGCGGCCCGAGCACGGTGGTGTGTAAGGATTGATAGCCATTCACCTTAGGCACGGCAATATAGTCTTTAAAATGCCCAGGCATAGGCTTGTAAAGGCTGTGCAACACACCGATGCATTGATAGCACTCTAGTGCATATTCCACGATAACCCGAAAACCATAGCGATCGAGCACATTTGAAAAAGAGATATGTTTGACCCGCATTTTTTTGTAAATGCTACAGATCGTTTTTTCCCGGCCGCTCACAGAGAAATTGATCTTGGAATCACTTAGAGCACGCTCTACGGTGTCTAAAATTTTCTCAATGCTTTCTTGATGGGTAATGCGTGAGGCTTGTAGTGCTTTTGAGAGGGTAGCGTAGCGTTGGGGATGGGAATTTTCAAAACAGGCTTCTTGTAATTCTTGATAGGTTTTATTAAGCCCTAGCCTGTAGGCAATGGGGGCATAAATATCCATCGTTTCACGTGCGACTCGCTGCCGTTTTTCAGCAGGCACGGCCCCTAGGGTGCGCATATTGTGCAGGCGATCTGCGAGCTTAATCAAAATAATGCGCACATCACGTGCCATCGCCAGCAGCATTTTGCGGAAATTCTCAGCCTGCGCTTCTTCTTTGCTGCGGAACTCCATTTTGTCAAGCTTAGACAGGCCATCGACCAATTCAGCCACTTCCGAGCCAAAACGCTCGGTTAATTCTGCTTTGGTAACGCCCTGATCTTCAATCACATCGTGCAGCAATGCTGCCATGATTGCCCGCGCATCGAGTTTCCAATTCGCGCAAATTTCCGCCACCGCAACGGGGTGTGTGATATAGGGCTCGCCGCTCTGACGATATTGCCCTAAATGCGCTTCATCACCAAATTTAAAAGCCGCCTTGATTTCTTTTATTTCTGTTTTTTTTACATAGGAGCTTACTTGCGCGATCAATGGCGCAATAGAAACTGAATTCTCCTGGCGAGGCTGTTCTGGCATCGCTGTTGGCCCAAATAGGTGCCGCAGAGAATGTTCGAAAACCGCATTGAGGTACTTACGCGCCACGGTATCTTTTCTAGTTTAAGGTAAGCGGTTTAAAGGGGGATTTTCAAAAGCATTTCGGTACCAGCTACCCCACTTGCAACAGCTCTTAGTGCATTTACAGCGGGCTTGTTGGTGTTTTTTCCTTGTTGCTGCTGTTGCGTCAAAGCGCCGCGATTAAAACGGGCATAGAGCGCTGCAATGAGTGCTACATCAAAACGATTGTCAATTTTTTCTAGACAATCTTCAATGGTAATTCGAGCCATGATGGGGAGATTTCCTTAAAATTTCAAATATATTATCAAAAGCGTTCAGTCTATGGCGCGCCTTGCAAATAGAGCTAAAGCACGCGTAATAGTTAGAGCACACGCTACCATTCTGAGACTATTCTACCGGAGAAAGTCCAGTCTCTTTTTCTGCGAGCTAGACTAACCCCAAAAGTGCAAGCAAAAAACCGAAAAAACAGTCCAAAAATTGCTAAAAAAAGGCGGATTAAAACTTAACCATGTATTCCAAGCTCTGCAAACAGCTCTGCATGCCGAACTTGTTGTGCTGTAAAACGAAATCGGGCCGCAGCCACAATAGCTTTGAGTGCTTCTAGCGCATGGACAAAAATATCGGTAATCACCACGTAGTCACACTCGTTTGCATGGGCAATTTCCCCTCCAGCAGCCAATAGGCGCCGCGCAATCACATTGGGCGCATCTTGCCCACGTTTATGTAAACGTGACTGTAATGCTTCAAAGGAGGGGGGCAAAACAAATACACTCAGCGCACCTGTAAAAGTACGCCGGATTTGCTGTGCCCCTTGCCAGTCAATTTCTAACACCACATCGTGACCCTGCTGCCTACAAGATTCAATAGCATCGCGCGAAGTGCCGTAATAGTGTCCATGCACCTCTGCGGTTTCTAAAAAAACACCTTGCTCACGCAATCCATTAAAAGTGGGTAAATCTACGAAATGGTAATGTTGCCCGTCTATTTCCCCCAAACGAGGCGCACGCGTGGTGTGGGAGATGGATAGGCGCAGGTCAGGGTCCTGCGATAATAATGCATTCACCAAGCTTGACTTACCCGCCCCTGAGGGCGCCACGATAATGAATACCGTTCTAGAAGATTGCAGGGTGGGCTGTGTCATGTCGGTCAGAAACAAAAAAGCAAAGTCAGCATTAGGGCGTGTCTTCAATTGCCCCGCAGGGGCCATATTAAAAAATACCGCCGCTAAAAAATATACGGGAACGACAAATTATCACATCTTAGCAGCGCGCCCTAAAAATACATTCATCTTTATCTCCCCGACACGCGCAGAATCCATAAAATAGACGCCTTTAAACCTTGATAAATAGGTCCTAGACAAACGGATAAGGTTTGCTCACTAGAAGAGTGTGTAAAAATGCTCTTTCCGCTCCTATTTTTGATTCACACTCTGCTCTATGAACACTTCCACCTCATTGCCCCCCTCCTCTTCCACCACCCGCTCCGATAAACGCGAGGCACATCAATTGCGCCCTATACGTTTCACACGCGGCTATAGCGCCTACCCAGAAGGCTCTGTATTGGTTGAGTATGGTGATACCAAGGTATTGTGCAATGCTAGCTTGGTTAAGGGCGTGCCCGATTTTTTACGTGAGAGCGGGCAAGGGTGGCTCACAGCTGAATACAGCATGCTCCCACGTGCCACACGCACCCGTACGCGCCGGGAAGTGACGCAAGGCAAAGCAACCGGACGCACACAAGAAATTCAACGGCTTATTGGCCGCTCACTTCGCACTGCTTTTAACCTTAAAGCGCTGGGACCTCGTACCTTACACATCGATTGCGACGTGCTTCAAGCAGATGGTGGCACCCGCACTGCAAGCATTACGGGTGCTTTTGTAGCAGCCTATGAAGCACTGATGACTCTCGCGCCAATGGAGGCAGTACAGAGCGCAGAGTCTGCAGCAGTGACTCCACTTGCTGATCAAAAAGCTAGCCTTTGGCCCCTTCAAAATGGTTTAGTAAACCACTGGGTTGCTGCAGTATCTGTAGGCATTTTGAATGGCACGCCTTTGTTAGACGTCAATTACGACGAAGATTCGCAGTGCGATACGGATATGAATATTGTCATGACCAGCGAAGGCCATCTTATTGAAATACAAGGGACAGCAGAGCAATATCCTTTTTCTCGCGCCCAGCTTTTTGGCATGCTGGACTTTGCACAAACAGGGATAGAGCATTTAATTGGATTGCAAAAAGCCGCCCTAGGTCTTTGAGCATGTGAACTAGGGTGTGTCCTCAATTGAGGACACACCCTAATGTGAAAAACACTTTTTTATTCAGGGCCTGCCCTGAGCCAATAGGATTGTAACGCCATGACAGCTGCCGCTATGACCGGGCTCGAGACCGGTTTAGTCCCTCCCTCTACCGCAGATGATAGATATACGCATTGGCCGAGCACTATCGTCCTCGCATCTAATAACGCAGGCAAATTAAAAGAATTTCAAGCGCTACTTAACGCTCCTTTAAATACAACGTGCGCTGAAGCACCTGCTATTACACTGATCAGTCAAAGTGCACTAGGCGTGCCTGAAGCACAAGAACCCCATCCCACCTTCATTGAAAATGCATTAGCGAAAGCTCGACATGCCTCGCGCGTCACGGGTTTACCTGCACTAGCAGACGATTCAGGTTTATGTGTGCCAGCGCTCCAAGGTGCGCCTGGTGTACATTCCGCACGGTTTGCAAGCTTAGCAGCGGAGTCTGATCAAAAGAGATGGGGCTTTCCATCACGCACGAGCAAAGATGCAGCGAATGCCTTACGGCTCATGGAAGAACTCGTACCCCATGCCAATCGCACCGCTTATTACGTATGCGCACTGGCTTTTGTTCTACATGCAGAGGATCCTGAACCGCTTATTACCTGCACCCGCTGGTGGGGTGAAATTGCTCAAGCAGGCGCAGGTAGCGGCGGGTTTGGGTATGACGCGGTGTTTTATATCCCCGCACTGGGCCAAACCGCGGCACAACTGGATGCATCGGCCAAAAATAGTTACAGCCACCGAGCACAGGCTTGCACACAGTGGATAGCGGCACTACGAGAACGTTTTGCTCTTACCTCCACCCCTACATCATCCAATAGAGCAGCATGACTTCATTTTTTACTGCCAAACCCGTTTTGGCACCTGGGCAGATTCATTTCACAACACTGCCTCCTTTATCGCTATACGTCCATTTTCCTTGGTGTATTCGAAAATGCCCTTATTGCGACTTCAATTCGCACACATGGCAAGAAAAAGGGACGCAAACCCTACATTTTGGTAAAAACCTACCTATTAACGAAAATGCCAGCCCAAGCTCTACGCCTAATTTCCCTGAGGATGCCTATCTGGATGCGCTACGCGCCGATCTTGAACATGCGCTACCATTAATTTGGGGCCGTACAGTCCATAGTATTTTTATCGGAGGGGGAACGCCCAGCCTTTTGTCGGCTGCGGGAGTAGACCGTTTGCTATCCGATATTCGGGCACGTGTACCGTTAGAGCCCACTGCAGAAATCACTCTAGAAGCCAACCCTAGTACATTTGAAGCTGAAAAATTTAGCCAATTTCGGGCCAGCGGCATTAACCGTTTGTCCGTGGGGGTTCAGAGTTTTGACGATGCAAAACTGGCAGCGCTAGGGCGCACGCATAATGCACAAGAAGCGCATGAAGCGCTAACCTGCGCAAAACGTATCTTTAAAAATTTTAATTTGGATTTGATGTTTGGCTTACCTGGCCAAAGCATGGAGGAGTGTAAAAAAGAAGTTGAACGCGCACTAAGCTATGACTCCCCTCATTTATCGCTCTACCATCTCACCATCGAGCCTAATACGTGGTTTGCGAAGTATCCGCCCCCGGTTCCAGACGACGAGCTCTGTGCAGACATGCAAGCCTGGATTCCTATACGGTTGGCACAATCTGGTTACCAAAATTATGAAGTTTCTGCCTATGCAAAACCTGGTCAAACCTGCAAACATAACCTTAATTACTGGCGCTTCGGGGACTATTTGGGGATTGGCGCAGGAGCACACAGCAAACTGTCTTTCTCAAACAAGATCGTGCGACAAGTGCGCCATAAACAGCCTATAGCGTACATGGATCACTGCAAAGCAGGTTTGCCTATCCAAGAAGAGCACGAGGTCAAATCTACAGAGCTTGCATTTGAATTTATGCTTAATATCTTGCGTCTTGGTGAAGGTTTTGCGCCCCACTTTTTTACAGAACGAACAGGCTTGCCGCTCAGTATAATCAACACAAAACTGGATCTTGCAGAATCTCGCGGCTTATTGACTCGCACACATCAACATATTGCTCCCTCTCCTCTTGGATACCGTTTTTTGAACGATCTACAAGCTTTATTTTTGGAAGAGTAGTCTTCTTTATTTACCCCACCATTTCTTGAATGATGCCCTCCCCTGCTACGGCCTTTTTTTATATTTACTCACTTACGGGCAAAACACGCAGTCGGCCTGCAAATCGTCACCTTGCTCTATTTTTAGCATTACTTGCTGGGGTGATCAACGCAAGCGGTTTTTTAGCCGTTGAACAGTACACAGGCCATATGTCTGGGGTAGTTGCACAGCTTGCAGATAGCCTGGTAGGAGGACAACTTGACTTAGCCTTATCAGGCCTATGTGCGCTTCTTTCTTTTGGAGCAGGAGCGGCTGCTTCTACGGTTTTAATTATTTCGTCCACACAAAAGCGCTTAGAAAGCCTCTACGCCATCCCTCTACTACTAGAAGCTTTTCTTCTAGGCTTACTTGGGCTAACGGGAGATTTCTTACAACCGTATGAAGGCATTTTTATACTGGGCACCATTAGCCTGCTCTGTTTTGTTATGGGGTTACAAAACGCTACCATCACCACGATGTCGCATGCTGAAATACGCACTACACATATCACGGGTTTGGTAACGGATCTGGGTATGGAATTGGGCAAAGGGCTATTTGCCAAAATAATCCAGCCAAGCATGCATATAGTCCACCCTCCGCACATCCAATTCAGCGAGCCCAACCCTCAAAAACTAAGCCTACTGCTCTCTTTATTGGGCATGTTTTTTTTAGGTGGGGCACTAGGAACCTTTAATTTTATTTATGCAGGATTTCACTCGATTGTTGCGTTTGCTGTAACACTCGGCCTACTTGCAGGCTTACCTATTCTGGCAGACTTAGGTTGGCTAAAAATCCCTGTATTAGAAGTTCGGAACAAACAGAAATAGGCTTTTTGGGGGATGTATGCCTTCTAGACTTGTATAGCAGCTTATGTGCTGCTTACTCTTAGGTGTGCTGACTGATTTATAGCTATGAATGTATTACACCTTTTATTTTTTTATATTTAGCATTACATAGGATTAAAACTACTTATGGCTTTTACTCCACCACTCGATTCCCTTGATTGCAACACCCCCAGTCCGCTGCAGCACTTGTTTGAAAAAAATCAGCAATGGGTTGCAAAAATGCAAGCGGAAGACCCTGAGTACTTTACACGCCTAAAAGACCAGCAAAAACCGCAGTACCTCTGGATAGGCTGCTCCGATTCACGCGTACCCGCAAACCAAATTACTGGCTTGCCTCCTGGCGAAGTATTTGTGCATCGCAATATTGCCAATGTAGTCGTACATACTGACTTAAATTGCCTATCTGTTATCCAATTTGCGGTAGAAGTGCTTCAGATACGCCATATTATGGTAGTAGGCCATTACGGCTGCTCAGGAGTGGGCGCTGCACTTGTCAGTAAGCGTATTGGACTTGCAGACAATTGGCTTCGGCATATTCAGGATGTACACGACCAACATCACACACTTCTTGAGCGTTGCGCACAAGGAGCTGATCAACATGCACGACTCGTTGAGCTCAACGCCATCGAGCAAGCGGTACACGTATGCAGCACCACCATCGTGCAAGATGCTTGGGAACGAGGCCAACCTCTAACGGTACATGCTTGGGTATATGGAGTGCACGATGGCCATCTACGAGATTTAGGCTTGCGCGCAAGTTCACCAAAAACGCTAGAACAGACCTACAAACAATGCCTAGAAATCCAAGAAAATAAAGAAATAAAAAACGTATAAAAGCATTGTAGGTTGGGGTGAGGCACGAACCCCAACATGCAGACCACAGACCTTTTGAAACCTGCTTATATTTGCAAAAGGCCATATTAAAGGGCGGTGGTACGCATGTTGGGGTTCGTGCCTCACCCCAACCTATCATTCTTTATAAAAAAACAGAGCCAGGATCTTCTTTCATGCATACACAGCCCCTTAATGAGCCTTCGCTATCGCCCTCTGATATGCGTGCTATTTATATAGACCGTCGTTTGAGTGTATTAGAAATGCTTCGTACGGCTTGCAAAGGCGCTGTGGCCATCATCCCTACCGCGCCAGAACATGTACGTAGCCGAGATACGCACTACGCTTACCGGCATGATAGCTACTTTTACTACCTCACCGGTTTTACCGAACCTGAAGCCATGCTGGTACTAGATGCGAGTGCAGAAAAAGAAGCCCCTTCCAGTATTTTATTTTGTCGCCCTAAAAATGAAGAGCGTGAAATATGGGATGGCTTTCGTTTCGGACCTCACGCAGCCCGCAATGCATTAGGAGTAGATGAGGCCCACTCCATTGAAACACTCGATCAAGAAATGCCTGTACTGCTAGCAAAAGCTCCTGCAATTTGCTATGCCTTTGGACAATCTCGCACACTAGATAAAAATATGCGGCGCTGGCTCGCAGCTGCGGCACAAAAAAATCGCACTGGGCGCCGAGCACCTCCTGTTGTATACGATATAACCGCGCTGCTAGACCCCATGCGCGCAATCAAACACCCCCATGAAATCGATTTAATGCGCCGCGCTGCACGCATTTCTGCCCAGGGGCACCTCCGCGCAATGGAAAAATGCTATCCAGGCATACGTGAATACGAATTAGAAGCGGAATTACTCTATGCATTTCGACGCCATGGCAGCCAATATACAGCCTATTCCTCCATCGTCGCAGCAGGACCTAATGCCGTGGTGCTACACCATCTTGCAGGCACAGCCAAAGCACGTGTCGGAGATATGGTGCTTATCGATGCCGCTTGTGAATTAGATAGCTACGCAGCCGATATCACCCGTACCTTCCCAGTCAATGGCCGCTTCTCCAAACCCCAACGCACACTCTATGAAATCGTATTAGCGGCTCAACAAGCAGCAATTGATGCTACACAACCCGGTGCCAGCTTTAATGAACCGCATGAAGCCGCATTGCGCATACTCACCCAAGGCTTACTGGATACCGGCCTACTTCCTTCAGATAAATATGGCAGCCTAGAAGATGCTATTGAAAAAGAAGCCTACAAACGCTTCTATATGCATAAAACCAGCCATTGGCTCGGCTTAGATGTACACGACTGCGGCCTATACCGAGATCTCCAAGCGCCACTTGGAAAAGATAATCAACATCCCTGGATTCGCCTACAAAAAAATATGGTCCTCACCATAGAGCCTGGCCTATACGTGCGCGCTGCAGCCGATATACCTGAAGAATATTGGAATATTGGAATTCGCATTGAAGATGATGCAGTAGTTACAGAAAAAGGCTGCGAACTACTAAGCCGCGATGTACCTGTTACAGTTGCAGAGATTGAGGCATTAGTGGGCTGCCATAAGAATTATTAAACCAATGCATGACTCTCAGGTAGGCATGATTGGAGGGAAGTGGTGTGCGTGTTGGGGTTCCTTCGTCACCACCAACCTACCGAGATGCATAGATAAAAGGGTTCTATCCAACTCTACTCACCATAAGAAAAGCAAAGAAAGGTAGGTTGGTGGTGACGAAGGAACCCCAACATGAGGACCACGGTCCGTTGGAAACCTGCATGTACAGGCCAAAGGCGATGGTTAAAGGTAGGTGTGGGGTAGGAAGCTCTAGGCAGCCATAGCAATTTATCAAACCTATGCATGACTCTCAGGTAGGCATGATTAGAGGGAAGTGGTATGCGTGTTGGGGTTCGTACCTCACCACCAACCTACATGGATGCATATATAAAAGGGTGCTATCAAACTTCACGCACCAACAAGAGCATGGTAGGTTGGTGGTGACGAAGGAACCCCAACATGAGGATCACCGCCCGTTGGAAACCTGCATGTACAGGCCAAAAGCAATGATTAAAGGGTGGTGGTGAGGTAGAAGCCTCTATGCAGCTATAGCAATTATCAAACCTATGCAGGACTCTCAGGCAGGCATTATTAGAGGGAAGTGGTGTGCATGTTGGGGTTCGTGCCTCACCACCAACCTACCGAAATGCATAGATAAAAGGGTTCTATCAAACTCCAGCAATTATAAGAAAAGCAAAGAATGGTAGGTTGGTGGTGACGAAGGAACCCCAACATGATGACCACCGCCCCTTGGAAACCTACATGTACAGGCCAAAGGCGATGATTAAAGTGTGTGATTCATAGAGATCGTTTCAATTTTCTGATCTGTAAATCGGCATAATAA
>JASSUF010000027.1:0-19543 GCA_031963365.1 Mycoavidus cysteinexigens
CGTACTACGGATGTAACAGGTTCGATCGAATTGCCAGAAGGCAAAGAGATGGTAGTACCTGGTGATGATGTGACCGTGAAGGTCAAGTTGATTGCTCCGATCGCGATGGAGCAAGGAGTTCGCTTCTCTATGCGTGAAGGCGGTCGTACAGTTGGTACCGGCGTTGTCGCTAAAATTATTAAATGATGTTACGCAGGTATTCAAGGAGCCTATGGTAGGCGTGTTGGGGTTCGTGCCTCACCACCAACCTACCGAGGTACCCATGTAAAAGGTTTCTACAAACCTTTACCAAGCACCGGAAAGGCAAAGAAGGGTAGGTTGGTGGTGAGGCACGAACCCCAACATGCAAACCACAGGCTTCGTGAATACCTGCGTAACATCATTAATAAGAAGAAATTGGGAATATCATGTATCGCGCTCCTGATTTCTTCTTTTGCAGTTTTATTTGGGTAAGCCCAAATAGCGCTCCTACAGGGGTATAGCTCAACTGGCAGAGCGTCGGTCTCCAAAACCGAAGGTTGGGGGTTCGATTCCCTCTGCCCCTGCCCGTATTAAAATCGGCTTCTGATTTTTATTAATCTATGAAGTAGATTAGACCTCTTTCGGAATCCCGTAGCAAGGAATTCCGACGAAGACAGTACACTAGTACGGCAAGGAGGAATGACGCCGCTACGGAATTCCGAAAGAGGTCTAATGTATATTCAGGCTTTTGATTACACCTTAGTTGCTACGAGGTGTGATAGGCATTTTTAAGTGCCTTTTTCTCTTTATAAGCAGCTTTTGCGCATTTTATGGCTAATTCCTCTACTCAAAGCAGCAAAAAAGCTCTGTGTGATCGTTTAATACTCACACTGGGCCTGTGTTTTTTCGTTCTGGGTATTTTGGGTTTTGCTTTTTTAAATCATTACAACGGCTATATTCAACTGCTCTCTTTAGCGTGCGGTGTGGTGGCTGGAATCGTTGCTATTTTATTCTCCGCACCCGGCCGTGAATTTATTGCATTTTCCAAAAGCGCTTATATAGAGGTTTGTAAAGTAGTTTGGCCGGCACCCAAAGAAGCGGGGAAAATGACACTGATAGTGTTCGTTTTTGCGCTTGTGATGGCTGTGTATTTGTGGATGAGCGACAAAATTATCGAGTGGTTGATTTTTTCATTAATTCTGCGCTGGAAATAAAATGAGTGATATTGATCCAACAGCGAGTCCAGCGGTGGGTTCAGACGCGCATGCAAAAAAAGCATGGTATGTCGTTCATGTGTATTCCAGCATGGAAAAAAGTGTTCAACGCCTGCTGCAAGAGCGCGTTGAACAGGCTGGAATAGCCAGCAAATTCAGTCGCATCCTGGTGCCATCAGAAGAAGTGGTAGAAATCAAGGATGGACGTGAAATTGTTACTGAGCGTCGGTTTTACCCCGGGTATGTTTTGCTCGAGATGGAGATGACCGATGAGACCTGGCATTTTGTCAATGCCACAAAAGGGGTCATGGGTTTTGTAGGTGGAGCACGTAAAGGTTCAACCTCCCGGAAAGGCTCCTCTAGTGCAGGCCGTCCTAGTCCTGTGCCTCAAGTAGAGATTGACCAAATTCTGTCTAGAATGGAAGGCAAAGTAGCACCGCGTCCCAAAACGCTCTTTAATGTGGGCGAAATGGTCCGCATTAAAAGTGAGCCTTTTGCAGATTTCAATGGCAGCATTGAAGAAGTCAATTATGAGAAGTCTCGCCTTAGAGTCTCCGTGATGATTTTTGGACGTGCAACGCCTGTAGAGCTCGAATTTGGGCAGGTTGAAAAAATATCAGAATATAGTTAGCTGTAAATTGCAGCGCCAGGGATTAAAAAATCTTTTTAATCTCTAGTGCTGCCAAAGAGGAGCAAGAACCTGAGGCATTCTATTTGAATGTGTTTGTGGTAATTGCGTTATGACTCACTGAATGCGGTAAGTGATTTAATCATTTTATGCATTCGACCAGGGTTTTAAAATGGCAAAGAAAATAGTCGGTTTTATTAAACTGCAAATCCCCGCGGGGAAGGCCAATCCTTCTCCTCCCGTTGGTCCTGCTTTGGGTCAGCGCGGTCTTAATATTATGGAATTCTGTAAAGGCTTTAATGCACAGACTCAATCTTTTGAAGCTGGTATGCCTTTACCTGTAGTCATTACAGTGTACGCAGATAAAAGCTTTTCCTTCATTATAAAAAGCCCACCTGCTACTGCATTGATTAAGAAAATGGCTACAGACGCTCAAGGTGCGAAAGTAGATAAAGGCTCTGCTACTCCCCATACGCAAAAAGTAGGTTCGCTCACGCTTGAACAAGCAAAAGAAATTGTGAAGATCAAGCGTTTGGATCTAACCGCTGGCGATGAAGCCGCTGCGTTGCGTACCATTGCCGGGAGCGCACGCTCCATGGGTATTACTGTGGAGGGAATGTAATGGCTAAACTTTCTAAGCGTTTAAAAGCACTCGAAGGAAAAGTAGATTCCACCAAACTGTATCCTATCGATGAAGCTTTAGAATTGGTAAAAGCCTGTGCGACTGCTAAATTTGATGAATCTATTGATATAGCAGTGCAGTTAGGCGTTGATGCACGTAAATCGGATCAGGTTGTGCGTGGCTCCGTAGTATTGCCTGCAGGTACAGGTCGTACGATGCGCGTAGCGGTTTTTGCCCAAGGCGAAAAAGCAGAGCAAGCGCGTGCTGCAGGAGCGGATATCGTTGGGATGGAAGATCTTGCTGAGCAAATCAAGGCAGGTCAGCTGAACTTTGACGTAGTGATTGCCTCGCCCGATACCATGCGTATTGTTGGAACATTAGGGCAAGTTTTGGGTCCACGAGGCTTAATGCCTAACCCAAAAGTAGGTACGGTTACAGCCGATGTGGCAACCGCTGTTAAAAATGCTAAGGCCGGTCAAATTCAATTTCGTATTGATAAGAACGGTATCGTGCATGCAACGGTGGGTCGTGCCTCCTTTGAAGCATCTTCATTGCGCTCAAATATCGCTGCTTTGATTGAAACTTTGCAAAAAGCCCGGCCTGCAACCAGTAAAGGCTTATATCTGCGCAAAATTGCACTTTCCAGCACCATGGGTCCTGGCGTGCGCGTAGAGCAAAATGCCTTTGCTGCATAAGTGCTATGGATTGAAAAGAGAATAGTTTATGCATCATTTGATTGGCTTTATGGCTTAAATCAAGATGCCTGGTTTCAATATAAGGGGGGCCACAGTGCCGCTAAATAAAGAAGATAAACGGGATGTGGTGGCAACAATGGCTGCCAGAATTACACAGACCCAAACAGTTGTCCTAGCGCATTATCGCGGTATGTCTAGTAGTGACTTGACGCGCCTTCGCGCAAAGGCAAAAGAGCAAAAAGTCTATCTGCGTGTGCTCAAAAATACTTTGATGCGTCGTGCAGTAGAAGGTACAGCTTTTGCACCTTTGGCTGATCATATGATCGGGCCACTAATTTACAGTTTTTCGGAAGATGCTGTTTCTGCTGCGAAAGTAGTGCATGAATTTGCAAAGAGCAACGACAAGTTAGTGGTACAGCAAGGATATTGCGAAGGAAAGATTTTAGATAAGTCTGCTGTAGAAGCATTAGCAAATATTCCTGGCCGTGAACAATTGATATCTCAATTGCTGGGTGTAATGCAGGCCCCTGTTTCTGGCTTTGCACGCGCACTTGCAGCACTTGCAGCTAAAAAGCAGGAAACAGAAGTTACTGAAGCTGCTTAAATTCACAGTTCTCAGCAGGCTTATAGAATTGATATATGTCTAATACGGTGCGATAAGTTCCGATAGAAAGACCCCCCTTTTTCAGTTTGATTTCAAATTTAGGAGTATGTAATGGCAATGGCGAAAGAAGATGTTTTGGAAGCCGTAGGCGCAATGTCGGTTTTAGAACTCAATGATTTAGTTAAAGCATTTGAAGAAAAATTTGGTGTGTCTGCTGCTGCAATGGCTGTTGCAGGTCCTGCAGGTGGCGGTGCAGCCGCTGCTGCTGAAGAGCAAACTGAATTTACAACGGTATTGCTTGAAGCCGGTGCAAATAAGGTTTCTGTCATTAAGGCAGTACGTGAATTGACAGGCCTTGGTTTGAAAGAAGCCAAAGAATTGGTAGATGGTGCGCCTAAGCCTGTTAAGGAAAGTGTACCTAAAGAGCAAGCTGAAGAAGCCAAGAAAAAATTGGAAGCAGCTGGCGCCAAGGTTGAAATCAAATAAATGTAGCCACCGTGCTACAGGCTGGCGTTTTTACACGCCAGCTTTTTGCATTTGTAAGCCCGATTTTCCACAAGGGCCTGTTTGCGATCTTTTAAAAAGGATATGCGTGGTGTTTGTGCGATACTCAATGGTTGTCCATTGACAATTTGATGGTGTTCGCGCATAGCGCTATTTCAATCTTCTTTTTGAGGATTGTGAGCAGGTTTTTGTGATGTGACGCGTAGATGGATTTTACGTTTTAGAGCATTTTTCAAAAGGGGGAAATGCTCTAGCGATCTGGAGATGGTATGCAATATTCCTTTACCGAGAAAAAGCGAATTCGTAAGAGTTTCGCAAAGCGTTCAATCGTTCACCAGATTCCTTTTTTGCTGGCGACCCAGCTTGAGTCTTTTACTGCTTTTTTGCAGACAGACGTAAAGCCTTCTCAACGTAAGCCTCAGGGCTTGCAAGCCGCATTCGGCTCAATTTTTCCTATCTCCTCCCATAACGGTTTTGCCCGTTTGGAATTTGTAAGCTACACGCTTGCACCTCCAATTTTTGATGTCAAAGAGTGCCAGCAACGTGGTTTGACTTTCTGTTCCGCGCTACGTGCCAAAGTTCGTCTAGTTATTCTAGATAAAGAGTCTCCAAGCAAGCCTGTTGTTAAAGAAGTCAAAGAGCAAGAAGTCTATATGGGCGAAATTCCGCTCATGACTCCGACGGGCTCGTTTGTGATCAATGGTACGGAGCGTGTAGTCGTTTCGCAGTTGCATCGCTCACCCGGCGTCTTTTTTGAGCATGACAAAGGCAAAACGCATAGTTCTGGTAAGTTGCTTTTTTCCGCGCGTATCATTCCTTACCGTGGCTCTTGGCTAGACTTTGAGTTTGACCCTAAAGACATTTTGTACTTCCGCGTAGATCGCCGTCGCAAAATGTTGGTCACTATTTTGCTTAAAGCCCTTGGTTTAACCCAGGAGCAAATTCTCGACCTGTTCTTTGATTTTGATACTTTTACACTAAGAAGTGAGGGTGCTCAGATTGAGTTTATCCCTGAGCGTCTGCGTGGAGAAGTGGCCTTTTTCGATATCTTGGCAGATGATGGCAGCATTATTGTCGCTAAAGATAAACGTATTAATGCTAAGCATATTCGTGAGCTTGAAAAAGCAAATACCAAAAACTTGTCTGTGCCAGATGACTATTTAATGGGTCGGGTACTTGCTAAAGCCATTATCGATGAAGAGACTGGCGAAGTTATTGCAAATGCGAATGACGAAATTACGGATGTTCTGTTAGATGCGATGCGAGAAGCAGGCATTAAGACCATCGAGACCTTATATACCAATGATCTCGATCAAGGCGCCTATATTTCGCAAACATTGCGTATTGACGAGACAACGGATCAAGCAGCAGCGCGTATTGCCATCTACCGGATGATGCGTCCAGGTGAGCCGCCAACCGAAGAAGCAGTAGAAGCTTTATTCAACCGACTCTTTTACGATAAAGAATCTTACGACCTGTCCAAAGTCGGTCGTATGAAATTCAATCGTCGTGTCGGCAGAAGCGAAGTCACAGGTCCGATGACCTTAAGTGATGACGATATCTTGTCTACGATTAAGATCTTGGTTGAATTGCGTAATGGCCGAGGCGAAGTCGATGATATCGACCATCTAGGAAATCGGCGTGTGCGCTGTGTGGGCGAGTTGGCAGAAAATCAATTCCGCACCGGTTTAGTGCGTGTAGAACGTGCGGTCAAAGAGCGTCTTGGTCAGGCAGAAAGTGAAAACTTAATGCCGCATGACTTGATCAACTCCAAGCCCATTTCATCGGCTATTCGTGAGTTCTTCGGCTCTTCCCAGCTGTCGCAGTTCATGGATCAAACCAATCCGCTGTCCGAAATTACGCATAAACGCCGCGTTTCTGCGTTGGGACCGGGCGGTTTGACGCGTGAGCGCGCAGGCTTTGAAGTACGTGATGTGCACCCCACCCACTATGGTCGCGTTTGTCCAATCGAGACACCAGAAGGTCCAAACATCGGTTTGATCAACTCGCTGGCACTGTATGCAAGCATCAATGAGTATGGTTTTCTTGAAACTCCCTACCGTAAAGTAGAAAAAGGAGTGGTGCAGCAAGAAGTAAATTACTTCTCTGCTATTGAAGAAGGCCAGTATGTTATTGCTCAAGCGAATGCTGCGGTATCCGGTGAAGGGGTATTGACCGATGAGCTTGTCTCTGCGCGTGAAATGGGTGAGACGTTAATGACGTCCCCCGAGCGCGTTGAGTACATCGATGTAGCGCCTTCCCAGATCGTGTCTGTTGCTGCCTCTTTGATTCCTTTCTTAGAGCACGATGATGCAAACCGTGCGCTGATGGGCTCAAACATGCAACGTCAGGCTGTGCCTTGCTTGCGTCCTGAGAAAGCATTGGTCGGAACGGGGATTGAACGTACGGTAGCCGTCGATTCTGGTACGACTGTGCAATCTTTCCGTGGTGGATTGGTTGATTACGTCGATGCTAGCCGGATCGTGATTCGTGTAAACGATGACGAAGCCGCTGATGGCAGTACGGGTGTGGATATTTATAACTTAATTAAATATACCCGTTCGAACCAAAGCACCAATATCAATCAGCGTCCGATTGTTAAAGTCGGCGATACGGTTGCACGTGGCGATGTTATTGCAGATAGCGCTTCTACCGATATAGGAGAGCTTGCTCTCGGCCAGAATATGCTGGTCGCATTTATGCCTTGGAATGGATACAACTTCGAAGATTCGATTTTGATTTCCGAGCGCGTAGTAACAGAGGATCGTTATACCTCTATCCATATTGAAGAACTGAGTATCGTTGCACGCGATACAAAGTTGGGCCCCGAAGAAATTACGCGTGATATTTCCAATTTGGCTGAAACGCAGTTAGGCCGTTTGGATGATTCTGGGATTATTTATATCGGTGCCGAAGTACAGGCAGGCGATGTATTGGTTGGAAAAGTAACGCCTAAAGGCGAGACACAGCTCACCCCCGAAGAAAAATTATTGCGCGCCATTTTTGGTGAGAAGGCCTCAGACGTTAAAGATACTTCTTTGCGTGTGTCTTCCGGTATGAATGGAACCGTCATCGATGTGCAGGTATTTACCCGTGAAGGCATTGTCCGGGATAAACGTGCGCAGCAAATTATTGATGATGAATTGCGACGCTACCGTCTTGATCTGAACGACCAGCTCCGAATTGTGGAAGGGGATGCTTTCTCGCGTTTAGAGAAAATGTTGGTAGGTCAACAGGCAAGTAGCGGACCAAAACAGCTAAGAAATACAGCGATTACGCATGCTTATCTGACTAGCCTAGATACGTATCACTGGTTTGACATCACACTAGTAGATGAAGACGCAGCGGCTCAATTAGAAGCTATTAAAAAGTCTATTGAGCAAAAACGTCATGAATCTGAGCTGGCTTTTGAGAAGAAGCGTAAAAAACTGACCCAAGGTGATGAACTTCCCCCTGGTGTGCTGAAGATGGTGAAGGTCTACTTGGCTGTCAAACGTCGCTTGCAGCCCGGTGACAAAATGGCCGGTCGCCACGGTAATAAAGGGGTGGTTTCTAAAATCGTTCCCGTTGAAGACATGCCTTATATGGCGGATGGTACGCCAGTAGATATGGTGTTAAATCCTCTGGGTGTGCCTTCACGTATGAACGTGGGGCAGATTCTTGAGACCCATTTGGGTTGGGCCGCCAAAGGATTAGGGCAGCGTATTGGCGACATGTTGCAGTCGCAGGCCAAAGTCACTGAAGTGCGTAACTTCCTCAAAAAAGTCTATAGCGGTCGTCATCATTCAGAGCCTCTTGACACATTGAGCAATGATGAAATCTTTGAACTTGCTCGTAACCTACAAGGTGGCGTGCCATTTGCGACCCCTGTTTTTGATGGTGCAAGTGAAGAAGATATTTCACATGCATTGGATTTAGCTTATCCCGACAAAATAGCTAAACAGCTAGGGATGACGAAATCCAAAAACCAGGTCACGCTCTATGACGGGCATACTGGTGAAGCGTTCGAACGCCCAGTGACGGTTGGGTATATGCACATGCTGAAGTTGCACCATTTGGTCGACGACAAAATGCATGCGCGTTCCACAGGTCCATACTCTTTAGTTACGCAGCAGCCTTTGGGCGGAAAAGCCCAGTTTGGAGGACAGCGTTTCGGTGAGATGGAGGTGTGGGCACTCGAAGCGTATGGTGCATCCTATACCTTGCAAGAAATGCTCACAGTCAAGTCCGATGACGTTGCTGGACGAACCAAGGTATATGAAAACTTGGTCAAAGGTGAACACGTCATTGAAGCGGGTATGCCGGAATCTTTCAATGTGTTGGTGAAAGAAATCCGCTCCCTAGGAATTGATATTGATTTGGCGCGTCAGGGTCCTGCACATCAAGAAAGCGGATCTAAAGCACTGCTTGATATCTTCAAACAAGTGCACCAAGACAATGGCTTTGACGCTATTAAGATTGGACTGGCCTCTCCCGAGAAGATTCGTTCTTGGTCGTTTGGGGAAGTGAAAAAGCCTGAGACGATTAACTATCGTACCTTTAAGCCTGAGCGGGACGGTTTGTTCTGCGCCAGAATTTTTGGACCGATCAAAGACTACGAATGTCTGTGTGGAAAATATAAGCGACTGAAGCATCGTGGCGTGATTTGTGAGAAATGCGGTGTTGAAGTCACTCTCGCAAAAGTACGTCGTGAGCGCATGGGCCATATTGAATTGGCTTCCCCAGTTGCGCATATTTGGTTCTTGAAATCGTTGCCTTCCCGTCTTGGTATGGCGCTGGATATGACACTACGTGATATCGAACGTGTGTTGTATTTCGAAGCCTATGTAATTATCGAACCCGGCATGACACCGCTCAAGCGCGGCTCGATCATGACGGAAGAAGACTACTACAGCAAAGTCGAAGAATACGGTGACGAATTCCACGCTGAAATGGGTGCAGAAGGCATACGTGCACTGCTGCGCTCCATGGATATAGGTGCTCGTATTGAGCAGCTGCGCGCTGATTTGAAAGCAACGGGTTCTGAAGCCAAGATCAAGAAATTTGCAAAACGTCTGAAATTGCTTGAAGCCTTCCAACGCTCTGGAATTAAGCCTGAGTGGATGGTGTTTGAAGTTCTACCCGTCTTGCCGCCTGATTTAAGGCCATTGGTACCGCTTGATGGAGGTCGTTTTGCAACCTCAGATCTGAATGACTTGTATCGTAGGGTTATTAACCGAAATAACCGTCTGAAGCGTTTGCTTGAACTCAAAGCGCCTGAAATTATTGTGCGCAATGAGAAGCGGATGCTGCAAGAAGCGGTAGATTCGCTCTTAGATAATGGTCGACGTGGTAAAGCTATGACGGGCGCTAATAAACGTCCTCTGAAATCGCTTTCCGACATGATCAAAGGTAAGAGCGGGCGTTTCCGTCAGAATCTGTTGGGTAAACGCGTCGATTACTCTGGTCGTTCTGTGATTGTGGTGGGACCTGAGCTTAAATTGCATCAATGTGGCTTGCCTAAATTGATGGCTCTTGAGCTCTTCAAACCCTTTATCTTCCATAAACTCGAAGTGATGGGCGTAGCAACCACCATTAAAGCGGCGAAGAAAGAGGTTGAAAACCAGACTCCCGTCGTATGGGATATCTTAGAAGAGGTGATCCGAGAGCATCCTGTTATGCTAAACCGGGCACCGACTCTGCACCGTTTAGGTATTCAAGCTTTTGAACCCCTTCTGATCGAAGGTAAAGCCATCCAGTTGCATCCGTTGGTATGTGCAGCCTTTAATGCCGACTTTGACGGCGATCAGATGGCAGTACATGTACCGTTATCTCTGGAGGCTCAGCTCGAAGCGCGCACATTAATGCTCGCCTCGAACAATGTGCTCTTCCCTGCAAATGGTGAGCCATCGATTGTGCCTTCACAAGATATCGTTCTAGGCTTGTACTACGCGACTCGTGAGCGTGCAAATGGCCGCGGTGAAGGAATGTGTTTTGCGACCGTAAGCGAGGCAATTTGTGCTTACGAGAATAAAGAAGTAGATCTGACGTCGAAGATCACTGCTCGCATTGTTGAGTATGTGCCGAATGCAGATTTCGATCCGGATGCAGAGCCAATAGCGGATGTTGATCGTTTCGTGAAAACGGTTACGCAGTACGAAACAACGGTTGGCCGTGCAATATTGTCTGAAATTCTGCCTGCAGGTCTGCCTTTCTCCATGCTGAATAAGGCGCTGAAAAAGAAAGAAATTTCACGCCTAATCAATGGAGCATTCCGTCGCTGTGGTTTGCGTCAAACGGTTATCTTTACCGATCAATTGATGCAAGCAGGCTTTAAGTTGGCCACTCGTGCAGGATTATCGATTTGCGTCGATGACATGCTGGTGCCGCCACAAAAAGAAGCCATCATTGCGGAAGCTGCGAAGAAGGTAAAAGAGTACGATCGCCAATACATGTCCGGTCTCGTAACGGCGCAAGAGCGCTATAACAATGTGGTTGATATCTGGTCCGCTACTGCAGAAGCAGTGGGTAAGGCGATGATGGAGCAATTGTCCGTTGAGCGCGTTACCAATAGCCAAGGCAAGTCTTCTAAACAAGAGTCCTTTAACTCCATCTACATGATGGCGGAATCAGGTGCTCGGGGTTCTGCAGTGCAGATTCGCCAGTTAGCAGGTATGCGTGGTTTGATGGCTAAGCCAGATGGATCCATTATTGAGACTCCGATTACGGCTAACTTCCGCGAAGGCTTGAATGTTCAGCAGTACTTCATCTCGATGCACGGTGCGCGTAAAGGTTTGGCAGATACGGCGCTTAAGACAGCAAACTCCGGGTATTTGACGCGTCGTCTGGTTGACGTTGCGCAGGATTTGGTGGTCTTAGAAGAGGATTGCAAAACGACCAATGGTGTAGTTGTTAAGGCACTGATTGAAGGGGGTGAAGTTATTGAGACCTTGCATGACCGTATTTTGGGTCGTGTATTGGCTGAGGAAGTATCGAATCCTCAGACTCAGGGCATTCTCTTTGAAGCAGGCATGCTATTGACCGAGACGGCTGCAGAAACCATTGAAAGCCTGGGCATTGATGAAGTGCGTGTGCGTACGCCATTGACCTGCGAAATGCGCTATGGTTTATGTGCTAAGTGTTATGGACGTGATCTGGGTCGAGGCACACATGTAAATGTGGGTGAAGCAGTAGGGGTTATTGCTGCTCAATCCATCGGTGAGCCAGGTACACAGCTTACGATGCGGACCTTCCATATCGGGGGGGCGGCACTGCGTGCGGCAACGATATCGAGCGTGGAAGCAAAATCTACCGGTACGATACGGTTCACTTCCGCAATGCGCTACGTTACCAATAGCAAAGGTGAGCAAATCGTTATTTCCCGTTCTGGTGAGATCATCATCATTGATGATTTAGGCCGTGAACGTGAACGCCATAAGATTCCGTATGGTGCAACAGTCATGCACCTAGATGGTAAGCACATTAAAGCCGGAACGCAGCTTGCATTCTGGGATCCATTGATGCGTCCTATCATCACGGAATACCAAGGGGTTGTGAAATTCGAGAATGCGGAAGAAGGTATTACGGTATCTCGTCAGATCGATGAGTTAACGGGTCTTTCCACCCTCGTAGTGATTGATCCAAAACGTCGTACCTTGCAAGCTGCTAAGACGATTCGTCCTCAAATGAAGTTGCTCGATGAGCAAGGTCAAGAGGTCAAGATTCCAGGTACAGACCATGCAGTGACCATCAGCTTCCAAGCAGGTGCACTGATTCTGGTCAAAGACGGGCAACACGTGAAGATGGGTGAAGTCTTAGCGCGTATCCCAACCGAATCGCAAAAAACACGCGATATTACGGGGGGCTTACCGCGAGTGGCTGAACTTTTCGAAGCGCGCGCTCCGAAAGATGCAGGTATCTTGGCTGAAGTGACCGGTACGGTTTCTTTTGGTAAAGACACCAAAGGAAAACAGCGCTTGGTCATTACAGAGGAAGATGGCACGCAAAACGAGTTCTTGATTTCGAAAGAAAAGCAGGTATTGGCGCACGATGGTCAGATCGTCAATAAAGGGGAAGTTATTGTTGATGGTCCCGCTAATCCGCATGACATTTTGCGCTTGCAAGGTGTCGAGTCTTTAGCGCGCTACATCGTGGATGAAGTGCAAGATGTGTACCGCCTACAAGGGGTGAAGATTAACGATAAGCATATTGAAGTTATCGTTCGTCAGATGTTGCGCCGAGTCCAGGTGCTGAACCCAGGTGATACACGCTTCATTCTTGGTGAGCAAGTTGAGCGTTCAGACTTGTTGAACGAGAATGATCGCGTTATAGCTGAAGATGGGATCCCTGCTACCTATAACAACGTGCTGCTTGGTATTACGAATGCATCTCTATTGGCACCTTCTGTTCTGGCAGCACTAGCCTTCCAGCAGACCACCAGTGTGATGGTTCGTGCCGCTACAGAGGGCGTGAATGTGGTCGCAAGTGAAGGTAAGGGCGGTAGAGCTTTTGGTATGCAAGGGTATGCGACAATCGATATATTGAACGGGCTTAAAGAAAACCTTATGCTAGGAAAACTGATTCCTGCAGGTACAGGTTTGAGAGCTGCTAGAGCACGTCTACAACGTATCGAGCATGAGCGACTTGCACATAATGCTGAAGAAGTAGTTTTCGATTCAGTAGAACCATCAGCAAACCCAGCAGCCTAAAAACCAGTTTTCTCAGAAGGGTTCATAGCACTGTAGGTTGGGGTGAGGTACGAACCCCAACATGCGCACCACATGCCTATAACCATCGCCTTTTGGCAATGATTTAACAGTGGATGCTCCCAAGCAACACCTAAGGGTAAATGGGCCTTTTTGAGAAACTTTACGATATAAACCTGGTTTGTAGCTTTCCTGTAAGAGTCATTAAGTGCAGCTATATGGTGTATACAGGGCGTTGCGTACTTTTTGAGCGCAAAAACCTATACTCCCATGCAACCGCATTGAATGGCTCTTTGGGCTATTTGAAAAAAACATGCACAAGGTGAAAATAATCTTTTTCATCTGCATGTGATCCTTGATCTATGATGCATTTTGATCTGGTCTTGGATGGATTCATTGCGTAATCCAAGCATTTTCTGTCTGGGATCTCCTAAAAGGGCTTCAAGGGCTTTTGCTGTGAAAGCAAGTAAAGGGTCTTGGAAAGCCTTAATAGCTTTGAAAAGAGGCTCTTTTAGGAGGTCCCAGGCAGGTTTTTGCTTAAAGCATGCCGAATCCATTTATCGAGGGCCTGCCCATGTCTGACTCCCTTTGCCTTGGTGTTCTTAAAGAAGTATTTGGCTATGGGGTATTTAGAGGGCATCAGTCTGAGATTGTCGAGCATGCTGCTGCAGGAGGCGATTGTTTCGTCTCTATGTCCACAGGTGCAGGTAAATCCCTGTGCTATCAAATTCCTTCCTTGGTTCGGCATAGAGCGGGTTTGGGAGGAGGGGTAGTTATTTCTCCATTGATTGCTTTGATGGAGGATCAGGTTGCGGCGCTGTGCGAATTGGGTGTGCGTGCAGCTTATTTGAATTCAACTTTGTCTTTAAAAGAGGCGAGTGATACAGAGCGCGCATTTGTCCGAGGCGATATAGAAATATTGTATGTCGCTCCAGAGCGTTTAATGACGCCACGATTTCTTTCGCTACTCGATACTGCGAAAGTAGGGCTTTTTGCCATTGATGAGGCGCATTGCGTTTCTCAATGGGGGCATGATTTTCGCCCTGAATATATTAAATTGGCAGTGCTGCAAGAGCGCTATCCTCATGTGCCTCGCATGGCGCTCACGGCTACTGCTGATCCGCTGACTAGAACGGAAATTGTTACGCGACTGTCGCTAGACCATGCGCAGCTATTTATTTCCAGTTTTGATCGGCCCAATATCCGTTACCGGATTGTAGAAAAAGAAAATATCCGCACGCAGTTGCTCAATTTTCTGCTTGCTGAACATATACGTAGTGATGAAAAAACACTGCTCGCGGCAAAACGCAATAACAGCGTTTCTCCCGAAAAAAATACAGTCGTGCAGTGTGATGCAGGAATTATTTATTGTCTGTCGCGCAAAAAAGTCGAAGAGACGGCGCAATGGCTCAATACACAGGGAATTTATGCACTCGCCTATCATGGCGGAATGAGTGCGCAAGAACGTAGCCGTAATCAGAAAATCTTCCAACGTGAAGAGGGCGTGGTTATGGTGGCAACCATTGCTTTTGGCATGGGCATTGATAAGCCAGATGTGCGGTTTGTCATACATATGGACATGCCTAAAAGCATTGAAGGGTATTATCAAGAAACAGGTCGTGCGGGCCGTGATGGCCTTCCTGCTAATGTCTGGATGGCATATGGCTTAGGAGATGTCATCTTGCAGCGCAAGATGATTGAAGAATCCGTGGCCCAAGAGGCCTATAAACGTATTGCATCGTCCAAGCTCGACGCATTATTGGGGTTTTGTGAGGCACTGGGATGCCGTAGAGAGCGTTTGCTAGCCTATTTTGGCGAGGCCAGTAACCCCTGTGGTAACTGCGATACTTGCTTAGAGCCTGCAGCGGTCTGGGACGCCACACGTGAAGCGCAAATGGCGCTCTCTTGTGTCTATCGTGTGCAGCGTGCGAGTGGTTATACATTTGGCGCAGGCCATTTAATTCATATTTTGATTGGCAAGCGCACAGAGCGTGTAGTGGAGCGTGGGCATGATGCTTTATCGACTTTTGGTATCGGTGTTGAGCATTCTGAGGCACAGTGGCGTGGAGTCTTTCGCCAACTGGTTGCAAACGGATTATTAGCTGTAGAGGCACACGGACATGGAACGCTGGTGCTCACGCCTGCAAGCCGAGCAGTATTGCAGGGTAAGCAAAATGTGGCGCTGCGGCCTTATGTGAAACCTGCTAAAAAGCAGCGAGGTGAATCTACCTCATTTGCAAGCACATCACGCCGTGCACGTGAGGACATATTGGCCGATTTTTCGCAAAAAGAGCATGCGCTCTGGGAGCAATTGCGAGCATGGCGCAGCGAAAAAGCCAAATCGGAAGGCGTGGCTGCCTACGTTATTTTCCATGACAGCACGCTGGCTGAATTAGTGCGTGCAGATGTGCAAAATATAGAAGATTTGCGAGCAGTTTCAGGGATTGGTGCGCATAAGTTTGAACGTTTTGGCAAAGAACTTATCGCTATTATTCGAGGCTAAACATTGACTCGACCAAGCCTTTCGGATTATGATCCGCGCCTTTTAATCGCCTGCTCGTCTGTGCGAGGGGGTGTCATTATTGCATCTGGCATCAAAACATATTTTTCGCCACTCTCTGGCGTAATAGAGAGTCCTTTAGGAAATCGGCTTTTGCCCGCATTGGGCCTGGCTGGTAGAGGCCTCTTTGATATTTTTTGTTCCGATTTTTTATACATTTGATTGACTGCAGGAATATACAATGCCCACCACTAACCAATTGGTTCGCAAAGCGCGGCAGTCTGCGCGTCAGGGAAGCAATAGCCCTGCTTTGCAGAACTGCCCTCAACGGCGCGGTGTCTGTACCCGTGTGTACACAACAACGCCTAAGAAACCTAATTCTGCTTTGCGTAAAGTGGCAAAAGTGCGTTTGACAAATGGCTTTGAAGTCATTTCGTACATCGGTGGTGAAGGCCACAATTTGCAAGAGCACTCGGTAGTACTCATTCGAGGTGGTCGTGTTAAAGATTTGCCAGGTGTACGCTACCACATGGTTCGAGGCTCTTTAGATACGCAGGGCGTCAAAGACCGTAAGCAGTCACGTTCCAAATATGGAGCAAAGCGCGGTAAAAAGGCGTAGGTTGGTGGTGAGGTACGAACCACAACATGATGTCCATTGTCTTTTTATAACCTGCATGTGCAGGGTATAAATTGATGTTACAAGCGTAGCGCATATAGTGAGAGCTTGTTTGAAGCAAGCTCTGAGTACGGTGAGGTCCTAATTGTGGCCCATCGCAAAAAGAAATAGACGAAATAAAGGGAAGAGAATGCCACGTCGTCGTGAAGTACCGAAACGGAACATATTGCCGGATCCCAAATTTGGTAACGTTGAAGTTGCTAAGTTTATGAATGTCATCATGCTCTCAGGCAAAAAATCAGTTGCTGAGGGCATCGTTTACGGCGCATTTGAAAGAATCGCAGAGAAGGTTCAGAAAGACCCTCTCGAGATCTTTGCAAAAGCGCTAGAAAACCTCAAGCCTATGGTGGAAGTAAAATTCCGTCGTATCGGTGGAAAAAGCTATCAAGTACCCCATGAAGTACCTTTCCGCCGTCGCATCGCTTTGGCTATGCGTTGGTTGCGTGAGTTTGCTAAAAAGCGCAGCGAAAAATCTATGGCAGCGCGTTTAGCTAGTGAAATATTGGAAGCGTCCGAAGGTCGTGGCGGAGCCATGAAAAAGCGTGAAGAGGTCCATCGTATGGCCGAAGCTAACCGCGCTTTTGCTCATTTCCGCTTCTAAAAATAGTTTACAGATTATTTAAAAGGCAGCTGTTGAGGTTTTCTGCAAGCATGTATGGGTCTCCAAGAAGGTCCGTGCAAACGAAGAAAAACTTCAACATGCCAGTCGCTTATTTCAGCCCTTGGCCTTTTATTAAATCTGCAAACCAACTTTGGAAAAAAGGGATTCTCATTACTTAATTAGTAATGCGGTTAATCCCTTTGTTGCTTTTTTGTTAAAAGATACCGTATTTATCAGATTTAGAGGGTCAAAGTGGCTCGCAAGACACCTATCAAGCACTATCGTAATATCGGCATCAGCGCGCATATTGATGCGGGGAAAACCACGACTACAGAGCGTGTTTTGTTCTATACCGGGGTGACTTATAAAATCGGCGAGGTGCACGAAGGTGCCGCGACGATGGACTGGATGGAGCAGGAACAAGAGCGTGGTATTACTATTACCTCTGCTGCAACCACTGCATTTTGGAGTGGGATGGCTGGCCAGTATCCAGAGCATCGAATCAATATTATTGATACTCCAGGGCACGTTGACTTCACGATTGAAGTGGAGCGCTCTATGCGCGTGCTGGATGGCGCTTGTATGGTGTATTGCTCGGTAGGTGGTGTGCAACCCCAATCCGAAACAGTTTGGCGCCAAGCAAACAAATATAAGGTCCCTCGCCTTGCATTTGTCAATAAAATGGACCGTACGGGTGCCAATTTCTTTAAAGTCTATGACCAGATGCGTTCGCGCTTGAAGGCTAATCCTATTCCGGTGCAAATACCTATCGGTGCGGAAGAAAACTTTAAAGGGGTAGTGGATCTTCTCAAGATGAAAGCCATCATCTGGGATGAAGCGAGCCAAGGGATGAAGTTTGAGTTGCAAGACATTCCTGCTGAGCTAGTTGAGCTTGCCACTGAATGGCGCGAGAAAATGGTTGAAGCCGCTGCTGAGTCTTCGGAAGAGCTTATGGATAAGTATCTCGGTGGAGATGCTTTGACGGAAGAAGAAATCAAATTGGCATTGCGTAATCGCACCATTGCAAATGAAATTGTTCCAATGATGTGCGGTAGCGCCTTTAAAAATAAAGGCGTGCAAGCAATGCTCGATGGAGTTATTGATTATTTGCCCTCTCCTGAGGATATTCCTCCTGTCACAGGTGAAGACGATAACGGCGCTCCTACAGAGCGCGAAGCTACGGATGAGGCAAAATTCTCCGCGCTTGCTTTTAAAATTATGACTGACCCATTTGTTGGGCAGTTGACCTTCTTCCGCGTCTACTCTGGTGTGGTAAATTCAGGCGACACCATTTTTAATCCTGTTAAGGGTAAAAAAGAGCGTATCGGCCGAATCTTGCAAATGCATGCCAATCAGCGCGCTGAAATTAAAGAAGTGCGTGCAGGGGATATTGCAGCAGCCGTAGGTTTGAAAGATGTTACGACGGGTGATACTTTATGCGATCTGACTAATACCGTTATTCTGGAACGCATGGAATTCCCTGAGCCTGTTATTTCTCAGGCTGTGGAACCTAAAACTGTTGCTGACCATGAAAAAATGGGCGTAGCATTAAACCGTTTAGCCCAGGAAGATCCTTCTTTCCGTGTGAAAGCAGATCCAGAATCTGGTCAGACCATTATTTCTGGCATGGGCGAATTGCATTTAGAAATTCTCGTAGATCGTATGTTCAGAGAATTTAACGTTCAAGCTACAGTGGGTAAACCTCAGGTTGCTTACCGTGAAACTATTCGCTCAGTATGCGAAGAAGTGGAAGGTAAATTTATTAAGCAATCAGGTGGTCGTGGTCAATATGGTCATGTCGTATTAAAACTCGAACCCCAAGCGCCTGGAAGTGGGTATGAGTTTGTTGATGCTATCAAGGGTGGTGTGGTTCCGCGTGAATACATCCCTGCTGTTGATAAAGGTATTCAAGAGACTTTGAAGTCCGGTGTGCTGGCTGGTTATCCTGTTGTAGACGTGAAGGTTACCTTATTCTTTGGCTCTTACCATGACGTGGATTCCAATGAAAATGCGTTCCGTATGGCTGGGTCTATGGCCTTCAAAGAAGGTATGCGCCGTGCTCGTCCCGTTCTGTTAGAGCCTATTATGGCGGTGGATGTAGAAACGCCTGAAGAATTCCTTGGAACAGTGATCGGTGACTTATCCTCTCGTCGTGGAATAGTTCAAGGTACTGAAGAGTTAGATGGTGGCTTAGGTAAAGTGGTCATTGCTCTTGTTCCTCTTTCTGGAATGTTCGGATACTCGACTGATCTGCGTTCATTAACGCAAGGGCGCGCTAGCTACACGATGGAATTTAAACATTATGCTGAAGCACCGGCTAATGTGACAGAAGTAGTCGTGAATACAGAAAGCAAAGTAAAGGCCCGCGCCAGCTAATGTGATGTCCTCTATTGTGCGCATTTTGTGCGCGCAATAGAGGGCTGCTGCTACGTGCTCTGTTAGAGCCTGTTCTTAGGGCACGGTTTCAGAGCATTTTGATTTTCCAATTACCCAATAAATTTGGAATCTATTTAAAATATTGAATAGATTCTTATTGATTACGCTGAAAGAAGAAAATGGCCAAAGAGAAATTTAAGCGCGTAAAGCCACACGTGAATGTAGGAACGATCGGTCACGTGGATCATGGAAAGACGACGCTAACCGCGGCATTAGCCACGGTACTGTCAAAGAAATTTGGCGGAGAAGCGAAAGCATATGACCAGATCGATGCAGCGCCGGAAGAGAAAGCGCGTGGTATTACAATTAATACAGCGCACGTGGAATATGAAACAGCAACCCGTCACTACGCGCACGTAGACTGCCCAGGCCACGCGGATTATGTGAAAAACATGATTACGGGTGCAGCGCAGATGGA
>JASSUF010000028.1:0-19316 GCA_031963365.1 Mycoavidus cysteinexigens
GCTCTGCGTTGCAGTTTAAACGCGATCAACTGGTATCGTCTTTTATCCCGCACCCACTGCTCTCTGGCGAAGCCTTTTGTCGCTTTGTGCAGGACTGGTTGATATTTGGCAATGGGTATCTGGAAAAGTGCACTAATCGCTTAGGCCAGCGACAAGCACTTCAACCTATTCTCGCTAAATACACACGCCGAGGGCGAGATTTGCAGAGCTGGTACTTTGTACATGGCGCTGAAGTCCATGCCTTCGAAAAAAACAGCGTTATCCAGGTGATGGAACCGGATATTAATCAAGAGGTATACGGCCTACCGCAATATCTCGGGGCTTTACATTCCGCTTGGCTCAATGAATCCGCCACCCTGTTTCGACGCAAATACTACGAAAACGGCAGCCATGCTGGTTTTATTCTGTATATGACCGATCCAGCTCAACAAGAAGCCGACATCGATGCACTACGCCAAGCCCTAAAAGAGAGCAAAGGCCCAGGTAACTTTAGAAATCTATTTATGTATGCGCCCAATGGCAAGAAAGACGGGATTCAATTGATTCCAGTATCCGAAGTGCATGCCCGCGATGAATTCTTCAATATTAAAAATATTACTCGGGATGATCTATTAGCTGCCCACCGCGTGCCACCTCAACTATTGGGCATTGTGCCCAGCAATGCGGGTGGGTTTGGAGATGTTGAGAAAGCGAGAAATGCTTTCTTTGAATTGGAGATTCAACCTCTCCAAGCGCGGTTGAGGTATCTGAACGACACGCTGAGAGAGGAGGTTTTTAGATTTGAGGCAAGGCCCTTTTCTTAAAAGTGGCCTGTATATCCTTGTTCTACGCTAGAGCGCCAAAAAATTCCCAAGGCACTGGCTGGTAACCCACCACTACGGGCAGGCCACTCCCATCCAGAAATGCCTGGCTAAATCTCTTTTTTATCCCATACATAATGCTGCCCACCTTGAAAAAAGTGGATTTGGTTATTGCGGATAACCTGAGTGTGCATAAAGATGCGCAGACACAAGAGCTCATTGCATCTGTCGGTGCGCAGCTAGTTTTTTTGCCTGTTTACTCACCTGATTTGAATCCCATTGAGAAAATGCAGAGTAAGGTCAAGCAATACCTATGGGACGCAAAAGCCCACACTCAGGAAATGCTGCTACAGGCCGTCTCCCAAGCTTTGATTCGATCTGCATTAACAATATGAAAGGACGGTTCCTGGCTTGCGGATATTGTGCATCTCAATAGAAAAATTCTCTAAGATCTATCTTTGACCTATGATACTTTCGTTACCTTTTTCCAAGCCTCATAAATAGAATAAGATTTGTGTATATAGATCCAATGTGCTGATCTATTTTTATAGGTGATGGGACTGTCAATATTCCGCCGCATCTATCTGAACGGCCCCTTAATCCAGATCAAGAGAGCCACTCCATGCTTCCTTATTTAAGGTGAAATCCGGTTTGCGGGTTTTATGATTTTCGGGCAAAGTCATGGGAAATGCTTTGTGACAGTCTGAATAGACCGGGCGTGCGAGTGAAGCAAAATTTTAAATATTGCTTGTTTGAACAAAGCGTTCTTTTTACAGGATTGTTTAATTGAGAATGTGCTCTTAGACAAGTTAGAGGATCACATATGCCAAAACTCTCTATCAACCCCTTAACTGTATCAATCCCAAATTTCAGTTTGCCTCTGGAAGAATCCCATCATGCCATCGCATCTTCGACTTCGAGTCAGTCTGCACAAAACAATCTAACCGGAGATCTGGAAGCGCTGCCAACGCTGAGAATAACGGCATCTGTCATGCAGAGCATAAACACCATGCCAGACCCACGAGAAGCAAAAAAGCAGCGTCTGGCAGAGGCAGCAGCTCGGATGAAAAAGAAGAAAAGTGCTAGCCAAATAGATCGATTAAAAGATAAGTATAGGGTTGCTACTAAGCGGGAAAGATTAGCGCTCACTTATGGCTTTATTACAAAAAATGGAAAACCAGATACGGCTGCCTACAAGCGGCACATCACCGAGCAGAGCGCCAGGAATTTCACTGATGCAAAAGGCAATCACCCTTTTGTTAAACCTGACGGCTCACTTCACATGGCTGCCTACAATCGACATATTATCGAGCAGAGCGCCAGGAATTTCACCGATGCCGAAGGCAATCACCCTTTTGTTAAACCCGACGGCTCATTTGACATGATCGCCTACAACCGGCACAGGAAAGAGCAGACCGCCAGGAATTTCACTGATGCCGAAGGCAATCACCCTTTTGTTAAACCTGACGGCTCACTTCACATAACCGCCTACTACCAGTACAGGAAAGAGCAGACCGCCAGGAATTTCACTGATGCCAAAGGCAATCACCCTTTTGTTAAATCCGATGGCTCACTTGACATGACTGCCTATAAGCGGCACATGGCCGAGCAGAGCGCCAGGAATTTCACTGATGCCGAAGGCAATTACCCTTTTGTTAAATCCGATGGCTCACTTGACATGACTGCGTACAATTGGCACACGAATGAGCAGAAAGCCAGAAACTATACCGATGTCGAAGGCAATCATCCTTTTCGAAATACGGATGGATCAGGTGATGTGGCCGCATATAGAAAAAACGTTAGCCAGAAACGTCAAGAAGAAGACACAATATATGCCCTTTTTAAATTAGCTGAAGTGTCCTCCTTGGCCTAGGCCAAGAGGAGGCGCTTCAGTCTGCATGGTAATAGGGTCGAAAACTGGCGCGCGCACTTTCAAACATTTTTCTATTGAGATGCGCAAGCTAGGAACTGCCCTTCCGTATCGTTATACAGACCGAATCACGATGGGCTTTGTAACCGCAATGATCTGCGGGGCAAAGCAATTATTCTAACAGCTTCATATCGCACAATGCGGTCCCCCACGCCCGCGCTTTTTATTTAATGCGCTGTTTTTTATGCATAGAGATATCGCTGAAAGGCCCATAATACAAAGGGTTTATCATATATATGGGTTCACAAAGTGATGCATTTTGATGCAGATCAATGCGGCGGAATATTGACTATAAAATCACCTACAAAAGTAGGTCGGCGTATTTGAGTTATGTACTGATGATGTTACGCACGTTCTACATCCAATCTTCCAAAACTAATTGGTTTTTAATATAGCTAAAAGCTTTATCTCTGGTAACAAGAATTGCTGCCACAGAAATAGCATGTGTTGCAATTAACATATCCATGTCAGCAAGGCTAATACCGACAGCCTCACAAGAGGTCCGCAAATCACCGTAGACAGCGGCTGCTTTACTATCCCAGGGCAGCACATCAACCCGAGCTAAAAATTCACGTATACGAGCAGTTAGCCCGGGCGGGCGGCCACACTTCGATAGCCCATATTGCAATTCTGCTTCGGTAACGGATGATATTGCGACATTACTTATGGGCAGCGATGCCAAACGAGTAAGAATGCGAGGATCATTTGCCTTAATGATGTGGCTTACTATGTTGGTATCAAGCATGTAAAGGGTCTGCGACATTATTCGACCCAACCTTCAAACGGGTTGCGATTAGAGGCTAATTGCTTACGCTCCGACATAAAATCAGCAGGTACCGTGGTATGAGCTACGATATCAAAGAACCCTTGCCATGAATCTGGTTTGCGCGATAAGGTCACATTTCCAGTCACTGCATCACGGCTGATAAAGACCTCCGTGCCTTCAAAACGAAATTCCATAGGTAGCCGAACGGCTTGGCTTCGGCCTGTGGTGAATATTTTAGCTGTGTGGCGCATGATACATTCTCCATCGTGATGTATATCTTAGTATATATCATTATTCGGGATACATATCAAGATACCTATCTAACTGATATTACGCAAGTTGTAGAACGGTGCGTTGTTGATAAGCGAGCGAAAAAATTAAAAGGAGGTGGTGAGCAACGTTCCCCAACATGCACACCACCGTCTTTTTGAATATCTGCGTAACATCAGTTATGTATATAAATATTATTCTAGTTATATGGTTTGGAAAAAGGTAACAAAAGTAACGTAGCTCAGAAATGCCATTTAACCTGTTGATATAAAAAGAAAATTTTAAATTTAAAAAAGGTCACAGAAAGGTAACAAAACAGTCACAACAAGAGCGCCATCTCGTTTTTAGCCATTTTTTAAAAATCCATACAATCTAGTAAAAAGTAACATGTTACTTTTTTGTGACTGTTTTGTTACCTTTTTTAAAAACCCCTACCTCATTGATTTATAAGGAGAAATTGGCATTTTTTTTAAAATGTTACTTTTGTTACCTTTTGCCGGAGGTGGCGCTTATTTTTTGCACGCTCAAAAATGGCCGCCGAACGGACGTTAAAAATGTTCCTGCTGGAATACGGGATATATAGTTCGTTTATATGGCTTTTTCAGTGTAGCTAAATTACAGCTAGCATGAAATTTGTCTACGGTAGTATAAGGCTTTGCAGCCTGGTGTTGAAATTATGCGAATTGTGCAAGGCATTGATTTATAAAGAGAATTTTTTTGTATTTAGGCTTTTAATGGGCCTCCGAAGCCAAAGGTCGCTGGTTCGATTCCAGCCGGGCGCGCCAATAAATACAAGGGTTTGCGGCTAATCACTTTGTTAACAATAGCAAGTGTAGCTGTTGGTATAGCTAAAAAGTGTAGCTAAGCCGCTATTTTTTCGCCAGTACAGCATGTTGGGAAGATGGCTTGGAGACCGTATGGGATTGCACCCATTGAGCCAAATGCGCCGAAGATTAATCTTATTTAAATATCTTCTTGCTCTACACCATCCTCTTCCCACACTTTTTTATGTCCTTCACGGTATTTCAACAGAGGCATGTCTATTAAGCGAACTGCGGTTGCGGGGTAATAAGACTCCATACCATTTAAGTTATCCAGTCTTAAAACGCTAGCCATTTCTAGCTGAGCTGTGAATACCAGTGACTCCAATTGCTCCTCCTCAACACCATAATTCGTAAAAGTGCCATCAATGAAATGGATATGCGTATTCAAAACCCATTTAGCTAGTTTTTCCTCATCGATTTCATATTTTTCTACTAGTTCTTTAACAATTCCGTGCAAGGTCTCAGAATATCCCTCACTCTCCGGATTATAGAAATAATCTTCTAATGCCTGGTAGATCTCGGGAGAATATCCTGCGTGTTCATGCCATGAAAGATCCCAATCATCCTCGGGATAATCCATATTGTCATCACGCAGCCAAATGCGTTTGATAGCAGAGATTGGGAAAACTAGCATCCGATTATTTAAAGTTGAAGTCACAAACCAGTCATGGTCCTCGCTTTGATCAGATAGTCTAGAGCTTATGCGATCCGCTTCACTTAAAGTTATTGGATACCATTTAGTTTTTTCATGGCCGGGTAGTAACAAGCCTAAATATCCCCAAAACCCATCTGAATTTTTACCGCCAAATATGTGGTAGCGGTTCGTAGCTATCTTGTCTATTCTATTTTTTTCTATATCCAATAAATCATCTACGCTTGTTCCAAAAATTACAGCAATATCACGTAGCGCTGCGATATTTGGCTCAACTTTACCGGCTTCCCAGCGAGCAATGGTCTGCTGGGAAACTTTAAGCATCCCAGCGAGATCTTCTTGTGTATATTTAGCTGCAGTTCGTAATTCTCGTAATTTCTTCACCACCGGCTCCCTTTTTAGGTTTATTGAATCATTTGACCTATCCAATAATACACTAAAAATGTGTTTTCACCCAAGAATTGAGTTTTTTGAGGTGTTAGCATAGCTGCACTTTCGCCGTATATCCCAGCCTCACAGCATCTAACGACTTGCCAAGCGCATATTCATTGCTCTTTACCCCTTGTCTGCCCCTTCTCCTGCGCAAAAATAAAAGCCAAGCTAATTTGGCCACTGTTGATGTCGATTCATCTTCAATGAGTTTGTGAGTGTCAGTAGCAAATAAAAAGTCTGGTTTTTGGGTTATATATGGAAGCCCCAATAAGCAGGGCAAGATGGCTACAGGAAACGCCGAAGATTAGGTTCGAAGAGAGCTATAAAAATCGGCATGTACCGGTCGATAAGGCGTCAAACAGCCTGGCTCAATGAATCGGCCACGCTCTTTAGGTGGTAAGTACTACGAAAACGGCAGTCATGCAGATTTTATTCTGTATATGACCGATCCGACGCAACAAGAAGCCGATATCAATGCACTGCGGCAAGCCTTCAAATAAAGCAAAGGCCCGGACAACTTTAGAAACCTGTTATGTATGCGCACAATGGCAAGAAAGATGGGATTCAGCTTACTCTTGTTTCTGAAGTGCATACCCGAGATGAGTTTTTCAATATTAAAAATATTACGCGGGATGATCTATTAGCCGCACACCCTGTGCCTCTGTAGTTGCTCGGTATTGTGCCAAGCAATGCGGGGAGTTTGGTGATGTGGAAAAAGCGGTAAATGCTGTAAAGTTTAGAATACACTTTACTTTGCTTATGAGCGCACTAATTTTAGTGCGTATATTTATGATTTCTGTATACCCACCACCCCCATCGTAGATATGGCTTAGTCCATTGTGAAGTTGACCTAACTGTAAGAGTTATAGGGGAGCGTAGCAGTGTGCTTTTTCCACGTGATGACATGTTATAAAAACACTAGATAGTTTGATAATTTGTCATTCGTACAAAGTTCTGTGGTAATAGACGCGGTTGCCCCCATTCCTGTACAGCTATTCTTGATGCCTCAATCGAGGTAAGAAAAAGGCTAAAATATACATTGGCTCCTTCGAGCCACAACAGTGCCATATGATTTTCATGGTCTTTTTCGGTAGCGTGTAAATAGAAGCTTAACAACGTAGCTATAGCAGCGCCCGTTTTTAGTCCATTGTATAAATAATAATAAGTATCTAGCCGCGCCCACCATTGAATAGCAGGCCAAAAGCAATTTGTTGGTTGTTGCGCAATGCGTGAAGAGCTTACTAATACTATGTGCTGCTGCGAAGCCTGATTCGGTCGTAACCATGTGGCTATTTTTTTGGACCCCCTAATATAATAACCAGGGCAGGAAAATAAAAATCTAAGGTACCGAAACGCAATAAGGCAAACATTAATGATCTGAGTAGCCAGTATCTCTGTATGGTTTTCATGATACTTTTCAATACAGTGCAAGCAGAGAACCGCAGTAGAAACTATCAAAGAAGCAACTGAGAACATACACGACAAATGTTCTTTACGGTCTAAGTTCGCATGAACTTCAATATAAGGCTGTAAACGATTCGTTGTGCTAGAAAAAGAAAATGTGCCTACATGCGCTTGTTCAATAGGTTCATTAATGACCAATAACTCTTCAATTTCATCTGATCCACTAACCTCTACCGCACGAAGCAGAGGTTGGCGAACTACTCTATCATCCTCCATAGCAGGATCATTTTGCCGATGCTGATACAGAGATCTGATTGAAGATATTGTGGTAGGCCACATCTCTCTATTTCCTTATCTGGATAATTTTTCTTCTTATAGAACAATGCACTTAATTCAAAAAGTGCTGAATAACGCTATAGTAAAAAATTGCCTGTGGACTCATTGCCTCAGTACCATAAAAAAGGATGATGCCCCTACAGGCTGATGTAAATTTTACTTTTTAGGTAATGAGTATATTGATTGACCTTCCCGAAGCATGCTCTCGTTTGCTATAAATTTGGCCGCTTCAATCATCGTAACCATGATGATATTCAATCAGATAGCCCCGCAACTGTAAGGCCAATTAGTGCGGTGATAATTAGCGAACAAAATGGAAAATGCAAAAATATAAGCTCTAAAGGCAAAATGCATATCAGCAATATCAGCAAGCTAATTGCCAAACCAATGAGTGCCTTATCAGTATTCATTTCCCAATATATAGGCTCTTCCTGAACAACATTCTGTTTTTGAAGGGAAGAATTGTCCTTGGCTGTTCCAACATCCTCTTTTTCAACTGTTTGCTTTTTATTCGCTTGGTTAGTATGAAATACGACATTGGCAACAACAGTAGGCTGTGACTGTATAGGAGACGAAGAAGTCATGCTTATTATTACCTCAGCTACTAGCAGCAGCAAAAAATGGACTTTAAATAATGATGGTACATCGTATTAAACATGGGTAACTCAATATAAATATTTTTCTGCAACCTGTTTTTCTATAAACCTATGCGTTTTTATTGACAAAAACGCATAGGTTTTATTTTCTATCGAAGAGGTATCGATATTTAACAAAAATTTTCATGCGGAGCAATACACCCCATGCCATAGAATGGGCAATGTAGAAAATATAAGGCGTATCCTGAAGGATCCCAGGGATCAAATTTCTGGGGCGCTTCTATGTATGTATACAACACGTACCAGATCTATACCGTCCTGACCCTATTGATGACCGTACATGGCGAGGGAAGGTATTCAGCTCGATACAAGCTATGGCAATACTTTAGCACTCGTAACAAGAGAAGCTCATAAAACTCCCTAGCAAAGCTAACAATGGTGTTGAAACCACGCATCAAAACACGGCCCCCAACGCCCACGCTTTTTACGTGATACGCGGTTTTAATGCATGAAAAAATTGCCAAGTAGGGAGAATTACAAATTAGGCTTAAAGCTTTTTTTGCTGCGCCATATTCAAAATAATGCGGGTGCTATTCGTCTTAATAGAAGCTACATGTTATTTATTTTTTAATTTTTTGTAACTATTTCTATATTTTTTAATTCATTAATTTTTAAAGAAATTTATCTGCTTTTTAGTTCTGTAAATTTTATAGCGTTTTTTAACTTTATAAAACTATGGTGAGCCCTTGAAAATTTCAGGGTCATAGAAAGTATATAAGCTTTATAGAGATGTAAAAAACCTCGTACCATGCGAGGTTAGGCGAGTAACGTAATAATCTATTCCATCAGGCCGGCAAAAACGAAACATTTTCGTCCTGAATTTCTGATATTTATGCTCGAGAAAAAGTTTGATCGCATCTCAGGGAATCCGACAATGTGCGGCTTTCGATGAGCTTATTATCAATTTTTTGCACTAGATTATTTTGTATATATGCCAAGCAGAGCCCCCCAATTATATAAATCCCAGCTATTAACATGAGTAGGGGATACATTGGAGTCACGTAGGGAAATAATAATACAGAAAGTACCAAGTCAATCATGCAACCTATTAGAGGAGTTAAAATCATGCCGAATCCGAATATCGCTGCGGCACAGTCAAGAAGTGTTGATCTTTTGTCTCTTAGTATCTCATCACTTACTATGGCTTCCTCGTCAAAGGAGAAGGCTTCTGATAGTTGGCCTAGCCTGATCGCTATACTTTCTAGGAAGGACAATGATTGGTCAGCAGAAGGCTGTGAAGACAAACCTGGCAACGTTTGAATTCGCATCCGCTCCTCAAAGTGGTATGAGTGCTGCCTTGGCGATACCTCAGGCATTATCGCTTCCTCGGCAGGTGCCCCTTGCACGCTGCCCTGCGACAGCTGCGGCTGTTGATAAACAGGAAATGAAGAAGAGGGGACTGAAGGACAAGCAAACATTATATTTTTACCGTGAAGCAAATAGGTGGACCCAAGGCACAAACGTATGAAAAATCATAAAGGCCTTAGAAATACTGGGTTACATTGCTTTTTATTCTATCATAAAGAAATATCTTATATGCCGGTAGGCATGCTTCTGATATTAGCTGTACGATTCACAGAAAAATAGAAATTTATAATTCTTATGCTGCTTTTAGATTGGCTTTCATCTCTATTTGCCGTTGCTTTCTGAACTCTTGAAATGCTAGGTATTCCTCTTCACTTTCTATCTCTACCATCAAAGGTTTGCCTTTCGATGAAGAGGGAAATGGATCGAGTGGAGATAAGGCTTTTCGAGATGAAGGAGGTGTTCCTGTATCGCTATAGTCAGTGGGTGGAGTGCTGCTTCTAGAGGTAGAAGCGCTCGAGCTTTCCTCTGAAATAGCGGAAAGGGCAGAAATTTTTCGTTGCCTAGGCACATAGCTAACTTCATTGCTTTCTGATGGTGCGCCTGCAATTTGTAATGGTGCTGTCTGCTGGGAAAAGGCGAGTACAAGAGGATGATCTGCTGGAAGGTTTGCTAGGGCCGCTATGCCACTTCCATCAAGAGTGATGTAGTTATTATTAACATTGGTAATAGCTGGCTGCTGGTTATCGATCTTTGCTTTTATTTCTTGAATCGCTTCTACACCAACCTGCAAATCTTTTCTGATTTGCGGTATCTGGGTGGTATCTTGCTTAATGCTAAAAAGCGCATTTAAAAAGCTTGCCATATCATTCAAACTTTTAATAAAATTAATAATAACTTCTTTATCAAGCGCAGGCTTAATACCCATCTTTACAGCATGCCGCATATTTGCCAGCTGAGCGCCTGCCCCAATTAAAGCGAGGGAAATACAGATAAGAAGAGGAACGCCCGCCGCTACGAATGGGCTAGACACTACAAGCAAACCAGCTTGAATAGAAAGGCTCCATACCGCGCTCACGGTACTTGCTAGCCCAGCTAAAGCTTTATGAAATTCTGAAAGATGCTCTGATATGAAACTAGGTTGAACACTGAGCTCTATATGTAGTTTTTCTGCCTTTTTTAACAAACCATCAGGATAAAGATCTGCATGTATTTCCAGTAAACCTTCTGGAATAGGTTGTTCTTGTTCTTCTAATCCAACTTGCACTTCTGTATTAAATAAGAAACGAAGGCTAAGAAGATAAGCATAAATATCTTGCTCTATTTGAGGCGTCAGCCAGCCCTCTCCCCCTTTTTTTGCAATACTGTTTTCTATTTGGACATCAAATGCTAAAAGTTGCTCAAGGATGCGAATGCTACTATACAGTAAGCCCTTTACTGCAAGTAAGAGTTCTTCTTGTTTTTGTACTTCTTTCTCAGAACCCCAAAGACGGCGCTTTAAGCTAGTCACTTTATCTGGATTTTTATAATTTTCTTGCAGACTGGAAAGAGACGAGGCCAGCGAGATGTGCTTTTCACTCAGCCCACTTAAACAATCATGAGAGCGTTCAAAAAAGCGTCTTACCACTACCCCGGAGTCTATAGAAGTAACCATAAAGATATGACCTTTGCGACTCAAAATAAGATGCGCTCAATAAGCTCTTTTTTATGCTCTTATAATAAGAATATGAAGCGAGTCTATACCTGATATTTAAGCCTTTTCAGCTTATATGCCTGAATAGGATCTGACATTCGCCAGCTCACAAGCCCAATGACACTATTGCTCCCACATGTAACCCAAAGGTAATAAGGAAACAATAGAAAATTATTTGCTTTGTAGGTAGGGGTTTACGATTGAAAAGTCATAACAAGCACTCAAGATCAAGATAAGCATTGTGTCACTTTTTATCTTTACATATACTCACCATAAATGTTCACTTTGTGTGGAGCTATAGATGCTTGTTCGTGAATTAATCACAGCCTTAGATCACTGGGATAAAGCGGGTATTTGGGCGTTTTCCCTGAAAACTTTGCACCTCCTTTTTCCAAAGGATAGCCGAGCCATGCTAAATGCATTGGCTAGACATCAGCAAGCAGGTGTGATTGAGCATGTCGTGCGAGGGCTATACGTGAATCCTAGGGCGCGCTGCCTGCCATGCGACTTGTTGAGTGCTTTAGTGCCTTTCCTGCGTCCTTGGGACTTCAGCTATCTCAGCCTGGAATCAGCATTATCAGAGGCTGGCTGGATCTCTCAAATTCCTTCTCGACTCACACTGATGACGACAGGACGTAGTCAGATTTTCAGTACACCCTATGGAACAATAGAATTTGTCCACACAATGCAGGCAGAAAACAAGCTACGCAACGAAATAAGGTTTGATCCACAACGCGAGTTAGCAGTTGCCACTCCAACTCGCGCTTTGCGCGACCTGAAGCGCGTCGGTCGCAATCTCGATTTAGTCATCAACCAGGAGCATGCTGATGCGACCTCGTACACGAACTGACCTTTTGATGCTTGCAGGCCAATATGCTAACCAGCGCAAGGTGCCTGCCAGCACGGTAATCAAGGAAATCCTACACTACGAGATACTTTATGCCTTGACGCAGAGCGGTGTAGCAGCGTCACTCACCTTCCAGGGTGGAACGGCTTTACGCCTGTGCTATCAGGGCACACGCTACTCCGAAGACCTCGACTTCGTTAGCGGCACTGACTTCAAACCAGAATCGATGGCCTCATTTTCTAAACTGCTACATCAAGAAATTGGCGAAGCTTATGATTTAAACGTGGAAATTAAAGCACCCAAAGAAAAAGAGTCAGTCAAAGGTATCCATGTCGCTCGGTGGAGTGCCAAAGTGCATGTGCCTCAAGTGGATTCAAGCGTTCCCCAAAACCAAATCATCAACATCGAGGTAGCTGATGTGCCTGCGCATGATATTGATCTGGTTGCTGTAGCCGTACACTATCCGCATTTACCTGCGCCGCACCGTCAATTGATCATAGCAGTCGAGACGCTAAGAGAGATTCTCGCCGATAAGTTAGTGGCGCTTGGTGCGCGTCCATATCTCAAAGCGCGCGATATTTGGGATATCAAATTTCTGACAGACCGACAGATTACCCCGGATATCCCGCTTGTTGCTCGTAAATTGGAAGACTACGGCTTAAGTCAAGACGATTTCAAAAAGAAGCTTCAGGCCAAATTGGTAGAGCTAGAGGACACTGCCACGGCGAAGGCATTCCACCGGGAAATGAGTCGATTCGTCGATGTTAGCATCGCCTCTCAGCTTGCCAGTCCAACACTCGCTGATAAGTTTCTGCGCCGTTCCAAAGAGGTTGGACTGGCCGTATTAAGTGCCGATCTTGAGCTCAGAAAAGAATCCCCATCATAACCAAGACTTTAGATATGCAATCGAGCTTTGCTCCGATGATACTGAGCAGCCTTGTTGTTGAGTCGTACTGCGCATATACCATTAAAGCCACCCTCAAAAAACGGTCATCCTCTCAATTCGGCGTGCCATTTCTCAATCGCTGACCTGCATTAAATTACATCTGCGGTTAACAAAGCAGTGAATGTATTTTTATATAGGCATTAAGAAAAATATAATACATAACAGCATGCAATCTGAGGATGAGGGTAAAAAATGTATATGTCTGCGCATAATATAATCCCTTACCTTTTGTAATGAAATTGTATTTGAATGCGGCGCAGGATAAAATCAATAAAACAAATAAAAAAATATATTTTTTAAAGTATAGAAATACAGCTATTTAAATAAAAAATACAAGGGCGAGCAGCATAAAAATAATATACAAGGAGAATGTGATGTCCATTTTATCGAAAGTAGGAATGTCTGCTATTCAAAATGTAATTTTGAATAGCATCAAGCCGGCTGTCGTCTCTAAAAGTGTTGGATCTACTGTTCAGGCAACTCGAACCGTCGCTTCGACTAATAATTTAGGGTATCAGCAGAATTTGATAGTACATCGGGCCTTTAGCAATGCAGCTTCAAAATCTAAGTCTTCTGGGGATTCTCAAGGCTCTCAACGTGGAAAACCTCCCAAGCCAGCTCCGGGAGATGGAGATACCGGACGCTCTCAACCTAGTAAACCTAGACCATCTCCTGGTGAAGGAGACACTGGAAGCTCTAAGCCTGGCAAACCTAGAAAGGGTTAAATGTATTAAAAACGCAAAGTGCGCATAAGATAATATATTTTATTTATACATCCTCTCACGCTAAAATTTTTCATTAAAAAATAAAAATATTTATTTTAGCGTGCATAGATAGTAGCGATATTTGGCTGAGCACTTTACTTTTGTGCTCGGCCAAATATTCAATCGCCAGTGATTTAAAAATCAGTTTATTAATTGATGTTACACAGGTTGTAGAACGGCGGCGCGCTGTTGATAAACCGAGCGCGAAGATTAAAAGCAAGTGGTATGCATGTTGGGGTTCGTACCTCACCACCAACCTACCGAGGTGCTTATGTAAAAGGGTTCTATTAAACTCTACCAACCATAAGAAAAGCAAAGAATGGTAGGTTGGTGGTGAGGTACGAACCCCAACATGCATACCACCGCCGCCTTTTTGAATACCTGCGTAACATCAGTTAATCCGATAATGCTCGAACATGTTTTTTTAAATGCACTAATAGCAGAGAAAT
Source organism: Mycoavidus cysteinexigens (assembly GCA_031963365.1). Lineage (GTDB taxonomy): Bacteria > Pseudomonadota > Gammaproteobacteria > Burkholderiales > Burkholderiaceae > JASSUD01. The sequence goes on from JASSUF010000028.1 coordinate 14,075, forward strand.
AGTGGCAGGAGTGACGCCACTAAGTCGTGAGGCTTGGCCTAAGGTTTGTGGGCGATGTTGCATTAATTTTTGTCTGGCTTCAAAAGAAAGGCCGCGCACGGTTTCATAGTCTAAATCAGCAGGCAGGCATTTATTCTCGCGTGAGATATTGCGCTCTATTTCATCTGCTTGTCGGTCTATATAGCCTTGGTATTTAAGGCTAATTTCGATTTGTTCCTCTATTTGCTGTTGTAAATGGAGGTCATTAGATAGGGGAGTTGGAGGGGCGTACAACTCGTTTTGTATAGACGTGAGCGTTTTATATCGTACATCGGGGCGACGTAACAAATCTGTTAAACGGTATTCGCGAGTAATCGATGTGCCTAGTAAAGCAATCGCATCTTCTTCTGGCAGCGTCTTTGGGGTGATCCATGTGGAATGGAGTCGCATTGTTTCACGTGAAACAATTTCACGTTTTTGGCTGAATTGCTCCCATCTAGCTGTATCGACTACGCCTAGCTCCCAACCTATTTCAGTTAAACGCATGTCTGCATTGTCTTCACGTAAGCTTAGACGGTATTCAGCACGACTGGTAAACATGCGGTACGGTTCAGAAACGCCTTGCGTGACGAGGTCATCTATTAGAACGCCTAGATAAGCCTGGTCACGACGCGGGCTCCATGCGTCACGCCCTTGGGTATGGCGTGCTGCATTAATACCCGCCAATAATCCTTGTGCAGCAGCTTCCTCATAACCTGTAGTGCCATTAATTTGTCCTGCAAAAAAGAGCCCTTTAATGGCTTTCGTTTCTAACGAATTTTTTAATGCGCGAGGATCGAAATAGTCGTATTCGATTGCATATCCTGGCCGCAAAATATAAGCATTTTCTAGCCCCTGCATTGAGCGGACCAGTTTGAGCTGCACATCAAAGGGTAGGCTGGTCGAAATGCCGTTTGGATAGAATTCGTTTGTGCAAAGCCCTTCTGGCTCTAGAAAAATTTGATGGGAATTTTTTGTTGCAAACCGCTGGATTTTGTCTTCAATAGAGGGGCAGTAACGCGGGCCAACGCCCTCGATAATGCCCGTATACATCGGGGAGCGATCTAAACCTGCTCGGATGATGTCATGGGTTTCTAGGTTGGTATGCGTAATCCAGCACGAAACTTGCTTAGGATGTTGGTCGGCCTGTCCTATAAATGAGAATACAGGCAAAGGATCGCAATCTCCTGGCTGTTCTTCAAGCTTTGAAAAATCAATGCTGCGGCCATCAATTCGAGGAGGGGTGCCTGTTTTTAAGCGCCCTTGCGGTAAATTTAATTCTTTAAGTCGTGCAGATAAAGAGGTCGATGCAGGGTCTCCAGCTCGCCCACCCGTGGCTTGATTGAGGCCAACATGGATTTTGCCATTTAAAAATGTACCTGCGGTTAATACGACAGAAGGCGCATGGAAGCAAAGATCCATTTCTGTTCGTACGCCAACGACACGATCGCCTTCAAGTAATAGATCGTCAACCGCTTGTTGAAATAGGTACAGATTAGGCTGGTTCTCAAGACGGCGACGAATGGCTTGTTTGTAGAGCATACGGTCTGCTTGAACGCGTGTGGCTCGCACCGCAGGGCCTTTCGAAGAATTTAAAATACGAAATTGAATCCCGGCTTCATCTGCAGCAGCAGCCATGGCCCCGCCTAACGCATCTATTTCTTTGACTAAATGGCCTTTACCGATCCCTCCGATAGAAGGATTGCAGCTCATTTGCCCTAATGTTTCAATATTATGCGTTAGCAATAAAGTGCGCTGACCCATGCGAGCACTTGCCAGAGCCGCTTCTGTGCCTGCGTGCCCGCCGCCGATGACGATGACATCGAATGGTTGTGGGTAAATCATGTGATTTCCAAAAAATCTTAGAACAGGTGGTTCTTATAGAGAACTTGCTCAATAATGTTAAAGAGCCCGATTCAAAATCTCTTCAAAACTTAAATTAAATTATATAAGTCGGAGTAAAGAATAAATGCTGAATAGGCACTTGATGCATATATTCCAAACATACGCAGATGCGTGCAGAGGTTTATGTTCTGGTGGCGTTTTATGTTGGGGGTTCGAGTAGACACTATTTTAAAGTGGCACAGATTAATCTGAAAGTGCTTTGGCTTAGGATCTTATATCAATAATAAAAAAACTCAAAACAGTATCAAGGTTAGGGGGTGAGGTATGAACTCCAACATGCCGACCACTGACTTTTAATCTTTGCTCTTTGGTAATTAAAAGCAGGTTTTTAAAGGACATTGGTAAGGTGTTGGGGTTCCTTCGTCACCACCAACCTACAAGCCATGGTAGGATACCGTTTTGAGAATATGCCTGGTGGGTATTCTTCACATGTTTGAATAATTAGGCCCTCCGCCTCCCTCTGGAGAAACCCAGGTAATATTTTGTCTGGGGTCTTTGATATCGCATGCTTTGCAGTGCAAGCAGTTTTGGGCGTTAATTTGTAGGTGCATGTGCGTGGAATCGATTGCTGCTGTTTTCTCCTGCTCTTTGGCATCTGTAACAAATTCATATACTCCCGCTGGACAATATCTTTGCTCTGGTCCGGCATATTCTGCCAAATTAACGCCAACTGGGAGCTGTGCGTTTTGCACTTTCAGATGAGGAGGTTGGTTCTCTTTATGATTCGTATTGGATAAAAAAACGGAAGAAAGGCGATCGAAAGTCAAAATGCCATCAGGCTTTGGGTAGGAGATAGGTTTGCAAGCTCGAGCAGGTTTTAGATACGTGTGATCTGCAGCGCAGGGTTGCAAGGTCCAAGGGGCTTTACCTCCTAGTAATTTTTGTTCAATTCCAACCATCAATGAACCTTGCAGCAGCCCTCGGCTCATCGACGCTTTAAAATTACGCGCTTGATAAAGTTCATCATATAACCAGGAGGCCTTAAATGCTCTTGGGTAGGCGTCCAGTGCATCATGCTTGCGACCTGCATCACATGCCTCTACAGCGGCAGCGGCTGCGAGCATTCCGCTTTTTATCGCTGCATGGCTTCCTTTAATGCGCGCAGCGTTTAAAAAACCGGCTTCACACCCCAATAACGCGCCTCCTGGAAAAGTTAATTTCGGCAACGTGGTAAGCCCTCCCGCTGCAATGGTGCGCGCACCATAGGCGATACGTTTTGCATCTTTAAAAAGAGGACGAATAGCGGGATGCGTTTTATAGCGCTGAAATTCTTCAAAAGGAGAGAGATAAGGATTTTGATAATTCAGCCCTACAATCAAACCCACGGCAACTTGATAGTTTTCTAGATGGTATAAGAAGGCGCCCCCGTAAGTGCCACGGTCAAGTGGCCAACCAGCCGTATGCGTAACCAGTCCAGGACGGTGATGGGCGGGATCGACTTCCCATAATTCTTTTATACCTAGCCCATAAACCTGTGGTCCGCAGTTTGCTTGCAACTGATATTTTTTAAGAAGCTGCTGACCTAGATGCCCGCGTGCCCCTTCACAAAAGAAGGTATATTTCGCATGCAATTCCATGCCAAGCGCAAACTGCTCTGTAGGGTTTCCTGCCCGGTCTAGCCCCACATCTCCAGTAATCACTCCGCCTACAGAGCCTTCTTTGTTATAGAGAATTTCACTTGCTGCAAAGCCGGTAAAGATATCTACTCCTAATGCTTCTGCTTGGGCGCCAAGCCAGCGTACTACATTCGCTAAACTCACAATGTAGTGAGGAGCGCCATGGCCTATATTTTTGAAATTAGGTGGAAGCAGCCAGTCAGGCACTTTTAATGCATGTTTGCGTGTAAGAAATAAAAATACATCTTCTGTCACGGGCGTATGTAGAGGAGCCTGTCTTTCCTTCCAATCAGGGAAAAGCTCTTCGAGCGCACGTGTATCCATGACGGCGCCAGAAAGCGTATGCGCACCTAATTCCGAACCTTTTTCAAGCACACAGACACTGAGTTCCATGCCCTTTTTTTGTGCAAGTTGTTTGGCATGAATAGCTGCAGAAAGACCGGCAGGCCCACCCCCGACGATTACCAGGTCGTATTCCATCGAATCACGCGGGCCATAGGTTTGAAGAAAAGCAGAAGAAGTCACAACAATCCTAAATGAAGGTTTTAAGCAGATAGAGGTTAGGGGCTCTGCTCATGCACAGTATTTAAAAATACCTGGGAGTTTCTAGAAACAAGTATTTTGTGGCAGACCTCTATTTATACGCAACTAGATTAGTCGTGGGCGCAATATAGCTTGATATTTTTCAGATAAATCATGCATGAGGTACGCGCTTAAACCTTTTTAGTTTATGTAGGTAAATAGTGTTTTAGATTTTTCATTGCTATAAAATCACACGTTTGTATTTTTTGCTTCTGACTTAAAAGTAGGTGTATTCCAAATTGTGCAGTGCTCGCTCAATACATGTGTGTTATGGCCTTTAGAAAATTCTTTTTTGCAATAGTATTTACGTTGCTCTCTACCCTATCTAGCCCTTTATTGGCAGATGAGGTACCGCGCAATGCATTTGCATCTTCAATTCGTAAGCATGTGCTAAGGCCCTATGAGCAGGGCCAATGGGATATCTATATGCTAGGGTATGGTTGGCATAGCCCAGACGGATATAGCCGCCAGCGCAGAAAAGAGCTTAACCAGCGGTCTTACGGTGCAGGAGCAGGCCGACGCTGGGTTGATGAGAATGGACATGAAGATTTGCTCTATGCATTTGCCTTTTGGGATTCGCATAAAAAGATAGAACCCATCGCAGGCTATGCGCGTCAGTGGTTCACCTCTCCTATTGGTGGAGTACTCTCTTTAGGCGCAGGGTTTACGGTTGCCGTGACTGCGCGTGAAGATATCCTGCATTACGTGCCTTTTCCTATCATTTTGCCCATCGTTAGCGCTAAAGTGCATCGTGCCTCGCTTATGGCTGCGATACTTCCCCGTCTAGGCTCGGTCAGCAAGGGAACCACTGTGCTAGCCTGGGGACGTTATTCTTTTTAGAATACAGATCTCTTTCGAAACCCTGTGGCGGCGTCATTTCCTCCAGCCAATGCTGGATAAACGGTAGGTTGGTGGTGACGAAGGAACCCCAACATGCACGCCGGGGTGTTCTTGATGACCAGCATACGATTATCTAAAGGCAAAAAAGTCAGCGGTACACATGTTGGGGTTCCTTCGTCACCACCAACCTACCTACTCTGTTTCGAAAGAAGTCTAATGAATCTTACCAGGGCCACCTCATTATAAAACCGTAGATTAGCTTATGATTCAAGTTTTATGGT
>JASSUF010000029.1:0-19219 GCA_031963365.1 Mycoavidus cysteinexigens
TTATATATGCATCTCGGTAGGTTGGTGGTGAGGTACGAACCCCAACATGCATACCATGGGCTTTTTGAATACCTGCGTAACATCAGTTAATCATAGCTGAGAAATTGGTTCACAGTCCCCCAGAAAAATCTTAATGCGCATTATTTTTTAGGATGGTGTGCTGTTATATAGCAGGAGTGCTGCATTGAGTGGCTTCCACCATAGTCTTTATATAGAGAAATTTTATAGAATCTTTAGCGGTTTTAAGTTTTTTCTTATGCCTTACTCTAAGGAGTATGGTTGGGTTGTAGAATAAAATTTCTTATTCACGGATGTTACGCATGTATTCAAAAGACTGTGGTTGCATGTTGGGGTTCGTGCTTAACTCCAACCTACCATGCTTTTTGTGGTTGGTGGAGTTCTATTCAATCTTTCAGACTGTGAGGACGGTAAAAGAACTACTTGCTGTGCTGCAAGACAGATCTGGATGAGGGTATTTTTTCTGACGATAGCTATCAAATACTTTATATAGGTCTTTTATATTTTCACCTTTTTGAAATAGTGCTTTGATTATTTGATGCCTTAAAAGAACATTTTCTGATGCTTCATCCATAATTTTACTTTGCAGTACTTCCTCCTCACTAGGGCGATGCTCGGAAAAATTCTTCAATGCCGCTAGTAGATCATTGTCTTTGCCTTGTTCTATTTTTTGATGTTCTAGTTGCAAAGCCATGATCGATTCAGAGTTGCGCTGTAATGCAGCTAATGTAGTATTAATTTCTTCTTCATAGAGAAGTTCTTTTATATCTGTCAGCGCTGGGAGCAATGATTGATAAATTTTTACTATCGCAGAGGCATCTCCATTTTTCAATTTGAACATATTTATAGCAGTAAACTGTATGATTTGAGTTGCCAGCGGTAATAAATTTAGAAAAAATGGTATAGATTTGCCAGCAAAGTTATCAGTAGGTAAAATATTTGTGTTTACTAAATAAGTCCAAATAGCTACGGAAAATGCAGTGAAAACAGTGGATAGCTTATTCAATGTAGAATAATCTATCTCTTCATCAATATTGATATTTATAATACTTTCACTCATTTCGCCTATAATAAATTCTAACGTTTGCCGATTATTTCTTGCGCTCACATGGCTATGGCCATCTATAATTTTTGCAATCTCATTGATAAGCACTAATGATGACTGTATGCTGCTTCTTACCCCTTCACTCTCTTTTTTGAAAAGCACATTTTTTATTTTATTTCTATCTAGTGCATTTCTTATGTTTTCTAATTTTCTTTTGGAATCATCAATTTTTTTACGTAATACTCTTCCGTGTTGATCATACCCTGGTCTGGAAATGACTTCCTCTAGAATAACCTCTTGCTGTTCTGGCTGGGTTCTATGAAAATTTAGAGTGGGCAGTTTTTCTGTAAATGCGTGACTTGCATGTTTTATTTTTAATCCCATTGATGCGATGGAGTCTATATTCATATCATATCCATTAAATTAATTAATTAATGAAAGAATTTTTCAATTATAGGCAAATATTCTTTCATTTTTATAATGGTATGTTATGGTGGTGCACGTAATTTTGAACAAGAAAACGTAGGTAAATTATGGGTCATGGCGCAATGGTGGATGATATTACGAATTATTAAAATAAAAAAAAGCCCCTGCTATTTTTAGAACAGGGGCTTTTAAAATGGTAAGTACCAAAAACGGGCATTATGCTGTATGACGATTAGGTCCTTTACTTACGGGGCGCCGTGGTGCTTCTTTAGTCTCCTGTGCGCGTAAGCGTAGTGCTGCTTTATTAAGAACGCCATTTACATATTTATATCCATCTACGCTGCCAAATGTTTTGGCAAGCTCCACCCCTTCGTTGATGACTACACGGTAAGGAATGTCATCTTGTTTCGCGAGTTCATAGATGCAAATTAGCAAAATAGCATGCTCTACAGGAGAGAGCTCTGTCAGAGGACGATCCAAAAAAGGGAGGAGTTGATCGGTCAATGATGAGATATCTTTGAGAACGGCATGGAGCAAGGTTTTAAAATAATCCTTATCAATTTTGTCGAAATTGACTTCATCTTGTGCATGTTGCTCAATATTCTCAGGAGAATCTCCCGAGACTAGCCATTGATATATTCCCTGTACGGCGCATGCACGTGCCTGATGACGTGCGCTTTTCATGACTCATCTCCAATCGGTGATAGCGCTTCAAGCGTGACACACATATTCGCCATTTCTACTGCAGCCCGTGCGGCATAGCGTCCTTTTTCGGAGATACGTATGTTGGCCTGTTCCAGGGTGTCGGTAGTTAAAATACCATTCAGTATAGGAATTTCGAAATCTAACCCTACACGTGTAAGCCCTGAAGCGCTTTCATTGGATACGACCTCGAAATGATACGTATCTCCCCGCACTACAGCGCCTAGTGCAACAAGCGCATCAAATTGTTCAGTTTGAGCTAATTTTTGCAGCGCGAGAGGGATTTCTAGACAACCTGGAACCGTGATGAGCAAAATATCTTCTGTGGCTAAACCGAGCGCTTCGAGTTCTTCGGTGCATGCATCTGTAATGCCATTGGTAATTGTTTCATTAAAGCGAGATTGGACGATGCCAATGCGTAGTCCTTCGCCATCTAATTGAGGAAAATCATTTCCGGTATTCATGCTATGCCTATTTATTTGAATTAGTTAAAAGAAAGAGAAAATAGCAGCCAAGCTATTTCCCAAGGTTTGTTCTGAAGCCCACTCTCACTTTCTCTGAGTCTAATCATCATAGTGCGGGAGCCTTTTGCTACACGACCGCAAGGAGGGGCCCTTTTGGGCGATTGAGGGCATGCCCTAGGTAGACCAGTCAGTTCTCTTCACCGTGCAGAGGCGTGAATTCCGTCACTTCCAGCCCATAGGCCGCTAGCCCTCCCAATTTTCTGGGGCTGGAGAGTATACGCATTTTGCGTACATGGAGATCACGCAGAATTTGCGCGCCTATTCCGTAGGTCTTGAAGTCGATGGGGCGATGCCGAAGTTGCTCTGTTTTATCAGGATTATCCAGAGCAATATAGGTCTCCATCAATGTATTTTGTGGACTATTGCAGTTCAGTAGAACGGCTACTCCAGCGTGCGGGCTCTGTGCAATATGCTGCAATGCAGCAGCTAGAGACCAAGAACGCACAGGAAGGTTGGTTTCTAGGCAATCTAGAATCGAAGTGGGTTCGTGTACCCGTACAACCGTTTCCTCATCAGGCTTAGGTTCGCCTTTGATCAATGCCAAATGCAAATTGTTACTAGAGCGGTCTGTATACAAGACCGTACGAAATGATCCATAGGGCGTATTCAGTGTGCGCTGTGCAACGCGATCAATGATGGATTCTGTTTGGCTTCGATATTGAATGAGATCCGCAACGGTACCTAACTTGAGTTTATGCGTAGCTGCAAATTCCATTAAGTCGGGCAAGCGGGCCATAGTGCCGTCAGGATTCATTACTTCACAGATAACGGCTGCGGGAGTGAGGCCGGCTAGAGAGGTCAGATCACAACCTGCTTCTGTATGACCAGCTCGTACGAGTACCCCTCCTGGTTGAGCCATTACAGGGAATATATGGCCTGGTTGTGCTAAATCTTCTGCGCACGCATTAGAGGCTACTGCTGCTTGTACAGTACGAGCGCGATCTGCTGCGGAGATTCCAGTTGAAATCCCTTGTGCGGCTTCGATACTGACGGTAAAAGCCGTTCCATAACGGGCGCTATTGTTTTGCGCCATAAGAGGTAAGTTAAGCTGGCGACACCGTTCTTGAGTCAGAGTAAGGCATACTAAACCACAGCCAAAGCGTGCCATAAAATTAATGGCTTCAGGCGTAACGAAGTCTGCAGCTATTAGCAGATCGCCTTCATTTTCGCGCCCCTCATCATCCGCGAGGATGATCATCCTCCCCGCTTTAAGCTCAGCAATCAGTTCTTGGGTAGAAGAGAGCATAAAAGAACTCAAAAAAACCGCCATTCTACCCTTCGCCGACTATAAAAAGAGGGATTGCACTGCCTAAAAAAATATAGTGGGCGGTAATGGAATAGCGTGGTGGCCCCAGGAGTAATCCAGCGTTTCTACTCGAGATTGAGATTGCACTATCTCTAGAAGCAGTCTATTGATGATGTCACAGCCCAGTATAGCGATATCTGGCTTAATTTCTTCAAGCCAAGGTCTAAGCAAATGCTTAGGTATCTGCTGATTATGACCAATTAATTTTGCTAACGCTTTGCGTTGTGGCGTCAAATTGTCGCCAGCTACAGAACAGGCGCGATAAAAATGTAATGCGCGGATCCAGGGTTTAGGCTGCGCACTTGAGCTGACAGAATGAAACGATTGAACGAGTTCATTGGACGCATAGCCAATGGCAAGATTACTCTTGGAGATCAGTGCCACTATTTTTTTGCGCATACCCGAGATTTGCCGCTCCATACTACTGGGATGATGCTCGCATTTTAAGTAACCCAATGTCTGCATCAAAATATTGCTTTCGGCATCTATTTGTATTTTATTTTTCTCTGGACTGCGTGCAGAGTCTTTTTTTTCTAAAAGACTATTAATGTATTGAAGGATGGTCCAATTTTTCTCGCAAAGCTGTGCATATAGTGGATGTGTGGCATTCGAAGCTATATGTAGCTCTTTATCAAAGAAGAATATTTCCAAATATATTGCAATGTGTGTCCATAGATAGCCCTTGCTGCCTTCCTGGACTTTATCCATATTTTCGCTCAACAACTCCCAGAGTATGTCGCGTACCTCTGTGGGCGCAGACATAATATAGGGGAAGTGCGCAGCGAGCTCGATCAATGCGTCGGTGATCGCTTGGTTATTTATATTCGAGGTAGCCAGAGCAGATCTGAGTTGGGGAAGTGCATTGCTATAGTCAATAGGCATGCTTGAATGGTGCCTAGATTGTTCTAATGCAAATAGAATATCTTTTACCGTTTGCTTGGCTGCGGAGGACGTAGTGGTCGTATAGGTGGCAGCTATATTTTCAGGAGAAGACACAAAATTATCCCGCAAACTATTTTTTAACGAATAGAAAAGACTGGATAGAGACAGATAGGAAGACTGTACGGGAGGCATATTTTTTATTGAAATGGTAATAAGGTTCACTATGACCTCCAAAAATGGCCTTGCAATACTCATGCAATATTTTTGATTATTATGTACTAGAGTAGAACGGCCTTTTGGCAGGTGATAATTAAATAGGAATTCTTTTTGTAAATTGTGGAAATTTTCTTAGAAAAATTCAAATTTTTAGAAAAGACCAAAGCAGTTTTTACACAGTATCCTTCAAGTGATCGGGTGCAAATACGAGGGAATGGTATAGACCTTACCTTATATGCATAATGTTTAAAAATGTAAGTTAAGCTGAAACAGCAGGGGCACATCACTCTGCTATAGGTGCGCAGCTAACTTGAAAAATGGAGCGTTGTTCAGGTTGTGTATGCAAGCTTGCAGCGCTTAACTCGCCTCCCCAAATACAGCCTGTATCTAAGCCACAGACCCTATCACGCATGAGTAAACCAAGAGATGCCCAGTGCCCAAAAACAATGGGGGTATCAGCTGTAGCGCGATTAGGCATATCAAACCAAGCACACGCGTTTTCAGGGGCTCTATGAAGAGGGCCTTTTGCCCATTTCGCATCTAACTCCATCTGCCCCTCTCGATCACCATACACATAGCAAAAACGCATTTTTGTGAATACATTGGCTATAACGCGTAGGCGTTCATAGCCTTTAAGCGCATGGTTCCATGTACTGTGCGATGCCCCAAAGGAGGGCGTATTTAAATGTAAAAGGCATTCTCTCCATTGTGGTCCGCGTAGTGCTGTTTCTAGCTCATGCGCGTATTCGAGCGTGTGCGTAATATCCCATTGCGGTAGCACACCTGCATGTACCATTAGCCAGCCGTGCTCGTAGTGCACGAGAGGCCGATGGCGTAACCAATTAATTAGATCAGGCGCATCAGGCGCTTTCAAAATATCCGTTACGGTATCCCCTTTCTGGATGGTGCGTACCCCTGCAGCTACCGCAAGTAAATGTAGCTCATGGTTTCCCAAAACAGTGGTAGCACGTGCGCCAAAGGCCATCACATCGCGCAAAGTACCCAGTGAATCTACCCCTCGGTTGATGATATCGCCCACAAACCACAAAGGGGTTTGCGCACTAGGTTGTGCTTTTTCCAGCAAAGCGTGCAAAGCACTACGGCAACCTTGGATATCTCCAAATGCAAGCGGTACCAAAGAGGGTGAGGAATGGTCTGCTGTACATGCGAGTGTGGAGGTCATAGCTTTGAAATCTCTGTGAAACTGCTGGTCTTCCTCTAAAACTAGTAGTCGACAAAGCAGGGATTAGGGCATGCTCTCCTCTTTAAATTATTGAAGATATGTCCTAAGCATGTACAACAACACGAATGATAGATAAGGGCCTTTTTGAAAGGCCGTAAGCAATCTCTGAAAAGTGGCTGAGAATCTGTAAAAAAATCCTAGGGCATGTCCTCAATCGCCCAAAAATGCCTTTGATAATCAAAAAGTGCTTTTTTAGGATTATTAGTATCTAATAATCTTGCCTTATAGAGAAGTGGATAAGATCGTAATGCAAGATTGCTCCAAAATAGCGCTGTTTGTAGGTTGGTGGTGAGGCACGAACCCCAACATGCATACCGCTGACTTTTAATCTTTGTTTTTGGGATTTTGTAAGCTGGGCATCAAGGAATGCAGTGGCTTGCATGTTGGGGTTCCTTCGTCACCACCAACCTACAGTTCTTTGCCTTTTTTTGTGGTTGGTTGAGTTTGATAGAACCCTTTTACATATGCCTCTTGGTAGGTTGGGGTGAGGTACGAACCCCAACATGCAAACCACAATCTTTTCGAATACCTGCGTAACATCAGTTAATAATAACTTTTAATTTACTAGCCATTGGAAATGTCATGCTTTTAGTTACTGGTGGTGCTGGTTTTATCGGCGCCAATTTTTTGCTGCATCGTTTACAGGCTTCGCAGCATGAAGTAAGAGAAACCTTCGTTAATGTCGACAAGCTCGCCTACTCTTCTAGCCTTGCTGCATTACGTTTTTTACCTACTAGTGCACAACATATTTTTATACAGGCAGATATAGCAGATGCTGCCGTGATGGAAGCCTTGTTGACGCGTCATCAACCCCGTGCCATTGTCCACTGTGCGGCGCAAAGTCATGTGGATCGCTCAATTTCACATCCTTTAGAGAGTATCCATGAGAATGTAATGGGTACAGCAGTTTTGCTGGAGAAAGTACGGCAATATTGGCAAGCCCTACCCGCATTAGCGCGCGACGCTTTTCGCTTTGTGCATATTTCAACTGATGAGGTGTATGGATCTCTGGATCCAGATGATCCTCCTTTTTCTGAAACCACACCCTATGCGCCGAATAATCCGTATGCAGCCAGTAAAGCCAGTGCGGACCATCTGGTGCGAGCCTATTATCAAACGTATGGCTTACCTACGGTCATTATGCATGCGTGTAATAATTTTGGCCCTTTTCAATTTCCTGAAAAACTCATCCCGCTTACTATCGCTCGTGCAATTGCTGGGCAGCCCATATGGTTATATGGCGATGGGCTGCATGTACGTGATTGGTTATATGTACAAGATCACTGCAGTGCGATTGAAGCCGTGTTAGAGCGCGGTGTGGCGGGGCAGACATACAATGTCGGCGCCAATCATCCAGAAACCAATGTGAGGCTGGTCCATGCATTATGCGAATTATTAGACCGTATACGGCCTAGGTCAGATGGGAACTCCTACACGGAGCAAATTACATATGCCGAAGACCGAGGCCATGATCGACGTTATGCAATCGATGCGCGAAAAATACGCAAAGAATTAGGTTGGCAGCCGATTGAAAGCTTTGAGAGTGGATTAGAAAAAACGGTACGATGGTATTTGGAAAACGAGACGTGGTTAGCGCAAGGTTTGAATTTTTAAGGTTGCTTAGGGTGCAAACCTATATCTATGTAGAGTCTATCTATACACTTCGGATATTTACTATTTGTTTCTTATCAAATGCAATGTGAATGGCTGTTTGGCTAGTTGGCAAGCGCTAGAGCTTGCGTTAAATATGCAAGCCATGTAGACAAGGAGAGTACACATGAGCGCAGTTGCATTGGATACCTTAGAATTTTTTGAGACACTAAAAGAGGCGGGTGTACCTGACAAACAGGCCAGAGCATTTTCTGCTGTGATACGTAAATCGCATGATGTAGTGGAGCACGCTACAAAAAACGATGTGCATGGTATCGAAAAGGCCATTCAGTATGACATGGAAAAAATGGAAACTGATATTCGCAATAAAGTAGAAAAAACGAAATCTGGGCTGCAGAATGCGATAGAAAAAATGGAGACAAGCCTGCGCCATGAAATCGGAGATTTGCGTAAAGACATGGATGCAAAGATCGGAGATTTGCGCAAAGACATGGATGCAAAGTTTGGCAAAGTAGATGCCCGATTTGACGCAGTAGACGCCCGAGTAGATGCTCGATTTGACGCAGTAGATGCCCGATTTGACAAAATGAGTCTGCAACTAACCGTCCGTTTAGGGGTTATGATTCCCGTCTTGGTAACAATATTGCCCTATATAGCAAAAATACTGCACTTGCCGACACCTTGATTTCTGATTATTAAAAACCTACTGGTTTGCCTGCTTTTTGGATCGCAATATACGCTTTGTGATGGGAAATACATGAATGCACGTTTGAAAGTCTTACCTACCATTTTCCCCGAAGTAAAACTTATTGAGCCCACCGTATTCCATGATGCGCGTGGCTTTTTTTTTGAAAGTTTCAATGAAAAAGTCTTTAATGAGGCATTGCGTGTAGCGTATGCGCAATCCCCGCATACCGCTGCTTTTGAGTTTCCTGTGCGTTTTGTGCAGGATAATCAATCCAGGTCAAATAAAAACGTGGTACGGGGTTTGCATTATCAACTTCATAATCCACAAGGCAAGTTGGTACGTGTTTTGCGTGGAGAAATTTTTGATGTAGTGGTTGATTTGCGACGCAGTTCTGCTAATTTTGGACATGCGCTGGGCATACATTTATCTGCTGAAAATCATCGCCAACTCTGGATTCCTCCAGGTTTCGCGCATGGTTTTTTAGCGTGTTCGGATCAAGTAGAGTGTGCTTATAAGACCACGCAATACTATGAACCAGCGCATACGCGCTGTATTCGATGGGATGATCCGGATTTAAAGATCGCTTGGCCTTTAGATGGCGCGCCGATAGAAGTGGGCTCCAGAGAAGCCGCATCTACATTTATAGAGGCTGAGGTTTTTGATTAAAACTTCAACTCCTATAATCATAGATCAGCGTGGCACAGAAACTTCCCTGTATAAAGTGCCCTTCAAATCATTAATTTTTCCTGTCTTTTCGGCTGCAACACGCTTTTATCTGCATCATCGGGGAGTTCGCGGCCTTCGTAAAAACGCAAAACGGCTTGAAGGACTTCCTCTGGGTCATCAACGACTTGGAGCAAATCTAGATCTTGTGGGTTAATCACTCCCAGCGACAAAAGGCTAGTTTTAAACCAACCCAGTAATCCTTCCCAAAAAGAAGCACCTACTAAAATGATGGGAACCGGTCGTGCTTTTTCGGTTTGCATCAGGGTTAACACTTCGGCGAGTTCATCGAGCGTGCCAAATCCACCTGGCATCACGACGACCGCATCCGAATTCTTCATAAAAGTGACTTTGCGTGTGAAGAAATGTCTAAAGCGCAAAGAAATATCTTGAAAAGCATTGTTATGCTTTTCATGGGGAAGCTCAATATTGAGTCCAACAGAAGGAGATTTACCTGCAAATGCCCCTTTATTGGCCGCCTGCATAATTCCTGGGCCACCTCCTGAGATAACGGCAAAGCCCGCATCAGAAAATTTTCGACCGATTTGCGTGGCTAATTTGCAGTATTTCGATGTGGCTTTAAGGCGCGCAGACCCGTAAATACTTACTGCTGGACGCAACTCTGAGAGCAACTCAGCAGCTTCAATAAACTCTGCCATAATCGTAAACATTTGCCATGAAGTTCGCGCTTTCTTGGCAGTTGCACGCTCTTCATTATCGAGTTCACGCAGGCGGGGAATTACTTTTCGTTCATTCATTTTTATTTTTGTAGAGTAGTTTTTATGGCGCAACACGCTGCTTGCGAAGGGCATACACTGCTTTTGGTCGACGGATCTAGTTTTTTATACCGCGCTTATCACGCCATGCCTGATTTACGTGGCCCGACTGGCGAGCCTACAGGTGCAATCTATGGCATGGTCACGATGTTGCGGCGTTTGCGTCGGGAGGTGTGTGAGCAGATAGAAGCCACCCACAAAAAAACCTCTTCGCTTGCAGAAAAAAACGTAGATCCATCCACGCAAAACAGCATTAAAAATTCCCAGGAATTAAGCCTAGAAGCGCTGTGTTCAAAGGATTTAAAGTATAGCGCCTGCATCTTTGATTCTAGTGGTCAGACCTTTCGGAAAAAGATGTACGCGCCTTATAAAGCGCAGCGTCGTGCTACCCCCCCTGATTTAGTGGCGCAGATCCCGCCCATCCACGAGATGGTGCGTGCGCTGGGATGGCCTGTCTTAATGTCGGGCGAGGTAGAAGCGGATGACATTATCGGAACGCTTGCGCGCCAAGCTGAAGCACGTGGCATGAACGTGGTGATTGCGTCGGGGGATAAGGATTTCGCGCAGCTGGTGAGTGATCGGATCAGCCTGACTAATACAATGAGCCAGGAGATATTGGATCGAGCAGGCGTGATGGAGAAGTGGGGTATAGCCCCTGAGCGTATCGTGGACTACTTGGCATTAATAGGAGATGCCTCAGACAATATACCTGGTGTGCCCAAATGCGGCCCTAAAACAGCGCTGAAGTGGCTCAATGAATATGAAACGCTGGATAAACTAGTTGAAGAGGCGCACCAAATAAAAGGGGTAGTGGGCGAAAACTTACGCGGTGCTATCGACTTTTTAGACACAGCTAGAACCCTGCTGACTATTCGAACAGATTGTGAACTCTTACCCCCTTATGACTCATTTGAGCGTTCTTTGCTCATTGAACCTGAATCCGTTGCCCAATTACAGGTGCTCTATGAAAAGCATGGCTTTAGGCGGGAATTATCAAGCTTGAAGGCCAACGCCTCTTCTAGTGGACAGAGCGCTCACTCCTTATTAGAAGCGCAAAACGACTCAAAGGATGCGGAAAAAACGCCTGCCATAGCGCTTCCTCTAAAGAAAGAAGAAACCCACTATGATGTGGTGCTGACTTGGGCACAGTTAGATGTTTGGCTAGCCATTATTAAGGCTGCACCTCTTACTGCGCTAGATACCGAAACCACTTCACTCGATCCGTTTTCTGCCAAATTGGTTGGCCTCTCGCTTTGCGTTGAACCCGGCCGCGCAGCGTATATTCCACTTATGCATCGTGGCCCAGATGCGCCACAGCAGTTACCTATTGAAGAAGTATTGGATCGTCTACGGCCTTGGCTTACTAACCCTGCGCATAAAAAAGTAGGGCAACACTTAAAATACGATGAACATGTATTAGCAAACTGCGGGATTGAGCTTGCAGGAGTCCAATACGATACCTTACTTGAGTCTTATGTCCTTGAAGCGCATCGCAAGCATGACTTGGGCAATTTGGCATTGCGCCATCTGGGCCTAGAGACGATTTCTTATGAGGATCTATGCGGTAAAGGGGCCAAACAAATTAGCTTTGATCAAGCTCCTTTTAAAGAAGCAGCAGAGTACGGAGCAGAAGATGCAGACCTTACCCTTCGTGTGCACCAGACGCTTTATCCGCAAATAGCAGAGAACCCAGAGTTTGATCATCTCTATCAAAATATTGAACTACCTACTGCGCGTGTGCTTTACCAGATGGAACGCACAGGGGTACTGATCGATACGGAATTGCTAGCTGTGCAAAGTGCGGAGATGGCCACGCAGCTTTTATCGCTTGAGATGCAAGCGTATGACACGGCGGGGGAGCGATTTAATTTAAATTCCCCCAAACAGATCGGTGCGATCTTTTTCGAGAAGCTTGGTCTCCCTGTTATCAAAAAAACCCCTGGCGGCACGCCGTCTACTGATGAAGAAGTGCTATCCAAGCTTGCAGAAGATTATCCCCTTCCCAAATTGCTGCTGGAATACCGTTCGATAGCTAAATTGAAATCGACCTATGTCGATAAATTGCCCAGGATGGTGAATGCACAAACAGGGCGCGTACATACGAATTATGCACAGGCAGTAGCTGTGACAGGGCGGCTTGCATCCAACGACCCCAATTTGCAAAACATTCCCATACGTAATGCGCAAGGGCGTCGTATCCGCGAAGCTTTTATTGCGCCGCCAGGCTGCCAAATCGTATCGGCGGATTATTCTCAAATTGAGCTACGCATCTTGGCGCATTTATGCGAGGATGCGCAATTGTTGCATGCTTTTAAGCAAGAAGAGGATGTGCATCGTGCCACGGCAGCTGAAATTTTTAGCATGGCGCCTCAGGATATTTCTAGCGAGCAGCGACGTGTAGCAAAAGTTATTAATTTTGGGCTGATTTATGGCATGAGCGCTTTTGGCTTAGCGTCTGCTTTAAGTATTACCCGAGATGCTGCGCGCTTATATATCGACCGTTATTTTATGCGCTACCCTGGAGTCGCAGAGTATATGGAGCGCACGCGTGAAAAAGCGAAACAAAATGGGTATGTAGAAACCGCATTTGGCCGTCGTTTATGGTTACCCGATATTCATGGGGGAAGCGGTCCTCGCCGCCAAGCCGCTGAGCGTGCCGCTATTAACGCGCCCATGCAGGGCACTGCCGCCGATCTCATTAAACTTTCGATGATTGCGGTGCAAAATTGGATTACAGGAGCGAGCGATTCGCCGACAAAGCGCCGCACAAAACTCATCATGCAAGTGCATGATGAACTGGTTCTTGAAGTCCCCGATGAAGAATTAAGTGAAGTGCAAGAAGCACTCCCTAGACTTATGAGCAGCGTTGCGCAATTCAAAGTTCCTCTACTCGCTGAAGTAGGAGTAGGGAAGAATTGGGGGCAAGCGCATTAATTAATGATGTTACGCAGGTATTTAAAAGGACTGTGGTGCGCGTGTTGGGGTTCCTTCGTCACCCCAACCTACCAAGATGCATATGTAAAAGGGTTCTATCAAACTCCGCCAACCACAAAAAAGCAAAGGACGGTAGGTTGGGGTGACGAAGGAACCCCAACATGCACACCACTGACCTATTCAAAACACCCTACAAGGACGCTAGACTGTGAAACCACAGCAAGAAGAAGTCTCTGCTCAAACTGAGTTAGCCGATTTGCCGACCACCTACGAAGCTGCCCTCGAAGAGCTGGAAACTTTGGTGTCCAAAATGGAAGGGGGCAATCTACAACTCGAAGAATCGCTGCTTGCTTATCAGCGAGGGGTAGCTTTGGTATCGTACTGCCAAAAGCAGTTAGAGCACGTGGAGCAGCAAGTGCGCATATTGGACGGAGGGGAAGAGGGCAATTTGAAACCTTGGTCAACACAGGATGCGGCTGGAGATGCATGAATCTGTAGATTTTACCGAATGGATGCAAGCAATTCGCTCGCGTACAGAAATTGCGCTAGAGCGTGCTCTGCCAGAAGCTACAGCATTGCCTACTCATCTTCATGAAGCGATGCGGTATGCCGTTTTAGGAGGGGGTAAACGTGTACGGCCTTTGCTTTGTCATGCAGCAGGAGAGTTAGTAGGTGTAGAGCCGCACATACTCGACATCCCTGCTGTTGCTCTTGAACTGATCCATGCATACTCACTTGTGCATGATGATTTGCCTGAAATGGATAATGATGCATGGAGGCGAGGGCAGCCCACTGTACATCGAAAATATGGCGTAGCAACCGCACTTTTAGCTGGCGATGCACTACAAGCTCAAGCTTTTTTTGTCCTAACGCAAGGCAGCTCTACCGTCTCTACCGAACCGCTGCATACCGCATCTGGTGCGCTTGACATACCCAGTGTGCATGATCAAGTTCTATGGATGAGCGAGCTGGCGCAAGCCAGTGGCTCTTTGGGAATGGCAGGAGGGCAGGCCTTAGATTTAGATAGTGTAGGGTCTACTTTGTCCCGCGAGCAGCTCGAGACGATGCATCGGCTGAAAACAGGCGCGCTCATTGAGGCGGCGGTGCGTATGGGCGCTTGCACTACTTTCGCTCTTACACCTGAATTAGAAATAGCTTTGCGTACTTATGCGCGTGCAGTAGGCCTCGCATTCCAGGTAGTAGATGATGTGCTCGATGCTACCGCACTGGCATCTACCTTGGGTAAAACCCCTGGTAAAGATGCCCTACAAGCAAAACCTACCTATGTATCAATGTTAGGTCTTAGTGCTGCACAAACTTTGGCGCAAGAGCTTAGAGCGCAAGCTCAGTCTGCGCTCGATGGCCTAGGTCCGCCTGCCCTACGGCTTAGGCAATTAGCAGATTGGGTAGTAGAACGCGTTTCTTAATTTGGCCATTTTCCCCGGAGTATTCATGTACGACATTTTGCAAACCCTCGATGAGCCAGCTGCATTGCGCGCTTTGCCTAGAGAAGCTTTGTCTAAGGTAGTGGATGAATTACATCGCTTTATTTTAGACAGTGTTTCCCGCACGGGAGGGCATCTGTCTTCAAGCTTGGGTACGGTTGAGCTAACCGTTGCATTGCATTATGTCTTTAATACTCCATGGGATCGTATTGTCTGGGATGTAGGTCATCAAACCTATGCGCATAAAATCCTCACAGGTCGCCGCGAAGCGATGTCCACATTGCGCCAACAAGAGGGGATATCAGGCTTCCCCAGGCGCTGTGAATCTGTATATGATGCATTTGGTGCAGGGCATTCAAGCACCTCTATTTCCGCTGCATTGGGCATGGCCCTTGCTAGCCAACTACAAGGGCAAGCGCGCTATGCATTAGCCGTAATTGGGGATGGAGCCATGACGGCAGGCATGGCATTTGAGGCGATGAATCATGCGGGGGTGTGTGACGATGTACCTTTAATCATCGTATTAAACGACAATGAAATGTCGATATCACCCCCAGTAGGCGCACTGAACCGTTATCTGGCCCGGCTGCTATCAGGAAGTTTATATGCCAAAACCAGGCAAGGGGTTGAGAAAGTATTGAGATGTGCTCCCCCTGTCTTACGTTTTGTGAAGCGTATGGAAGAGCATGCAAAAGGCATGTTTGTGCCAGCGACTTTATTTGAAGAGTTTGGCCTGAACTATATCGGGCCTATAGATGGACACGACCTCGACTCTTTAATTCCAACTTTGCAGAATTTAAAAAATCTAAAAGGGCCGCAATTTCTCCATATCATTACCAAAAAAGGGCATGGCTATAAATTAGCGGAAGCAGACCCCATCCTCTACCATGGTCCAGGCCGCTTTGACCCTGCTGTCGGTATTGAGCCTACGCTTGCCAGTGCTTCTACACCAAGTACGTATACGCAAATATTCGGCGCATGGTTATGCAATGCAGCACAGCGCGATGCGCGTGTTGTTGGTATTACGCCAGCGATGCGAGAAGGCTCAGGAATGGTTGAATTTGAAAAACGTTTCCCAAAACGCTATTACGATGTGGGTATTGCAGAGCAGCATGCTATTACGCTTGCGGGTGGGATGGCTGCTGAAGGAATGCGCCCTATAGTTGCGATTTACTCTACCTTTTTACAACGCGGGTATGATCAGCTCATTCATGATATTGCACTGCAAAATTTACATGTTGTTTTTGCTCTGGATCGAGCAGGCTTAGTAGGCGCAGATGGCGCCACGCACACGGGAGCTTATGATCTCGTATATTTGCGCTGTATTCCAAATATGGTCATCATGGCAGCTTCCGATGAGCAGGAATGCTGGCAAATGTTAGAAACGGCCTTACAGCACACTGGCCCAGTTGCAGTGCGCTATCCGCGAGGAAAAGGGCCGGGCCGCGTACCGGCATTCTTGCAGAATAATGCGCACTCCAAGTACGATAATAATCGGTTGGCTGAGCAAGCTGCCGCGCTTCCTATTTTGCCGATCGGTATGGCTGAGCTGCGGCGGTCTTCCACGCAACAAGAAGGCGCGCAAGATTTAGCCATTAATGGGCCGCGCATAGTTATTTTTGCTTTCGGTGCCCCCTTAAAAGCTAGTCTCGAAGCTGCTCAGGCCCTCGATGCAAGCGTAGTAAATATGCGTTTTGTTAAACCTTTAGATGAAGCGATGCTTCACAAAATGGCCAGCTCGCATGACCTAGTAGTAACAATTGAAGAGGGCAGTATTATGGGAGGAGCAGGGTCAGCATGTACAGAAAGCCTCTTAGCTGCCAATATAATGCGCCCCGTTTTACAGCTAGGCTTGCCTGACCATTTTATTGACCATGGCGATCCTGTTCTACAACTTGCAGAGTGTGGCTTAGATGCTGCAGGTATTGAACGCAGGATTCGAGAACATTTTAAAGATCACTTTTCCCCTTTTTCGTTACCTTTCTAATTTATGAACTCCATCACCACTCCACCGTCCCCTATGCCTGATGTTCAAGGCAGCGAAGACCGCCGCCAGATTGCAATCGGGCGAGTGGGGGTGAGAGCTGTACGCTACCCCGTCACACTAGGTAGTGCAACAAAAGTATCGGCCTCAGAGCACCCAAACAAACAACACGCTGCATTGCAATCTACCGTTGGCTGTTTTCATCTCGACGTGGCCTTACCCGCTCATAAAAAAGGCGCACATATGTCGCGCTTTATCGAGTTGCTAGAAGAAGAAAATGCCCCACTAAACTGGCCTAGCTTTGCAAACATGCTCACCCGCATGCTGACCAAATTAGAAGCCTATGCAGGGCGCATCGAAGTGAGTTTCCCGTATTTCATCCGTAAGGCAGCGCCGGTTTCTGGCGTAGAAAGCGTATTGGATTACGATGTCACCCTCATAGGTGAAGTTGAGCAAACAGCAAGCGATAAAGAGGCAAGCTCTAAAGAAAAACCCGAGCTGCGCTTTTTCTTGCAAGTTCAAGTTCCTGTCACCAGCCTGTGCCCCTGCTCGAAAAAAATCTCAAAATACGGTGCACATAACCAACGCTCGCACGTAAACATCAAAGCCCAACTATGTGCAGACGCTTCCACTTCCAGCGACCCTGACGCCTCCTTGCAAACCTGGATTCAGAGACTAGTTAGCATCGCAGAAGAAGAGGCTTCCTGCGCACTGTGGGGCGTGCTAAAGCGTCCAGACGAAAAGTTTGTTACAGAGCGCGCCTATGAAAATCCAAAATTCGTAGAAGACCTAGTGCGTGATATAGCAGTACGTCTAAATCAAGACCCCCGCATTCTCGCCTATACCTTAGATGCGGAGAACTTCGAATCCATTCATAACCACAGCGCCTATGCGCGCATTGAAAGTGGGTTTTGATATACAGGAAAAGAGTGAGGGCGCCTTGGTGACTACAAGCAATCTATTCACTTCTTTTTAAGGAAAGATGTATGAGGTTGAAATCCATCATTGCGATATGCGTTTTATGGACAGGTGCCTATACAGTGCAAGCCCAGCCAGCAAACCGTTTTTTGCTTAGTGCAGGCTGGCTACACTTCGCCTCGCAAGGCACTAGCAGTTCAGTGGAAGATGCTGAGCCAAGGGCCCTGCTTCAATCCAATCGCATGCCCGTATTTGGACTGGATGGCAGTAAAGTGGCCGTTCCCCATAGCAATAGCGCAGGTATAACAGCAACCTACTTTCTTGACGACCATTGGGCAGGGGAATTCATGCTGGGCATTGCGCCAGAATTGAATGTATATGGCGCTGGAAAATGGAGTGAAATGGGCAAGCTGGGTACCGTCCAACAATGGAGCCCTGCGCTGCTACTAAAATATTACTTTCTTAATGAAACCAGCCAATGGCGGCCCTATGCCGGTATTGGACTCAGTCGTTCATGGTTTAAAAATGCACACTTTGATAATGCACTGTACGAAGGCTCATTTGGTGACGCGGCAGCCATGTCAATGTCGGCCAAAAATACCTGGAATCCGGTCTTTAATGCAGGGTTGATGTATCAGTTTCACAAACACTGGTTTGGAGGAGCATCTATATCCTATATGCCTCTTCAAGCTATTGCTACGATTACTTCACGTATTGAAGGCAATGGTATTGGAGACTCAATTAAAGGCTATCAAACCCATGTCAAACTAAACCCAGTCATCACTTTTGTACATATAGGTTATCGTTTTTAGAAGTTGGTATATGCCCTGCCCGTCAATTTATAATAAAAGGTAGGTTGGTGGTGACGAAGGAACCCCAACATGATGACCACAGTCCTTTTAAAACCTGCATATACATGTCAAAAGCGATGATTAGAAGTCGGTGGTGTGCATGTTGGGGTTCCTTCGTCACCACCAACCTACGATTCTTTCCTTTTTAGTGGGTATAAAACAAAAAAGAGCCCTAACTCGCAATAAAGGGGCTTTTCGAGCTTGTTTGCGGCGCATTTTTGATCTGCTCTACTCATCTCTCAAAACGCTTAACCTCAACGATAGATTTGGCCTATTTATGTAACAACGCCAATATAAGGTGTCGCCTCGTTTCTATTCTTATTAGAAGAGCATATAAAGCCAACCTCGGATGCGTCTTATTTTAAGTCGCAAAGGACGGCCTTTTATGGTTACTTCTATAGACTCCGCTTTAGTTGTAAGTCGCTTTTTTGAACATTCCAGTGATTGTCTAAGTGGGCTGCGTGAAAAGCACACTTCGCTTGCCTCGTCCTTTTCTAGCCTGCAAGAAAGTTATAAAAACCCAGATAAAGTGACCCGCTTAAAGCACCGTCTTTTGGGGTCGGAGAAAGAAGCGCAAGAACAAGAAAAAATCTTACTTGCAATAAAAGGCTTGCTGGATAGTAGTATTAGCATTATTGAGCATCTTTTAAGATTGAATGCGCTCATAGAAAACAGTATTGTGGGAAGAGGAAAAGAGGACTGGCTGACGCCTGAAATAGAGCAAGAGGTATGTGCTTATCTTCATAGCCTTCGTTTTTTATTTAACACAAAAGTACAAGAAGGCTTAGGGGAACAAGAACAACCTACTCCAGAGGGTTTGCTGGAAACACATGTCAGTCTTTATCCTGATGGCTTGTTACAAAAAGCAGAAAGGCTACGTATAGAGCTACATGTTCAATCTAGCTTCATATCAGAGCATCTTGCAGA
>JASSUF010000030.1:0-19146 GCA_031963365.1 Mycoavidus cysteinexigens
CCGCCAACCTACCGTACTTTGCTTTTCTTGTGGTTGATGGAATTTGATAGAACCCTTTTATATATGCATCTTGGTAGGTTGGTGGTGAGGCATGAACCCCAACACGCAGGCCGCAGGCTTTTAATTTTTGCTGAATAGTCTGTTATTTTTGTTCTTTCTCTCCAATTATCGATTTATTTATTTAATGTAATAGGAGCATGCTAATGCGCTTCCAATAAGGCATGAAAACCCACTAATGGTTAATGGTGGAAGCGTATTAGCAGCAGCAGAAGGAGCAATGCCAAGTTGTATGATTCCTGCAACACCCAATGTGGCACTTATCCATGGAAGTGCATTCTTAATACGCTCAGCCTTTGATTTTGGAGCGCTAGCCTGATTAGCTTGATTGAGCGATTCTTGAGTAGAAATATGGGAAGTTGGCCTTGAGTTATATGACGATAGATCTATATTGGAGAGATCTATTTGCATTCCACTACTGCTGGAATATCGATTTTGACTCTGCTGCAATCGCTCAAATGATTGAAGTATTGGTGAATGTGGTAACCATTTTTTAATCTCTGGATTGCTATTTTGTAGGTTTGTATGCTGATTTGAGGGCAACTGAGTATTTGTTGTTTCTGAATTAGCGTGTATTTCAGAAGAATGGCGGGTGCCCGCTGGTATCAATTCTATCATTTCTCCTCTCCCTATTTTTTTATGAAAGCGCACTTAAAAGCAGCGGTTTATTGGGGGATTTTATGATTCAACGCGCCTTATTTCGTGCATAAAAAATATGCTGTGTTAGATCAAAGAGTAGAGCACTCTTAAAAATATAGAGGAAATAACGGGAAAATATGTGCTGTTGAACGAAGTCACATACTGTTTTTATGTGCTATTCACAGACATCAAAGACGCAGTGGCCTGCATGTTGGGGTTCCTTCGTCACCACCAACCTACCGAGATGCATATGTAAAAGGGCTTTACCAAGCTCCACCAACCACAAGAAAAGCAAAGAATGGTAGGTTGGTGGTGACGAAGGAACCCCAACATGCGTACCGCTGACTTTTAATTTTTGTTAGATATCAAGGACTTTCGCTGGCATGATTTGCGGCATACCTGGGCCAGTTGGCACACACAGGCAGGAACGCCTGATCGTGTACTTAAGGAGGGAGCTTGTGGGGCAAAATGCAGATAGATGGCACATTGTGATACCCATCTTCTCTTGACGCTTGACGAGGTATTGATGGCCTCTCGCAGCATGTGCAAGAGGCGCTAGGACAAAAGCCATGCGCGGGAGCGGCGTTTGCGTTTTGCAATCGCAGAGGCACTCGACTCAAACTACTGATATGGGTGGCCGAGTAGCCCAAAGTTCCTGCTTCAGGTGGTCAGGCTTTTCATAAGATGATCATGCAAGCTATTGAGCTTGTTCCTGTAGTTCAATAATGCGGTATCAGAGTGAGCATGACCCTGCCTCGAATTCAAGGCCAGGTCATATACAATTTGCCCGGTATTCGGTATGTTGATTTGCACTGAAAAGTGGGCCACGTGTAGTGAATGGGTGTAAATGGGTGTATGATTGGTTCATGTTCAAAACTGACACCCTTCAGATCACACCGGAGGTCTTGGGCCTGGTTGCCCGGATCGATGAATTCAAAGGCGCATGGTGTGCCGTGGGTACACTTGCACCAGACCGGTTGTTGTCTCTGCGACGGGTGGCAACCATCGAGAGTATTGGCTCATCAACCCGCATCGAGGGCAGCAAGCTCTCTGACCGGGAAGTCGAACGATTGCTATCGAATCTAGCTATTCAGAAATTCGAAACGCGAGATGAGCAAGAAGTGGCGGGGTATGCAGAGCTAATGGACTTGATGTTTAGTTCATGGCAAGACATCTCATTCGACGAAAATCATATCAAACAACTGCATCAAATCCTTTTACGGCACAGCCTGAAAGACGAACGGCACCGAGGCCACTACAAAACAAGTTCCAACAGCGTTGCCGCTTTCGACGAGAATGGCGAGCAGATCAGCGTGATCTTTGAAACAGCCACGCCATTTGACACGCCACGCCTGATGGCCGAATTGGTATCGTGGGTCAACGACGAGCGCGAAAAAACACGCATGCATCCGCTGCTTATCATTTCCATTTTTGTAGTCGTATTTCTGGAAATCCATCCATTCCAGGATGGAAATGGGCGGCTCAGTCGCGTGCTGACAACCTTGCTGCTGCTTCAGGCCGGCTATACTTATACGACGTATAGCTCACTGGAAAGCGTAATCGAGGCAAACAAAGAAGGCTACTATCTAGCCTTGCGCCAAACACAAGGGACAATCCGCGGCGATAAGCCGAACTGGCAGCCATGGCTGATATTCTTCCTCCGCTCGCTTGCCGAACAGGTACGACGGCTCAAGAAGAAAGTCGAGCGTGAGAAAATCGTGCTGGCGTCTCTGCCCGCGCTGTCTTTAGAAATCGTCGAGTTCGCTCGCGAGCATGGACGAGTCACGATGGCTGAGGCTACCAGGCTCACCGGTAGCAATCGCAACACCTTGAAGCAACACTTTCGCGCTCTTGTTGAAAGAGGACATTTAGAGCCTCACGGCAGTGGGCGCGGCGCGTGGTATAGCATGAAATGAGAAATTAGGTAGATTGGGCAAACAAACGCTTACGTTGCTTCAACATCTAATCGGTAAGACCATACCTCTAGCCCGGAAAATATGGAAGCTTTCTGTCTTCATAGTTGAGCTAAAAAAGTTAGGGGTTGGGCATGTATGAATTTTGGCGCGGTAGAGTTAGGGAGTCGCTGGAGAATGCGTTAAAAAAGCATGAAGCCATTACGCAAAACGAGAAAGCATTACTTCAAAGAACAGAGAATGTGTATTGGATAAGCCGTGCTGTGCGTTATTATTTTTTTGCACGATTACACAGGAATTACACAAAGTTAAAAAGGGCTAGGCACCAAAATGCCTGAAACCCTTGCTGTTTTTGGTGGGCCGTGCAGGACTCGAACCTGCGACCAAAGGATTATGAGTCCTCTGCTCTAACCAACTGAGCTAACAGCCCGGTTAAGTCGAATAGTTTAACAAAAAGTTCTTTGAGATTGGTCCCAAGAACTATTAAAAAGTGTAATTTTTAGCTTTTATTTGCAAAGTTGTGTTTCAAATATAGTTTTCTGTAGCAAAAACGCTAGGCATTTTAGGCGTGCAACATAAAATGGTCGGTTGCATGTCTAAAATGCCTTATTGCTTTATTCCAAAAACGGAGCCAATTTTGCGGAGCGGCTGGGGTTTTGGAGTTCGCGCATTACTTTGGCTTCAATTTGGCGTACGCGCTCTCTGGTGACGCCCATGTCTTCCCCTACTTGTTGTAGGGTGCGGTCTGATTTCATGTCGATACCAAAGCGCATGCGTAAGACTTTTGCTTTACGCCAGATGAGGGAGTCGAGCATGTCTTTTACAGCTTCGCGCATGCTGGAATGGAAGGCTGCTTCATCTGGGGAGAGCGTATTGGTGTCTTCGATAAAGTCGCCCAGATGGGAGTCATCATCGTCACCAATGGGCGTTTCCATTGAGATGGGTTCTTTGGCAATTTTTAGGATTTTGCGGATTTTTTCTTCCGGCATTTCCATTTTTTCTGCCAGCGTTGCTGCATCGGGCTCAAAGCCTGTGGCTTGAAGAATTTGTCGTGAAATCCGGTTCATTTTATTGATCGTTTCGATCATATGTACCGGAATACGAATACAGCGTGCTTGATCTGCAATAGAGCGGGTAATAGCCTGGCGAATCCACCAGGTGGCATAGGTGGAAAATTTATAGCCGCGACGGTATTCAAATTTATCCACCGCTTTCATGAGGCCAATATTGCCTTCTTGGATCAAATCTAAAAATTGCAGGCCACGATTGGTATATTTTTTAGCGATAGAAATGACGAGCCGTAAATTGGCTTCAATCATTTCTCGCTTGGCTTTGCGAGCACGCATTTCACCGGTAATCATTTGCCGGTTGACCTCTTTGAGATCTTTCAAAGGTAAAACAACGCGTGCTTGCACTGCGATAAGTTTTTGCTGTTGTTCAGAAATAGCGGGGAGGCTGCGCTCTAGTATCGAGTTATAGGGTAAGCCCAGTGTTAGTAGCGAAGGGGCCCACTCCAGATTGGTTTCTTGGCCTGGGAAGCGGCGAATAAATTCTTCGCGGGACATGCCGCATTTATCGACCACAATGCTTAAAATTTGCCGCTCTACGGAGCGCACTTCTTCAATTTGAGCGCGTAGCGCATCGCACAAACGCTCAACGGTTTTTGCCGTAAAGCGAATGGACATCAATTCATTTTGGATGACTTCTTGTGCCTTAACATAGGCTTTAGAGCGATATGTCTCTGTTTCATAGGCATGACGCATTTTCTCAAACGCGTCGCCAATGATTGCAAATTTTTCAAGGCAAGCTTGTTTGAGTGCTTCTAGCTGAGCCGCATTTTCCCGTTCGTTGCGTGCGGCTTCTTCGGCTTCATCTTCTTCGTCCTCGCTGTCTTCTTCGTCCTCGCTGTCTTCATCCTCTTCATCATCCTCTTGGTCTTCATTAGAGACGGATTCTGAACCTACGAGGGTTTCTTCTTCTGCATCTGGAGCGATTAAACCGTCGACAAACTCGTCGATGGAGGCATTACCCTCTATAACGCGTTTAGCATCCGCTAGGATTTCTGCAATGGTCATCGGGCAAGCGGAAATGGCTTCGATCATGCTTTTTAGGCCATTCTCAATGCGCTTCGCTATTTCAATTTCCCCTTCACGGGTCAAGAGCTCGATCGTACCCATTTCACGCATATACATGCGTACAGGATCGGTTGTGCGGCCAAATTCGGAGTCAACGCTAGAAAGCGCCACTTCGGCTTCTTCTTCCGCTTCATCATCACTGGAAACGGTGGGGGTATTGTCGTTGAGTAATAAAGTTTCTACGTCGGGTGCCCGTTCGTAAACGGAGATTCCCATATCGCTGAAAGTACTGATGATGTTTTCAAGCGCATCGGTTTCGACGAGATCATCGGGCAATTGATCATTGATCTCAGAGTAGGTTAAAAAGCCACGCTCTTTACCCATTTTGATCAATGCGCGCAGCTTTGCGCGCCGCTCTGCTAATTCTTCTACGGTGCCAGGTTGTTCTGTCGAAAACGCATCATTGAGGAGTGCTTTTTCTTTTGCACGGCGATCGCGCACTTTTACTTTTGGCTGAGCAGCGGCGGCTTTCTTTGAGGTGGTATTTTCTTTATCAGCAGCAGCTTTCTCTGTAGCGGCAGCTTTTTTCGAGGTAGCAGTTGGAGTGTCAGCAGCCTGCTTGGTAGCGCTAGCCTTGGCAGAAATGGTGCGTACGCGAGGCTTCACTTCTGACGTGGCTGTTGCTTCCTTGGCCGTAGCGGACTTAGGGGGCGCTGCATCGGATACTTTAACTTTGCTAGGTGTAGGCGCTGCAGCCGATTTGGTGGTGGCGCTAGCAGATTTTTCTACCAATTTATCTTTTGCCTTCCTCACTACAATTTTGCCGGTAGTTTTAATTGGGCTAGAGCCCTTTTTTAACTCTTCGGCCTTAGAAGCAGTTGGAGATATTGCTGTTTTTGTGCCCGTTGCTTTTGCCATTACCCTCTCGCTTTTAACCAGGTTGAATCACCACGTTATTCACCAAGCCGCTGGATGTTTTTGCATGTCAAATGCAGTACGTGGCGTATCAGAAATTATTAGAACCCGCTCCACGCTAATGCTATAGAAAATCATAAGCACAGCGCAGAAGCACTCTAGAACGCAGAGTGACTCAATTATAAAAATAACCGGCGATTATACCAAGAAGACCTGCTTGCCTGCAGAAAACGGGTTCGAAATTGTCGCTAGCCTCTATATAAAGGCTGCATGCGTATTTTTCAAGTCCTCTTTTATTTTTTTCCTTGTGCTGTTTTTCGCAGCAGATCACTTAATTCGGCACGTTCATCAGGCGTTAGCATGGTTTGGCGTGATAGCGCATCACAGCGCTCGCTCCGTGCCTTCTGTTCCATTTTCAGAATGGCATCATGCACTTCTTCTCCTGCTAACGCTTCTTGTCGCTGCTTCTCTTCGTCTTTTTCAGCCTCAATAGGCGGTGCAGTGAGCAGTAAGTCGCGCACATTCTCGTCATACGCTAAGATTTCTCGGGAAAGTTTTTCATAGATGGCAGCATATTGCGTATCTTTGAGTAACTCTCCCAGCATTTGAAAGCTAGCTTGTTCTCCTAAAGAGCGTGCGTGCTTTATGATCTCTTCAAAAAGTGCTCCGCTGTTTGTGAGCGGTGCTTTTGCGTGAGTGGAGGCAGAGCCGGTGAGGATCTGGATTTGTTCCGGACTAAGTTGTTCCACTAAACGAGGGTAGGCCATTAAGTTGCGCAAAATACGCCGTTCATTGCCTGTAACCGTATCGGCCTGCTTAGAATATGCTGGGATTACACGCCGGTGTAGGCCAGAGTTCGTAAGCTCGCATAAAGCGCGTACGTCTTCCAAGGGGGTATGCAGTCGCTCACTGAGGCTTTGAATAATTTGAAGGCGTAATGCGTTTTCCGGTAAGGCTAAAAGCCAGGGTTTGGCTTCGAATAGTGCTTTTGCGCGGCCCTCCGCCTGATCAAGGCGTTTATTTGCGCATACTTCATGGAGAAAAAACTCAGAAAGCGGCCATGCTTGCTCTACTTGGGTTGCAAAAGCTTCCGTGCCATGGCTGCGTATATAGGAATCGGGATCATGCTCAGCAGGCAAAAATAAAAAACGCAGGTTTCGGTTATCGGTCGCAAAGGGTAAACAGTTGGTAAGCGCGCGTCGTGCAGCGCGCTGCCCTGCTTGATCGCCATCGAAACTAAAAATGATGGTGTCGGTATAGCGCAATAAAATGCGGATATGGGTGCTGGAGCATGCAGTACCGAGTGTGGCGACGGTATTTGCAAAACCTTGCTGCGCGAGCGCCAATACGTCTAAATATCCTTCCACCACCAATGCATAGCCCTTCTCTCGAATAGCCTGCTTGGCCTCGAAAAGTCCATACAACTCGCTGCCTTTATCAAATAGCACCGTTTCGGGTGAGTTGAGATATTTAGGCTCGCCTTCTCCAAAAATGCGTCCTCCAAAGCCAATGATATGGCCTTTGGTATTGCGAATCGGAAAAGTGATGCGGTTGCGAAAACGATCATAAGGATCGAGCTTGGCGGGCTTTTTAAAGCCTTCTTTTGCCGTGCCAAAAACCAGTAGCCCCGCTTCAATAAGCGCCTCGTTTTGGTCATTGGCAAATACAGTTTGCAAATTACGCATGCCTGGTGGCGCATAGCCCAAGCCAAAGCGCGCTGCAGTTTTACCCTGTATGCCTCGATTTTTTAAATAATCAATGGCGCCTTGATGCGTGCGCAGTTGAGCGCGGTAATAATCGCTGGCTTGTTGTAGAATCGAGATTAGAGCAGGTCCTGCGGCTTTGTCTTTGCTGCTATAGGAAGAAGTGCCAGGCCCATATTTTTGATTGGAAGTTTCTTTAGGAACCGTGAGGCCGATGGAGTGCGCTAACTCTTCCACTGCTTCTGGAAACGTAAGGCCGGTATGCTCCATCAAAAAGCGAATAGCGGTGCCGTGTGCGCCACAACCAAAGCAGTGATAGAACTGCTTGTGCGGGCTGACTGTGAAGGAAGGGCTCTTTTCTGCGTGAAAAGGGCAAAGCCCCATGAAATTCGAGCCACTTTTTTTCAATTGCACATACCGACCCACCACTTCGAGAATCTCGATTCGGCTGAGTAAGTCCTGCAAAAAAGAGGGAGGAATCATGCACGGGCCAGAAAACGCAAAACCCCGCAGAAATAATGTATTAAGCGGGGATGAAGGCAATCACAAGTAGTAGACCTCTTTCGCAACCCTGTAGCGGCGTCATTCCTCCTCGCCGTACTATAGTGTACTGTCTTCGTTGGAATTCCTTGCTACAGGGTCGCGAAAGAGGCCTAATGAAATGCGCAAAAAACCATGCGAAAAAAGACGCAAAGCATAGAAGAGAAAGCGAAGCAGGCTTTGAAGAGCCTGCTAGGACTAATTCAAAATGCTTAGTACATTCTCTCAGGAAGCATTTGGCTGCGAAGGCGTTTGAAGTGGCGTTTCACTGCAGCTGCTTTCTTGCGTTTGCGTTTCGTGGTGGGCTTTTCACGAGACTCTAGTTCACGCAATTTTTGCAGGCGGCGGCCTTTTTCAACTGTACGTTTGAAGCGCCGCATCATTACTTCAAAAGGTTCGTTTTCCTTGGCGTGAACAGTAGTCATGAGCTCGAAATAGTGGTTTGTACGCTGAGGTTCCAGCGTCTAGTTTTACAAAAGCGGGCGAATATACCACATAAAAGTAAATGCAACATCTTACGTATGTAAATTTGATCCTTCTACTTCCCTTAATAAAATTTAACTGCTATTGTTATTTTTAACCTAAATAGTTAAATGTGATTGGTCCTAGCGATATTTTCTAAAATTGAGTACTTTTCTCCGTTCAACATCCTAGTCTAGGGGGTCTTATGGGTGACGGTCCCATTAGTGCAGCCGTACCGAATGTTCACGATCTTGCTGCCTTATATAGACAGCAGCGCAGCGATAGCATAAGTAGTGCAGATAGCGGTATGGGGTTGATGGAAGGGGGAGCGCCAACGCATACAAAAAACCAGCATACGGGCCTTCACCCACCGTTATCAGATATACCAGAAATTGAAAACACGCTCGGTGAGAACTTAAAAATCATAGAGGATGGCGAGGTCTGTTTAGCTGGTGCGACAAAATCGCTTCCAGACCAGTATGAACAGATTCATGCTGCGTTACTCCGTAGTTTTAAGGTGGTTGAAGACACTACAGAAAAGTTATGTATATCCTTTAATGCCGATAAACTCAGCAATGCCTTTAAAAAAGAGGACATGAGTGAAGAGGCAGATACGGATTTTTGCTTTTTGAAGGAAATTCCTAAGTTTAAAGCCCTATTTTGTGAAGTGAAGGAAGCGATTCATGGGCTAAAAACGGATTCATATAGTAAAGAGGCACTTAAGAAGCTAGAAATTGCACAGGCAAGCTTAAGTGACCAACATGCCCTGTTAAAAAGCAACCTTCCACCGCCACAATCTAAGGCATTTAAAATCTTT
Source organism: Mycoavidus cysteinexigens (assembly GCA_031963365.1). Lineage (GTDB taxonomy): Bacteria > Pseudomonadota > Gammaproteobacteria > Burkholderiales > Burkholderiaceae > JASSUD01. The sequence goes on from JASSUF010000030.1 coordinate 9,122, forward strand.
AACTATGTGTTAGAAGGGCTTGGCACACTAATTACCATTATTTCTATTGCATTATTGGGCTTAGGTGTAGCGGTCTCTACCACCGCACCCTGTGCAGCTGCGGCGGCTATTTATCTGGTAGTGAAAGCTTGGAGGGAGAAAATAGCCCTTCCAGAAGCTAATAAGAATATGTATCTTACGAGCCTTGAAAAACTATATGCAGAAAGTTTTTCTGCTTTAAAGGTCATGGGGGATGATGTGTTTATTATTGAACAACGAGAGCTGCTGCAAGCAGCTAGGGCACAGCAGCATCAAGAGAACGCGGCACTGCAAAAACAACAACAAGAAGCTCGTGAAGCCTTACTTGAAGCACAACGTGCAGCAAGTCAAAAGATTTTATCTGCTATAACGAAGCCAACGTTAAGCAATGCCACCGTTAAAGATTTAATCGCTGAAATTAGAAGTCGCAATAAAGAAGAGCTCCGGGCTTCCTGTGCTACAGAGGAAGAATTCGAAGCCCTAATGAAATTATCTCAAGAAAGAACGCCATCACCCGATGTGGTCCGAGAGCAGGCTACTCCGGAAGCCCTCACGGGTCAGGCCTAACCATTAAAAAGCTTTTTGAGTAATTTTCTTATTGAAACGCTGATTGGATTAAAAATAGCGCAAAGTTAAATGGTGCTAGAAGTGCTAAAAGAGCCTCCAAAGATAAGACGAGTAGTCTTATTTTTGGAGGCTTTTTTGATTTTGGAAATGAAATTTTTTCTTAAAATTAATCCTACTGCGATGCATAGGATGCAAATGTGTAAAGAAGTTATAGTGTATTAACCCCTATCCATATGGACGAAGAGACAAATTGGATAAGCAAGAGCACAGTACTTGTGCCTGATCCAGCTTAAATCTTTATTGAAGTAATTCTCTTTTTGAGCACGCGTGCATGGTTGGTAATGGAGGACACGCCCTAGAAAATCGTGAGCGGGATCAGCGTGAGAGTGCCTGCAGTTAAGGCGTGTCGGATCGCTACCTTTTAGGAGGCCAACATGTTTGATTTTTTCTGTTCCCGCCTGCCGTCTATATCTAAGACGAGATCGGTATTCATCGAGCCTCCTATAGAGTGTGCTCCGTTATCATTTGAATCCAAACAACGCTTTTTGCAACTGCGCAAACAGTGGGATTGTTTGCGCACGCAATATCAAAGTGATGCCTATCAAGAGCAATTAAAAGCATTGAGTGAATCCTGGATCTGCCCCGAATTTCAAGAAAAAATACAGCTTTACAAAGATTCTTGGTCAAAAATGCAGGCCTTAGTAGGCTTGTTTGAGCGTTATTTGGAGGAGGAAGAGGGCGCTGCGTTGTTGAATAACGTTCCTACCTGCGCGCTAAATGAAATCGATTCTTTGTTTTATGGGGAGTATGCAGAGGAGATTTCTAGTGCAGTAACTAAAGAAGATACTTTGCCTATGATTTGGCCCATTTTAACGGAATTAAAACGGAATTTAAGTACATTGTGTTGTGTATCGCAGGATGCGCAAACACCATTCTGGACGTTTACCACGCTATTTGCTGCAAGCTCATTTATTACGCTTGCAAGTGCATGCGCTTCTTTAGGTTTAGGGCTAGGAGTTTTTTCTTCAATCGGCGTTTTTTTATCCGTTTTGTCATCGTTGTCTTTTTGCCTCAGCCTCTTTCGAATAGCGGATGGAGTAACCAATCTTGGCCCGAAATGGAAGCGCCATCGTTGGGATTTTGTTAGAAAAACGGTGAAAGAAATGGAATGTTTACTAATATCTTTCGAAAATCTGGCGCAGCGTTTAGAAAAACAACAAAGAGACCGTAAACAGTCCCAGCACAATAAGGTGCTCTATGCACTGACAAACTACCATTCTGGGCAGATCCAACATCTGTCTAAAGTACTGGCTACCATTATTTATATCATGGGAGATTTTATTGTTTCTATGCATAAGATTGCTCGCAACCCCTCGCGAAATAGATTTACTTTAATGGCCCCTAGTTACCCTACATTGGAAGGATGATGTAGGTTGGTGGTGACGAAGGAACCCCAACATGCAGGCCACTGCGTCTTGGATAACCAGCTTACAAATACTCAAAAACAATAATTAAAAGTCAGCGGTGCGCATGTTGGGGTTCGTGCCTCACCACCAACCTACCGTTCTAAAATCTGCGTATGGATATTAAAGCGATGGTTATAAGTCGGTGGTGTGCATATTGGGGTTCCTTCGTCACCACCAACCTACAGAAAATATAAATGGAAGAGTGGCAGCTCTAATATTTTTAGCCATTTGGACGAGGTGAAAAAATATTTGAATGCGTGCACAGTGTTTACATCTGATCTGGCGCTTGAACCATGTAGTAGTTTTTTGAGCGTTCATGCAGGCTAAAGAGCGCGCTGAAAATTATGAAGCCAGATTGGAGAACACCACTATTCAAATCTTGTAAATTTTTTATGCAGATTGAATTTATTCTGGAGACTTTGATGCTGCATTCTCTCCCATCTTGTTATTTACCTATATCGCAATTAAAAAATACATGTATTCCTCCCACACTAATAAAAGAGGCTGAAATAAAAGAAGCTGAAATAAAAGAAGCTCAACCGCCATCAAAAAAACTATATGAAGTGCAAAAATTGTCTGAACAGTGGGATAGTTTGGTAGAAAAATATGCAGATAAGGCACATCAAAAGCAGTTGGATCAGCTGCTTGCTCATCCTGATTCTAATAAAAAAGCACAGCTTTATATGCGCAGCTTGGACAAAATGGAGATTTTGATCTATAGAGTGAAGCAGTACTTGAAAAATGCAAAAAGCCCTGTTCAAAAAGGTACTGCATTTTCTCCTTCTGTTAAAGAATCTGCACTTTTATCTTCTACCAAAGCTGAAACACCTTCTTCAAACGAGCCTATGCAGGTGCAAAAGCCATTAGAAGATATCGGGTGGTTGATAATTGAATCAGCAAAAATGCTACACGCCTTGCGCTCTATTTCAGAAGATGCTGCCCCTCCATTTTGGGTAATTGCAACCGGCTTTGCTGTACGTGTATTAGCGATCATTGTAGGTGTAAGTGCTTTTTTGAGTGCAGGGCTGCTAGGGCCTGCTTCAATCTGCGTCTTGGTATCTGCTTGTTCGATGTTGTTTGTATATTTGAATGTGCTTCGCATTCCTGAAGAAGTGAAGGGTCTTTGGCTAAGGCATGAGAGCGAACGTTGGGCGTTTCTGGATGAAACTGTGTATGAGATGCAGACCTTGCTTTTTGCCGTTGAGGAATGGGCCTTATATGCGAAGAGCCAACAAAGAAAGAGTGAGCAAGTATTGCACGCTCAGGTGGCTAAGACGCCCGCTACTCATGAGGTGGTGCAGAGACCACCATTGTCTACTGCGTTGGAGGTAGTAACCAACAAGTTCAGTAAATATATACAAGGGATATATCGTGGTTCTGTGCCTAAACGCCCTAGAGTTATTGTTATTGTGAGAGCCGCGTCTAAAGATCGTTTTGAGATGGTTTAGAGTTAGGCTACAGCATTTTGCTTTTTGCTAAGGGTGGGTTTTTGGAGAAATAGCGCTGAATGCCTCTAAAAATAGCTTCAGCCATTTTCTCTCGGTAGGCTGGGCTGCGTAGTTTTGCTTCTTCTTCAGGATTGCTAATAAACGCCGTCTCTACCAGAATGGACGGGATATCTGGTGCTTTAAGAACAGCAAAAGCAGCTTGTTCTACCAAGCCTTTATGTAGCGTATTGATTGAACCTATTTCTTTGAGCACAAAACCGCCGTATCGCAGGCTGTCATTGATTTGTGCGGTGGTGGACATATCCAGCAACGCGTGAGAAATCTGTGCATCTTTTGTTTTGATATTGATGCCGCCAATTAAATCGGATGCGTTTTCCCGATTAGCCATCCATTTGGCAGCAGCGCTAGATGCACCATGCCCAGACAGCGCAAATACCGAAGAGCCGTGTGCTGTGGGAGTGATAAATGCGTCAGCATGAATAGAAACCAGCAGATCAGCGCCTACGCGTCGGGCTTTTTGTACGCGTTGGCCCAAGGGTACGAAATAATCTGCATCACGCGTCATGATGGATCGCATATGTACTTGCGCATCAATTTTGGTGCGCAATCTACGTGCGATATCTAGCACTACATCTTTTTCCCGTGTGCCATGGGCACCAATAGCGCCTGGATCTTCGCCCCCATGCCCTGGATCAATGGCAATCGTGACCAAACGCAAAATGCGAGATCGGCTGGAAGGGAGTTCATACCTTTTTTTACCTAAAGAAGCTTGCGTATTTGACGAAGATAGGCCTTTTTCCCTAGTAAATGAGTCTTCTTTTGATGTAGAAAGCGATTCTTTCGAGGCGCTATCAGAGCGAGGAGAAGAGCCTGCATAGCGCGCAAAAAAAGCTTCACTATCTTCAGGGGGCGACTTTCCATTTTTAGGCAACGACGTGTTTTGAGCGTTATCTAGCCAGACTTGTTTGTACTTGGTTTTTTCTATGAGCTCTAGCAAAGGGTCAGGCGTAGCGTCTGGGTAGAGATCAAAAACCAGGCGATACTGATAATGTCCAATCGGGCGCAATGTAAAAATTTGAGGGTGCACCGTACCTTTTAAATCAAATACGAGACGCACCACGGTAGGGGTAAATTGCCCTATACGCACGCGTTCGATTTGCGGGTCATTAGGCTTAATTTTGGCAACCAGCGCTTTGAGCGTGGGGTCTAGCGTGAGGGTATCCAGATCGATCACTATGCGATCAGGCTCATGCAAAATATGAGAGGTATAACTCAGTGCTTGATCGGATTCGATAGCTACGCGTGTGTAATCTTCTGCAGGCCAAACACGTACTGCCAGAATAGATTTAGCGTATGCGTGTCTGGGAATAAGTGCACTTAATACTAAAAAAGAAAGGCCCGTGCGCAGAAATTGACGGCGCGGTGTGGGGATTACGGTTTCAGTGTGAGACGCTACTTGCTGATGAGCGCAATCGGCAGCATTTTTTTGCACAGATTGCCGGCACGAAGCAGCTTGATGTTGACGTTTGAATCGAAGAATTCGCCTGCGATAAGCCCATAGGGATGTTATCCAGGATGCGGTAAAGGGCAAGATTTTCATGCAGAACGATTATTCAAAAATGCAGCGTGGACGGCAAAGAATGGTAGGTTGGTGGTGGGCAACGTTCCCCAACACGCATACCACCATCTTTTGGGGTCCCTGCGTAACATCAGTAATTCAGAAATTTTTGGCCCACTTGACTAAATGCTTGGGTGGTTATCCGTCTACCGGCAGGTGCTAAAGTAGAGCCATAATCCGGTACAGGACTTTCCTCTAGGCTCAAAGTAAATAGACAATCCGGAGGAGCAAGCAATGAACCCGCTTGCTCAGGCCATTCGATCAAACACAATGCGCCTGCATCTAAATAGTCACGAAATCCCAGTTCAAGCCACTCTCGTGGGTTAGCTAAACGGTAAAGGTCAAAATGATAAACCGGCAGTGTGCTCTCTTTTAAAGAGAGAGAATACGACTCCAGTAATGCATAAGTGGGGCTTCGAACACGCCCTTCATAGCCTAATCCTCGCAAGATGGCCCGCACCAGTGCAGTTTTTCCTCCACCAAGTGGGCCACTTAGGTGAATACGTAAGCCTGGAAAGGGGGGGTGCGCTGTTTTTGGAGCTTCCTCTGAAAAAAATAGTGTGAGGAGACTGGCTGCTAGCTTTTGGCCTAACGCAGACGTAGCGGCCTCATCGGGCAGAAAAAACGAATCGGAGGAAAGTGCCTGGGAGGACATGAAAAACTCTGTAAAAGGCCAATTTATAGAAGCCTGCTTACAGGCGGCAAAAAGAGGAAGAAGTGCTTATCTTAAATGACTTCTGAACGCGGCCTATAATTTAGGGTGTGTCCTCAAATTAGACGATCTGGCGCGCATCCCATTTCATGCGCACAAAATCGATATATGAAAATTTCCTGATTTCTAATGACTAAACCCTTGATGCCCCCATCTTCCCCTTCTGGGAGTAGGGCTGCTGCAATCGATTTAAAACAATTAGCGACGGATATTCGCCTTTGGGGGCGTGCGCTTGGGTTTGATGAGGTGGGGATTGCAGATATTGATTTATCTGCAGCGGAGCCTGGCCTGCATGCATGGTTGGAGGCGGGGTGGAATGGAAACATGGAGTATATGGCTCGGCATGGCACCAAACGTTCGCGTCCTGATGAGTTGGTTCCTGGCACGGTGCGCGTTATTTGCGTGCGTATGCCGTATTTGCCGGCGATGGAAAGTGATCTTTTACAGGATCTCTCCTCTGAAAAATCTCCTGAAGCAGAGGGTGCAAAGAAAGAAACCCTTAATTTTGCGCAGCGGCGTCGGGCAGAGTTTGCACGTTTAGAAGAGGCTAGTGCAGGCGTGGTGTCAGTTTATGCGAGAGGCAATGACTATCACGACATCATGCGGCAGCGTTTGCGCCAATTGGCTAAGCGTATTGAAGAAGCTATAGGTTCTTTTGGGCATCGGGTATTTGTAGATTCTGCTCCTGTACTAGAAGTGGAGTTGGCACGAAAGGCTAATCTTGGCTGGAGAGGTAAGCACACCTTGTTATTGCATCGCGATGCGGGGTCTTTCTTTTTTTTAGGGGAGATTTTTGTTGATATCCCCCTACCCACTGATGCAGAGGCAGAGCCGTCTAACGTGGTTCAAAACGATGCGCCAAAAGCACACTGCGGTAGCTGCACACGCTGTATTGATGCCTGTCCAACAGGCGCTATTGTGGCGCCTTATCGCCTAGATGCCCGGCTTTGCATTTCTTACTTAACTATTGAGCTAAAAGACAGTATTCCTATACCTCTACGGCCTTTGATTGGTAACCGCATTTACGGTTGCGATGATTGTCAATTGGTATGCCCGTGGAATAAATTTGCCAAACGCGCGGTAGATGATTTTGATGTGCGTAATGGCTTGGATCGCGCCTCGTTGATAGAGCTTTTCGAGTGGACAGAAGAGGAATTTAAAATGCGCTTGGCTCACAGTCCGATTCTTCGCATTGGCCATGCGCGTTGGTTACGCAATATTGCCGTGGCATTAGGAAATGCGCTGCGTCAGGATCCTTCCACCCTCTCTTTGGTGCAGCGTGAGGCTATGCTAGCCAGCTTAAAAAAACGACTAGACTACCCCAATCCGCTGGTTGTGGAGCATGTACAGTGGGCGTTGGAGGCGGCGTGATGGCACTTCATCGTTATTGCTGTTTCAATATTTTCAGGAATTAAACTAGCATGCTGACCAAAACACAGCCATCTTTTGTGCAAATTGATATCAACCCGACTAGAGGCGCTAAACAGCCCGTTTTGCCTTGGCAGGCAGTTATTGCTGCTCCTTTTGGAAAAGTAGGTATAGGTACTACGGATAGCGCAGTGTACAAAATTGCTTATTTAGAGAAAGATATTCCTGAAATTGCCCCGCAAAGCAAGCTTGCAGAGCGCGTGGTGGCTCAATTGAAACAGTATTTTGAGAACCCTTCTTTCCTATTTGATTTGCCTTTGAGCGCAATAGGCACCGCTTTTCAGCAAAATGTATGGCAAGCGATTTCTGCTATTCCTTTAGGGAGGACCTCTACCTACGGTGAACTTGCAAAGCAACTGGGCAGTGGTCCGCGTGCGGTTGGTCAAGCGTGTGGCATTAATCCTTTGCCATTAATTGTGCCTTGTCATCGCGTGGTACTGTCATCCGGGGGTATTGGTGGCTTTGCGAAACGGGTGGATGCAGATTGGCAGGGCATTAAACGCTGGCTATTAATGCATGAGGGTGCTTTATGATCGATGTAAGAACCTGTTTAGAGTCTCCCAAAAGGGCCCATCTTCGGGGTCGTGGGGTGCCAGGTATTCACTGTACTTAAGTACAGTTCCGGTCCCTGTGCTCCTGCTCCCCCAAATATGAACCCTTTTGGAAGACTCTAAACAGGTTCTAAGGTTTTTATAACGGATTATTTGGCCTGAACATAGGCTTTATTTCTCGTTACGCAGGTATTCAAAAAGCCCGTGGTATGCATGTTGGGGTTCCTTCGTCACCACCAACCTACCATTCTTTGCCTTTCTTGTGGTTGGTAGAGTTTGAATTAAATTGCCTAGTAAGCATCAGGAGGTGCTCGGTGTCATTTACGTTGCAGGGAATTCCAGTTTCAAAAGGTATTGTGATTGGTCAAGCATGCTTAATGAGCTCAGCCTCATTAGAGGTGGATCACTACGTTATCGAAGCGGCACAAATTGATGCGGAAGTGGAGCGCTTTTTTGCAGCGCAGCGCACGGTGCAGCAGGAGCTCGACACGTTGCGCGCAGAATTGCCAGCAGATATGCCAGGAGAGATAGATGCTTTCTTGAATGTGCACGGCCTGATTTTGCGCGATACCTTGCTGACAGGAGCGACGGTTGAGCGCATTCGCTCTCAGCGCGTGAATGCAGAATGGGCACTGGCACAGCAGTTAGAGCATTTGCTGAGCTATTTTAGTGAAGTAGAAGACGAATATTTACGCGAGCGTAAATCGGATGTGCAGCATGTAGTAGAGCGCGTACTTAGGGCGCTAGCGGGTACTTCAACGTCCCTCACGCAGCTCACTAATACATCGAAAACGGGCATGACTCTAGAGGAGTATGAAATAGCTTCCTCTAGCCTCTCTGAGGGCGAGGTGATGGTCGTCGTCGCGCATGATATTTCCCCAGCAGGGATGTTGCATTTCAAAAAACAGGCCTTTGGCGGGTTTATCACCGAATACGGTGGACGCACTTCCCACACCGCTATTGCAGCGCGTAGTTTGGGCATTCCCGCCATAGTAGGGGCCCACCAAGCCAGTGTGCTTATACGACATAACGATGTGCTTATTGTAGATGGCGAGGAAGGGGTAGTAATCGTTGACCCTGATCCACGCATACTGCAGGAATATAGAGCGCGTCAAAATGCAAAAGCGCAAGCCCGGAAAACACTGCAACGTCTAGCTTTTGCTCCAGCCCATACCGAAGACGGTACGCCTATTGCGCTGTACGCCAATATTGAGCTACCAGAAGACGTTCCATTAGCCTTGCAAAGAGGTGCGGTGGGAATAGGACTCTTTCGGACCGAGTTTTTATTCATGAACCGCAAACATTCCCTGCCTGATGAAGAAGAGCAGCTCGATGCTTATCGGCGGGTAATACACTTGATGCAGGGCCGGCCTGTCACTATTCGTACAGCTGATATAGGTGCTGATAAAGCATTAGAAGGAGGGACGGCCGAAGCAAGCGACCATTTTGGTACGGCGGTGAACCCTGCATTGGGCTTGCGTGCCATTCGCTGGAGCTTGGCAGAGCCTACGATCTTCCTTGCTCAGCTCCGAGCCATCCTGCGTGCTTCTGCAGATGGACCTGTCAAAATACTTTTCCCCATGTTGGGATCTACGCAGGAAATCATACAAACGCTGGATTGGGTCGAGCAGGCGAAACAGCAGTGTGCAGATGCAGGTCTGCCTTATGATGCAAAAATTAAACTCGGCGCAATGATTGAAACCCCCGCCGCAGCACTTGCTCTGCCTATTTTTCTCAATCGCCTGGATTTTTTATCTATTGGTACCAATGACCTTATCCAGTACACCCTAGCGATTGACCGCACCGACAATGCAGTCGCCCACCTCTACGATCCTCTGCATCCAAGCGTGCTGCATTTAATCAGCCATATCCTGCGCCAAGCCAAACAGGCGAGCGTACCGATATCCATTTGTGGAGAAATGGCGGATGATCCGGTCTATACGCGTTTATTACTAGGCATGGGGCTGACCGAATTTTCAATGGAATCTAGTCAGTTACTCCATGTAAAGCAAGAAATTTTACGCACCCCTTTAGGATCACTCAAAGGACCGATGCGTGCTTTGCTAGGCGCGTACGAAGATGAAGCAATGCAAAAAGCACTATCTAATTTGGCGCGTGCGGGAGTGGCTAAACCGTAAAAGAGCATATCCTGTAGAGCCATTTCCATTTTCTACCACCCACAAAAAAAGGCAAAGAACGGTAGGTTGGTGGTGACGA
>JASSUF010000031.1:0-18961 GCA_031963365.1 Mycoavidus cysteinexigens
TCGCCTGCGGACAGCAGATCTTTCAATTGGGCAGGCGAAAGCTCCTCGCCATCTAGCACTAGCGATATATTGAAATCTAGCATTGCATCCAGCCCTAAGCCGGTGGCACGGCTACCGATATTTACCTGCACCTGTGGTCGTGATGGCTGGTGTGGTTTCCACCAGTTTGGAACACGTACCACGATGCCGCATGCTTCGAATAACGGAATGCTGCGCAAAAATTGATGGGCATCGGTGGGCGTCAACGCAATTGGCTGAAAAATGGCACCAGAGTCCACAAGGGATTTTAACCATGGGCTCTGCTCAGCTGCCTTGTTTATTGGTAGCAGCAACCCAAGCAACGTGTCGTGGTCACTTACGCCAGCGTATTCTTGCAGCGCCTTTCCTAGTGCTTGGTGCTGCACGCGCGATTGTTGCGATACGCTTGCTGCATACGTAGCAAGAAATGCGAACGGTGCCTGCTCACTGTGTTTGTTTTCAGCAAGATGAAAACAAACTCGCCCAACCAGATTCCAGCTTGGATGCTTGCTCTGTAGCCATACTTGGACGTCTTTATTTTTGTCTGTAATTTCTGTGCGCGCGGCTGTTTGCAGATCAATCCACAGAATTTCCAATCCTGCTACATCCAAATATTCTGCTCCAACCATTGGTGGAATAGACGATGCCAGCTTTTCCAGTTCGGTGTGATGGGGAGCTATATCAACTCGGTCCCACTGATTAGATAAGTCAGCAACCGCGCATAAACGCGTCATAAATAGATGACCCAACTCACGACCGAATGCAAGAGAAGGCGGCAACCACGTCGCTAGCTCTACTGCACCCAAATAGAGTAATCCATGATTGCTGCCACGCTCAAATGCTTGGCAAATGCGTGAGGTGACGGATGAGGACAAATTAGAAGGTCCTGCAACAGAAATCAGGTGGATTCGTCCCGTCGGCGATATTTCGAGGGAAAGAGCGATATCTTCGGAGCTAGAGTGGGGCAGTGCAGAAATAGTCGACATCGGATTCATTCGCCATGTGACAATGCCCGCAACACCTGCGCATCTTTTTGAATGGATTCAGAGGCAGAGATCATTTGCTTGCATTGATGAGCGAGGAGTTTGATTTCGTGTGCGAGGTCTGTCGAGGATTCGGCTGAGTTTTCTGTGACTTGGTCGTATTCGGCTTGTAAGGCCAGGTTATCGAGCTCCCGTAGCATGTGAAGAGTGTGCTGAGCCTGCGCTTCAGTGGGTGTTGTATTTGAGCTGGGTGGATTATGGGGTAGGGTGAGTGTTGGGCTGCTCGGTATAGGTAGTGCGGTTGATAGAGCTGTTTCTGTGAGGTTATCAGTTGAGGTAGCGGAGGCAGGTATTTCTACATGATGCTCTGCGCGTGCAAGATGGTCATCAATAGTGGTCAGTGCATTATGTAAGGCTTGAGGCTGAGTGGTTTGCGCCAGCGTAATAAGTGGTGCCACTGCGGTGAGTTGGCCTGCAAGTACATGGCTTTGGATTAGTAAATCGTTGAGTTCAACTGCACATTTTTGCTGTGCTTTGGGTTCGAGCATCATGCGTGAGAAAGCCGTGCCCAGATTGGCAAATGCGATATGCATATTTTTACGAGCTAACCGGCAGTCGACATCGCGTTCGGCAAATAAAGTCGCCTGCGCTCTTTGTGCTGCGTAATCGGATCCTTCTGTCAGCGTTGGATCTAGCTTGGTATGGAGTGTGGTGATAGCTTTGAAGTAGTGGCGCATGGATCCAATTACTTCTCGAATTAACGGGCCCATAACGCGGTATTCCCAGTAAGGGAATAGGTGGCTGATGGTAATAGCGATAGCACAGCCAATAGCGGTGTCGAGCGCACGCTCTCCAATTAAGCGAAAGCTTTCTGGCGCAAGCAGGTTATACAAAATTAAAACATAAGAAGAGGTAAACACTACGCTGGTCGGGTAGTGAAAGAGCGAGAAACTATAGCTCAGTACCAAGCAGGTAAACATGAGCGTCATCAAAATGATGGGTGATTTCACAAAAAATACTAAAACCAGGCTTGCTGCACATCCTATAAAGGTGCCTACCAAACGTTGCGCATTGTATTGTTTGGTGAGAGAGAAACCGGGTTTTAAAATAACGATACTGGTTAGACAAATCCAATAGCTATTGGTTAGGGGTAAAAATTTACCCAGCCATAGTCCAAGCGCTACCGCAGTGCTCATGCGCAACGCATGACGAAAGGTAGGGGAGGCCAAATTAAGATTAGAAAAAAGCTGCCCTATCGATATATTGCGGTATTTAAGAAAGCGCTGTAGGGCTTGATTGATAATCAATTCAGCAGGCGCACCTGCTAAGGCCGATTGCTCGCCTGGCTGGGTATGCGCGCGCATTTTTTTTATGAGTTGCGATACGCTTTTGCAGCGCTCGCAAGCTGCTACTAGTGCGGCATAGGCTTCAGGATGTTGAACGGGGAATTGCTTGCGGCGGAGTACGTCAATCTCATAGTCCAGGGCGCGTAATTCTGCTTTGACGCGGCTGCGACGCTCCAGAGGGCGATTTTGAAGTGCAGCAAGCCCTACTTCTTCGAGGTCTTGGGCGCTTTTTTCTAGAAAATCGTGGAAAAAAACCAAAATGTCAGAGGCGCCAAATGTGGCGCGCATCAATGCATATTCTGCATGGGCAGCCACAATCATATTGTGTAAATCAACAATATGAATAAATAAATTAAAGAGCAGAGTACGGCGCACATCTAGTTTTTTGGAGCGTAATTCCGGCAGGTTACGCAACACAATATCGCGTGCTGCATCTTGTAAATTGACAGCAGCAACCTGTTTGGTGATGAGCAGCGCATAGCAATCTTCTAGATCGGTATCTAAACGATAAAAACGCGCTCTGGCTCGTAAATACTGTGCAGTCGCTAAAACGCTTTCAGCAATCGCTTGTTGTTCTAGACGTGCGTTTTGCCAGCGGCTGACGAGCGTGCTCCAGTAGGTATACCAAAGCCCCCCTACTAGTACCCAACATGCATTTAGCAGTGCTTCTTCCGATGTGAAGTGTTTATTGAGGGTGACCGCCATCACAAATAAAGCGCCGAAGCTAATTTGCGGCCATCTAAATCCATAGGCTACCAGCATCGAAAATAAGAAGGTCAACGGCACAACGGTAAGCCACATGGGTGCAGACCACCCTGTGGCTAAGCCCGTAATGAGGGCAGACACAAAGCTAATAAGCGAGCACATCAACATATCGTTGTGCTTGTGTTTTAGCGGTCCTGGCATATCGACTGCGCAGGCTGCAAGCGCGCCAGTTGAGAGGGTGAACCCTAGCCCTGGATTGTGAAAAACCAGCAGCATCACTACAGGTGGCAGTGAAAGCCCAGCTGCAATACGCAGGCCGCCATAAAAATATTGGCTGTATAAAAAACGCTGGATATGGGTGGCGTAGCGCATGTGCAGTCGCAAGTTTAGATTCAGTTTAATCCGACAGATTAAACATCTATGAGGAGGGCATACATAATATAAAAGAACGTATATTCCAGGGAATATATTTGCATAAGGAATGTATGTCTTTACCAATTTTTTCTAGTGTCCATCCGTCGCTCACATGCCGGCCGCACGCTGCAATACCCGTTAAAAAGCAAGTACTTACTCTTTTTTCACGAAAAGAGGCATCAGACGCTGATTTTTGCCCCATGCAACAGAGGGAGTCTCTTCGTAAATCTGCACAGATAGATAGGTCCGAAGTAGATGCACTACCTGGCGTATGCGCTCAGCTATCGCACGTTCATGAGCAGGGTATAGAACTACGCGCAATATTGCCGCCAGAGCTATGGACTTTGGTTTTTGATCATCTCCCGCTCCAAGATATGTATCGCGTTAGAAGAGTGAGCTGCTTGGCCTACCATATTATAAATAGGCTTTTGCCGGTTGCACCTCGATCTTATTTATTTAAAAATCAAGTGGATATAAACCATTTTTTGGCTACCTATGACGCCAAAGATAGCAGCCGGGCTATACGTGCTTTATATTATTTGGTCCACTCTAGACAAGCTCGATGTGGATACATTCCGGATATTAAAAAAATATTGGCCTTGCCGGATGAAAATAGAGAATTGAATGTATTAATCGAAGCTTGTTCTTTTGAAGAAAAACAAATAGAGACATTAAAAAATACTGCATGGAGTGTGGCCCAGCTAAATTATATAAAGTCTTCAAATTTTATTCTGGAACGTGTGCGGGGTGCGGAGTTAAATCTCGAGCATTTTTTAAAAATCCCTGATGCATATCTAAAATTCAAAGTATTTGACATACTGTGGATGGGCCAGAGGCAAGTAATGGCCGATATGGTGAGCAGTGGCTTTTTTCTAAATATGCGTGATACCTCTGGCTTGACTCCCCTACATCACTGTGCCATTGAAGGAAATGCTCGGTTGCTTAAGGAATGGCTGGGATATGCTCCTAATGTGCATATCACTGATTATCAAGGACGCACAGCCTTGCATTATGCTGCCAAGAAAAAAAATGCAGATTTGGTTGCGTGTTTGCTAGAGCATGGCGCTAGTGCGCAGAGTATAGATGCCGCAGCATGCACTCCTTTGCTGTATGCAATAAAAAATCATTGTAAAGAAAGTGCCCGTATTCTCATTCCAAAAATGGCCCAATGTGATGATATAGACTCTATAGGTATGAGCGCACTGCATTATGCGGTGATGGTCCATGATCTGGATATATGCCTCGCATTGCTCGAAAAAAATGCCAGCGTAAAAATACCCAATGCGCAGGGCCATACTGCTTTGCACTATGCCGTTATACAGAAATTTTCAGCATCTTTTAAATTGCTTGTAGAAGCTGGCGCCGATGCGCATCAGGTGGGGAATAATAAATATACGGCCTATGTGAATCAAAAAGACGCTAGGGGATTGACTGCTTTGCATCATGCTGCTGAGCGCGGGAGTATAGAGGCGGTTCTTTTTCTGATAAAACATGGCGGCAAGTTGCATGCACGAGATCATTATGGGCGCACTTCTTTGCATTGTGCTGCAATGAAAGGGCATGTACGGCTTATCCATGCATTAAGTTCTGTGGGTGTACGTGATCTAGCTTGTCATGCTGGGAAGACAGCACTGCACTACGCAGCGTTATCCGGTAACAGTCATACCGTACGTGTGCTGCTTCAGATAGGCGCGTCGCTTTCTTTGCGTGACAGAAAAGGCAGAAATGCTTTTGATTGTGCGCTTAGAAGCTTGCATTTTAGATCTGCACAGGTTTTATTGGCTGCTTATATGCAAAGCTTGGCAAAGCGCTCTTTTTTTCATGCTTTACGATAGAGTAGGTTGGTTGTGAGGAACGAACCCCAACATGCAGGCCATGGGCTTTTTGAATACCTGCGTAATGATTATCAAAAAGCTAAAAAGCAAAGATTAAAAGTCAACGGTGCGCGTGTTGGGGTTCGTTCCTCACCCCAACCTACAACGATGCATGGGCTTTTGCGCGGGCTATGAGTGTTTGTGTAGATGAGTCTAAAGAGGCTGTGGTTTTGGTTTTTTGTTTAGACTGGGCTGTAGTTGCTTTTAATTGGGCTTCAATATTCATGCCCAGTGTTTTGCCAAGCTCAACGCCAAATTGATCGAAGGGATTAATATCCCAAATTGTCGCTTGTACAAAAACTTTATGTTCATATAGGGCAATTAACGCACCGAGCGTATGCGGATTCAGCGCATCGAGAAGGAGGGTGTTGGAAGGGTGGTTGCCAGGAAAGATTCTATGGGGGTCGGATGCTTTTTGGCTGGAACCCCATATCTCATAGAGATCTTCTTGGCTTTGACCTCTCATTAGCGCGGCGCTTTGCGCAAAGCAATTTGCTAATAATTTGGTATGGTGCTCTGCCAAATTATGGCCTGGGGTCAATAGGGCAATAAAATCAGTGGGGATAAGGGTGGTTCCTTGATGCACCATTTGAAAAAAAGCATGTTGCCCATTGGTGCCAGCCGCGCCCCAAATCACTGCGGAAGTATCATAATCTACGAATGCTCCATTCCCCACGCACGCTGATTTTCCAAGACTTTCCATTTCTAGCTGTTGTAAGTAAGACGGAAAATCCGCTAGTGCTTGCGCATAAGGTGCGACCAGATGTGTTTGGGCTCCAAAAAAATTGCGATACCAGATGCTCAGTAACGCTAAAAGTACAGGCAAATTACACTCAAGTGGCGTGTGTAAAAAGTGCTCATCCATCTGCCGAGCACCTGCTAAGAGTGCTTCAAAATGTGTGGGGCCTAAGAAAATAAGAATGCCTAATCCCACAGCAGACCACAGTGAATAACGGCCTCCTACTTCCTGTGGCATTTCAAAAAAATTTTCTTTCAAAATCCCAAAATCCAGCGCAGCTTGGCGGTTTGCCGAGATCCCAATCCAATGTCGTTGCAAAGCACGCTCTAGAGCCTGTTTGTGCTCTGGTGTAGTGCTGCGTTGAAAATGGGGGTGCGCAGCGAGCTTGCCTTCTAGCCAGTGTCGCAAAGAGCGCGCATTCATAAGCGTTTCTTGCGTCTGAAAGGTTTTCGATACCACTAGAGCAAGTGTCGTCTCAGGGTCAATTTTGTCTAGGACGCGTTGCAGATCTACGCCATCCATATTGGAGACAAAGTGAAGTGTGAGAGAGGGTAGGCCAAATTGTTGCAATGCATCACAGACCATCTTAGGCCCTAGATGCGATCCTCCAATACCCAGTTGAACAATATGTTGAATCGGTTTTCCAGTAGCTCCTACCCATTTCCCTTCACGGATTTGTTGCGCACAGCGCTTCATGGCATCGTAGGTATGGGCTATAGAGGCTGTGGGTACAGGATCTGTGCGAAGCGCAGTATGTAATGCAGCTAAGCCTTCCGTAGCATTGACAATGCCTCCTTGAAATAGTGCAGCACGCTGTGTTTCTACCCCTGTTTGCCGTGCCAACTCGCACAGTAATTCCAGAGTATGGTTTGTTATGCGGTTTTTAGAAGCATCGAGCGTAATACCTGCACCTTCAAACGTAAACCGCTCTGCCCGAGTAGGCGCGACATCACGCGATGCGTCAAACCAATCACGCAAGTGTTCATGGCGAATGGCTTGATAATGGGCTTGAAGTGCGTGCCAAATGGGAAGAGAAGTTAGAGGCATAACTGCACGCATAATCATGCGTCTTAAAAGAGAATATGGATTATTGGTATCTGTAATCAATGGACCTGGATTTTAGCAGTGCTTCCCCTGCTTTAGGCCGTGTTTGCAAGTCGTTTTATAGCTGATGGTGTCTCGTATCCATTATTTATCTTCTGCTTTATTGATTTTTAAATTTAGCTAGACTAGACTAAGGTTTATTTTTTGGGAGAATCTCTTATGTATACGGTAAATATGTTGCAAGCCAAATCTAGTTTGTCTCGTCTGGTCGAGGCAATTGAGCAGGGGAAAGAAGCGGAAGTTATTATTGCTCGGCACGGTCGACCTGTAGCCAAATTAGTGCCTATCGAAACAATAACTTCGAGTACGCGCATCGGTGTGGCGAAAGGAATTTTTTCAGTGCCGGATGATATTGATGTCTGTAATGATGAAGTGGCTAGATTGTTTCTGGGAGAGCTGCTTTGAATATATTGCTAGACACCCATATAGCGCTGTGGGCGATTACCGATGACCCTAAACTCTCAGCCATTGCGCGCGAGATGATTTTAGCTCCGCGCACTACAGTTTGGGTCAGTGCTGTGAATGTATGGGAAATTGCGATCAAACACAGGCTTGGCAGAGAAATCATGCCATTATCAGGTAAGAGTGCATTGCAATATTTTCGTGAAGCGGGGTATCGATTCCTTGCTGTCGAGTCGGAACATGCAGCAGCGGTAGGGGAGTTGGTAGCTCACCATCAAGATCCTTTTGATCGTCTGCTTATTGCTCAAGCATTGATTGAGCCCATGCGGTTAATAACTCATGATGTGACGGTAGCGCGTTATAGCGATACCATTATTTTGGTTTAATCGTATCCGCTGTTATTTCAGGCAGAGATTCCAACTCCAACTCGGCTGTTTCCTCCGATTCCACTTGCACTTCCACCTTTTCTATTTTGGGCTTCGCATAAAACCTCGATGGTGCAATTGCTTCTAGCGCTTCATCTTCTAGCCCCGTGGGCTGTTGGCTGATCATATCTGCAATGATTTTGGCGCAACCACAAGCCAGCCCCCATCCGCTTGGCCCATGAGCTAAATTCACAAAGAGGCGAGGATTTTCTAGCGCGCCGACAACAGGGCGGCCATCCTCGGAGAGAAGTTGGGTATCGTCCCAAGAATGGGAGGTTGAGTGCTTGATAACACCTGGCATCCAATCGTAGGCTGTCTGCTCGATTTTCTCTAATGCTTGATCACGAATTTTATAGGCATTCGCCTCACTTTGACGTGGGTTGTCAATCATCGGTGCGCCTGCAACCCGGATACGGCTGTTCATCCGCACAAGTGTGGTGTGTTGTATGGAATCGACCACTGCGAGCATGGGAGCAGATTCTTCATTGGCAATATGTGCAGTCATTGCATGAAAACGTACAGCCTGCAATGGCATTTTAGGTAGTCTTAGTTTGCTTAATATTGGCAGACTATGCACTCCGCCAGCGATCACTACTGCATCTGCTTGCAGCGTTTGACTAGCCTGTGTTTGGGGTTTATCGGCTGAGGAAGCGGTGGCATTTTGTAAATGCGTGTCGCGCGCTAAGCTGCTAGGAACCACATCGACATAGGCATGGGTCTCGTCTGCACGCACATTGAGGGCTTCATGCCCTAGTAGCAATTCCACGCCGGCTTCGTCGAGCAGTTTTTTTAAGCGTTTGGTAAAAAGTGGGCAATTTCCACTACGCTCCTTTTGCAAAATGACACCTCCTGCAAAAGGCTCGGTGCTAAGAGTTGGTTCTTCTTTATTGCAGGCGGCATTGTCTAATAAACGATGGGAATACTGGTGTTGAGCCAATAGCAAGAGCCCACTGCGAATACACTGAAGGTCATATTGTGTTTTAAAAACATGGAGTACGCCTGTGCGTTGCTCATAATCAAAACGATGTAGTTCTTCGATTTGCAGTAGGGCTTCGCGTGATAAATCGATTAGCGATTTAAGCGCGGTATATTGCTCGGCAAAATGATCCATTCTTTGTTGCGCATCATGTTTTTTGAAATGCGGCGCGAAGGGACGATGGCGTGCAAGCCAGCCCTGGCGTAAACCAGGCAGATCGA
This sequence comes from Mycoavidus cysteinexigens, assembly GCA_031963365.1. Lineage (GTDB taxonomy): Bacteria > Pseudomonadota > Gammaproteobacteria > Burkholderiales > Burkholderiaceae > JASSUD01. The sequence goes on from JASSUF010000031.1 coordinate 9,208, forward strand.
GCTGCTCAGTCAAACCTCGGACGTCGGCAAGATTAAATCCTGCGTTCAGTGGACTGGGTAGCAATAGACCGTTTTGGCCAAAGGTGGCTTCTTGTGCGACGGTGGTATGCCGGTCTATTAAATGCACAGCATGTCCATGCGTGTGCAGCCAGTAGGCCGTCGTAACCCCTGCAATACCTCCGCCAATCACAATAACTTTCATAAAAAATAAACCTGTTGACCTTAGGGTATGTCGCCTTTTTGACTAGGGCGTGCCCTAGATAAGACACACACTGGAACCTATTTGAAATGTGCTTTCTTTATGCATTCCAAGCAAGCTTCTATTGGGAATTACACAGCGTGCATTGTTGGGTTTTAAATAGCAGGTAGGAATTGGAGGAGTCTAAAAAAGGATCTAGAGGGGATCTTCAAGGATTAAGATTGCTGAAATTTTTATCAAGAAATAGGAGAAATACGTAGAGCAATAGGGGAAGCGATGCACCGGTGCGTATAATTCGCACTTGTTCATTGTGCAGGCTTCTCTCTTCTCGTTTTTTTTGCTTTCGCTACCTTTTTTGGCTTGTTTTTTAGGTGCTCTATGCCTCATTGCTCATACCTACTTGGCGCTCCTGCGCACTCTGCTTTTCGTCTAGCGCGACACCAGCAACATCTCAACGCAGTGGATGCTGCGGTGTGTGGGGTGCACGCGCGCTATGTGTACTTTATACAAGCCACACAGGCCTTGAATGCACAAGAGCAGGTTCGGCTGCAGATTTTGTTGGATGCACAGCCTCAGTCTAATGAGGCGCAAGGTAGTGAACCAAACCTTGATCTAAATTTGGTAGGAGGCCAAGAAGCGCCGTCTCATTTTGATGCGCTTGATCTTCTGGATGTACCCGAGTCTGCACTACAGTCTGATGTGGTGACGCAACGACAATGGATAGTGATTCCTCGCATTGGAACCATTTCCCCTTGGGCGAGTAAAGCGGTTGAAATTGTGCGTGATTGCGGCTTGTCTTTGGTAGAGCGCATTGAGCGCGGCATCGTATACACGGTATTTTTGCGCACACCCAATGCTTTGGCGCATGGAGCGGGTGTGGCTTCCCCGCTTGCACAGGCATTGCACGATCGAATGACCGAAACGGTAGTCGAGACTTACGAAGAGGCTTTTGCGCTTTTCAAGCCGCTTCCAGGGCAGGCATTGCTACGTGTACCTTTTTTAAAAGAAGGCAAAAAAGCGCTTGAAACCGCCAATATTCAATGGGGTTTAGCGCTCTCTGATAGTGAAATAACGTATTTATCTGAGGCGTTTACTCAGCTAGGCAGAGACCCCAGTGATACGGAATTAATGATGTTCGCGCAGGCAAATAGCGAGCATTGCCGACATAAAATTTTTAATGCGCGCTGGACAATAGATGGCGAGCCACAATCTGATTCTCTTTTTGCGCTGATTAAACGCACGTATGCAGAGCATCCGCAGAAGACGGAGGTGGCTTACTCGGATAACGCAGCAGTCATAACCGGTGCTCCGGTCGAGCGATGGAATTCAGCACCTCAAAGTGGGCTCTATCAGGCAAATACAGAGCTCACGCATAGTGTAATCAAAGTAGAAACGCACAATCATCCGACTGCTATTGCGCCTTTTCCAGGCGCGGCAACAGGAGCGGGTGGGGAGATTCGCGATGAAGGAGCAACGGGGCGAGGTGCTCGGCCTAAAGCAGGCTTAAGTGGATTTTCTGTATCGAATTTGCATTTGCCAGAGATGCAAGCGCACTGGGAAGAAGGGCGCAGCAGGGGTGCAGAAGAGGCAAACCAGGCTGGAGATACAGAGGGTGGATTAGAGCAACCTCCTCATTTAGCTTCCGCCCTAGATATCATGATTGCAGGGCCGCTAGGCGCCGCTGCATTTAATAATGAATTTGGCCGCCCTAATTTAGGTGGTTATTTCCGAGTCTACGAGCAGACCGTAGAAGGGCGTCGCCGAGGCTATGCCAAGCCCATTATGATTGCAGGGGGTTTAGGCAATATTGCAGATCGTGATACGCATAAATCGACATTTGGTGCAGGTACGCTTTTAATTCAAATTGGCGGCCCCGGTTTGCGTATCGGTTTGGGCGGAGGAGCTGCTAGTTCTTTAGCATCAGGCACCAATAGCAGCGAGCTAGATTTTGATTCGGTGCAACGTGGTAATCCCGAAATGCAGCGTCGCGCTCAAGAAGTGATTAACGCTTGCTGTGCCTTAGCGCAGGTTGAAGGAGGGCATAACCCCATTCTGAGCGTGCACGATGTGGGTGCCGGCGGCTTATCCAATGCATTTCCTGAGCTAGTAGAGGGTGCGGAACAAGGTGCTCGGTTTATCTTGCAGCGTATCCAGCTTGAAGAAAGCGGCATGTCGGTGCGTGAAATTTGGAGTAATGAAGCGCAAGAGCGCTATGTATTGGCGATTGCTGCATCCGATTGGCCTGTATTTGAAGCTATTTGTGCCCGTGAGCGCTGCCCTTGTGCAGTGATTGGAGAGGCCACCGAAGAGCGGCAATTACAGCTTATTGATGAACAAGATAGCGCCTCGCAGGCAGCACATCCTATTGATATGCCCATGGATGTTTTATTGGGAAATCTGCCGCGTTTGCAGCGCAACGTCACACGCGCTGCACCGCGTAAAGAAGGTGCTACGCCAGAAAATATTCCTTATTTACCCTCAGGTATCGATATAGATAATTTCTCTCTCGATACCTTAATCTCTGATGTGCTAAAACACCCCACTGTCGCCAGTAAAGCCTTTTTGCTAACGATAGGCGATCGCACGGTAGGAGGGCTTTCTGTACGAGATCCGTTTGTTGGCCCTTGGCAGGTTCCTGTAGCCGATTGCGCCATTACTGCGATGGATTACAGCGGTTATCGGGGTGAGGCGATGGCAATGGCTGAGCGCGCACCCCTGGCAGTGATAGATGCAGCCGCTTCCGCACGTATTGCGCTAGGAGAAGTACTCACTAACTTAGCTTCAGCGCCCATTGCCACACTCAGTGACATCAAACTCTCTGCAAATTGGATGGCTGCTTGTGGTGAAGATAAAGAAGATATAGCGCTCTATGACGCAGTAAAAGCACTGAGTGATCTATGTGTGGAATTAGGCCTTTGTATTCCTGTAGGTAAAGACTCTCTCTCCATGCGTACCGCATGGCGTGCAGAGCAAACCACACATTCAGCCTCTACCGCAGAGCATGAAATTACCTCGCCTCTGTCAGTTGTGCTCTCTGGTTTTGCACATATCGCGGATGTGCGGGACCATCTGACTCCCCAATTGCAGCGCCCAACTCAAACACCTTCCGCAGAAAAAATACCAGATGTTGCTAGCGAAGCACCATCCATAGCAACCGATTTAATTTTGATCGATCTAGGTCGAGGCCAGAACCGCTTAGGCGCGAGCATCTTGGCGCAAGTTACCCAACAAACGGGCAATGTGGTGCCCAATATAGATGGCGAGCGTGGAATAGCGGATTTAAAAGGCTTCTTTAATGCTATTCAAACCTTGCGCGCGCAGGGCTTATTGCTGGCTTACCATGACCGCTCAGATGGTGGGCTGTTAGCGACGGTGTGTGAAATGGCTTTTGCAGGCCATATGGGCGTATCGCTCAATATGGATGTGTTAACGCTAGATGCCACCCATGAGCCAGATTACGGCGATGCCAAGAACTGGGCAAAGCAAGTAGTAGGGCAGCGTGCACAGCGCACCATCCAAGCCTTGTTTTCAGAAGAACTGGGCGCTGTGGTGCAAACCCGCGTGGAAGATCGCGCTGCCGTATTTGCCGTGCTGCGTGAGCATGGACTAGGAGCATGCAGCCATGTAGTGGGCACACCCAATCCGCGCGATGTCATTGAAATATATAGAGATACCCAAAAAATATTTAGCGCTCCACGTACTGAATTACAACGCATATGGAGTGAAGTAAGCTGGCGCATAGCACGCCTGCGCGATGCACCAGAATGTGCAGATAGTGAGTACCACGCTCAGATAGAGGCCAATGACCCTGGGCTAGCGGCACGTGTAAGCTTTGACGTAAATGACCCTGTATTCACTGTACCCACTATTGCTACAGGTGCTCGTCCTCGGGTGGCCATTTTGCGTGAGCAAGGGGTGAATTCTTATTCTGAGATGGCCTATGCATTCCACCGCGCAGGTTTTGATGCTTACGATGTGACGATGAGCGATTTACTAGCAGGCCGTAAAACACTCGGTGAATTTGCTGGTTTGGTGGCTTGCGGAGGATTTTCCTACGGGGATGTATTAGGAGCAGGGGAAGGCTGGGCTAAAACCATACGTTTTAATGCCGGTCTATCCGACGCGTTTTCAGCCTTTTTTGCTCGGAGCGACACTTTTGCATTAGGCGTATGTAATGGCTGTCAAATGCTGAGTGCGCTAGCAGGGGATTTACACGAACCTGGTAATAAAAATCCCAACGCTGGATCGGCCCGTTGGCCTGGTTTGATTCCAGGAGCACAGGCCTGGCCCGCCTTCACCCGCAATCTGAGCGAGCAGTTTGAAGCTCGGCTTTCCTTAGTTGAAATACAAGCATCGCCTTCTCTCTTTTTTAACGGAATGGAGGGCTCACGCTTGCCCGTTGTGGTATCGCATGGCGAAGGGTATGCCAATTTCTCTGCGCGGGGTAATTGGGCAGCTTTGCATCAGAATCAGCAAGTGGTGCTGCAATATGTAGACCATCATGGTGTACCCACAGAGCGTTACCCGTTTAATCCTAACGGTTCTATACAAGGATTAACGGGAGTAACTACCCCTGATGGGCGCTTTACAGCGCTGATGCCGCATCCAGAGCGTGTTTTCCGAACCGTACAAATGAGTTGGCATCCACCAGAATGGGGTGAGGCAAGCCCTTGGTTTAGGATTTTCCAAAATGCTCGGCGTGCGGTGGGATAGGTCAAAATAGACTTGACTGTAATACGAAACAGGGTTCAGAAATAATTCTAGAGGGTTATAGAGTAAACCGCATCGTTATATTAGACCCGATGCATGAAAAGCCTGCTTATGATCAGGTTAAAAGAGTGCGTAGTTAATACAGATAGGCCTTTTGTTTCGCAAAGATTGTAGTGCGAAATAAAAGGCCTATCTCTCGATATACGTATTTTTTAAATGATCTAAGCAGCCAGTCAGCACTTGGCTTGTGAAAAAACTTTTCTAAAAATGTGTTTGCCTATTAACCCCCGCCGCTAGCATGTGCATAAATGCATATGCTTGTTAGAGGAATTATTTTGTCTATTTCTTCAGTTTTTTCGCCTATACGGCAATGCTTTCAATATATCAATCAATACACGGGCATCCCCTTCTTTCGCGCTACTCATAATAATCAACCAAAATTAATAACTGAGCTCCCTGAAGAAATACTCATACATATTGCAAAAAATTTACTGCCAGCCGGTACTTCGGATAATAATTGGGTGGAGAATGTAAAAAATTTTCAATATGCCTGCAAACTATTTTTTCGAATTGGTTTTGTGGTAAGGGATCCCTTTTTCTTGCCATTTTTTAATTTCGAAAATGCGTTTTCTGATCCACCCGCTTTAAAAATGAACGCATGGTTTGAAGTGACAAAAAAAGTGCAGTATGAAAGGCTGTGGGCGCAGTTAGATGCTTTAATCATGACGCCGACGGTTAAACCTTTTGATGTATATAAAGTATTAGATTTTCTAAAACATGGTCATAAAAATGAACAATCTTTGCCTATGCTGATAGAGCTTGGGGCTTTGGAAAAAGAGGAATTACAAGATCTGAGCCCCATTAAAATAAAGTATCTCTCTCAGCTCCCTGCCTTTTTTGCTATATTAAAAGAAAAGCCAGATTTCACTTATTTTAAAAAAATACCTGATTATTTTTTAGAAAGAAATAATTATGAAATGATCTATAAGGCGTTTAAAGAAGATAGGGGGGTGTTTGAAGATATGGCTAAAAGTAAAATATGCTTTAATTATATCGACCCTTGTTTTTATGACCCTCCTTTTATGCAGGCTGTATCTCATCCTATGATTAGGAATAAAACTTTAATGCCGGCGCTCTATCCGTATATAGATGTGCATGCATGTAATGCAAGAGGGGAAAATGCAGTGCATATTGCAGCAAAATATGGAAATGTAGATGCATTGATATTTTTGCATGCACAGGGAGTAGATTGTCAGAAAAAAAACTATGATGGATGGAGCCCCATTTTTCTATCTGTTTTTAATAAGCATTACTTATTTACCCAAAAACTCATTGAATACGGTCAATCTGCCAAGGTGCGGGATAAAAATGGAAATACCATTTTAATGGCCGCTGCGCATGAGCTAGATATAATAAGTTTAAATATATTTGCTGTTTCTCTCATTGCATCTGGCATGCCTATACGCGCTGTCAACAAGGAAGGGAAAAATATCCTTCATATTTTATTTGAAAGTGACGAATTCAAAGATTTTTCTCGCTTGATGACCCTAATATATGAGGATTGTATAAGCGATATAAAATATCATTTGCGCATGCATGGGTATTACAGAGAAAATACTATGTTCTCAGGAATAACTGATTTTATTAATAAATTAGGTTCTCAGTTTTATGTATTGGCACAGATGAAAGATAAATGTAATATAAGTCCACTCGAATTTTTAGAAAGAAATTTTAGTGGGAAAGTGGTGGGGTTTTTTAAGAAATGGGCTGGGGTTGCGTGAAATGTTATGTGCAGGTACCACTGTTTAGCCAGATATAAAAATAGTCCATAACCAACCAATTTGCCTGATAGAGGATAAGTATTAGTGCCTCTAAAAGGTTATGAACCTATAACCATCAAATAGGGGCGCTCATACACTAGCTGCTAAAAAAATAAAACTAGGGTGCTTGTTGACTGCCTGGCTAAGATTAAGTTTGTATGGTGCAAGTTAAGATTTTAGTCATTTTGTCATCTGCCGCTAATTCTATTGGAGTCTTTCCATCCTTATTTTTCACTAGTAAAGAGGGTTGTGCGCCAGATATAAGTAAAGCTTTTGCTAATCCGTGCTCTCCTAATCGCGCAGATTCATGTAGCGGGGTTTCACAAGAATTGTATCCGCGGCTATTAATAAAGACTTTGCTTAATACCATATCCTTAATGATTTTTTTTTCTTACACAGAAAAGCTTTCTTCACTCCATCGGTGCCAGTATATTTCTCTGGTATACGCGACAAGGATTCTAGAGCTTCTTAATCGAGCGACTTAGGTTGTTGGAGTAATACAGAAATGCTCCCATCAGTAAGCAAATGCGCTTCGTGATGAGGATGTAGATTCACATTTTCAAGTTGCTGGGCTTCTAATATGTTCTGCTCAATAAAATCATTTAGGAGTCTGTTATGTAGCGGTTTTTTATATAACGCTATAACCTTAAATATATCAACATCTTGAATAGTTCCTTGAAGCACGCCTGAGCGAAGCTCGCTTAACCAATAGGGGTGCCTTTCACGAATATCATATTTATTTTTTAAAAAACCATATTCACTAAGGAAATTGTCGAATTTTGGCTTCGAATAATTGTCCTTATAAAACGGTATGTATTGATAAACAGCATTACACGTTCTTATGAGAGAAAAAATATCGAGAGGCCATAGCAGCAAAAAAATCTTGGACAATAATTCAGGAGGTAATTTCTTAAAAAATAGACTCTGCTGTTGGTAATGTACTTTCTTTTTAAATTAATTTGGTGTTGGAAGAGTATTATATGATAAAGCCGAAGTTGCTGGCGGAAGATGAGGAGATATTCTCATATTGATAATCATAATTTATTAAGCAAGAATATTAGCAATATTGGATGTTTAACAGTATTTGCTTATCAGATATTAATTAGTAATAAATATTGCAAAAATACATGATTATCTAAACAAGCTATCTTTTTTAAAATATTTGCTTAATGGTATTCAACACTGCTTCCAATGCTCCTTGCAAATCTGGTTGGCTTTGCAAAATTCCTTTATATTCAGTCGTTGGGCTATCCAAAACCAATCCTTGAGAATTAACAATCGATTTTAATGAAGCATGCAAAGCGCGGCACATATCTAGTATAGAGATATCTTTGCGCAGTTAGTTAGAACGCTAGAGCTACAATTGGCTGAAGCTGATATAAATGTGGAACACGCTTGAAAAACCGTACGCCCACTGTAATATCTAAATGCAAGATAATTCAACAAAAATAAAAAAGCGCTCCTTGAAATCTAATTTTCGGAGCGATTCAATGCGCTTCTTGTATCTCTTATATTTAAAATTCTAGGTGGTTTGGAGTATTGTTTTGCATAAAGATATTTTATATATTTATCAATTGTATTCAATAAAAATACACCATATGCATTTTTTTAAAGCAAGATTTGCATAACCCAACTGGCTTGGAATACCTTGCTGCCAGTACGCTAGTCAAAAAATCGTGACGCCACCTAAAAACCTTCACTTACTTTTTAAAGGAAATAGCAACATGAATAAAGACATAGTCGCAGGCAAATGGAAACAACTCGTTGGCAAAGCACAAGTGATGTGGGGTGACCTAACACATGACGATTTAGCGAAAGTAGAAGGCGACCAGAATAAATTAGCTGGCTTAATTCAAGAAAAATATGGTAAAACACTTGAAGAAGCCAAGAAAGACGTTAAGCATTTCTTCGACAGCAATTCCTAAATAGTTAGCGAAACGCTGCATGAACTGACCTCAAAAAATTGGGCAGTTAAAGTAGCTGGTGATGAAAGGGCTGAGTTCGGTATTGCACTGAACTCAGTCCTTTTTATTTAATAATATGTTGATGATTTTAGTAATGGATATGGCTTTACAGGCTTAAAAGTGGTGAGGTTTTTTAAGAAATGTGCGTATGTTGGGTAAAAGGTTATACGCAGGTGCCCCCTGTTTGATGTGGTGCAGGGGGTATTTTTAAAGAGATATATTTTAGTGCGATATTTTTTAGTTATGGATTGTGGTTGTGTACGAAAAATATTATCTGCTCTGGTTGAATAAAATAGAAATGGTGCTAAAGTAATGGTATTAAATATAATCTATTCCTAATTTTTCTTGGGCTGCATAGTTGTTGGGGGTGTTCTTGGAGGTAGGTGTATCTGGACTTTTATGAATTATATTGCGGTCCGTAAAATCTAAATTTAGATTGGAGCGGTTTGCTGGATGTTCTATCATTTCTGGTATTACAATATAATTTACAGAGGGTTTTTGTATAACTTGTGGACCTATTGTAGATATATTATTGTTGGTCGTGCTAGTGGTAGGTGAAATATCTTTTTTCTGGCCATGGATTAATTTTTTAAAGCTATTTTTTAAAAAATTAATTTTTGTCTCTACATTAATATGTCCAAAGCTGGATTGAAAGTTTTCAGAAATTTTTTCTTTTGAAAATACATTCCCCATTTTTTGCTTAAGATGGTTTGCGTCCAGCGTATAGTTATTTTTTATGGTTGAACGTGCTTCTTTAACCCGGCTAGGTAGGGTAGATAAATAATCTTTGTAGAATGTGGAAACCATTTCCGTTGCTCTATTTATATATATGCTCATATTTTTCCTTCAAGAAAATAATTAAAATAAACCAACTGGGCATCATGCCATATTAAATTTAGATCAAAAATTATTTTTAATAAAAAATATGCGAAATAGTGTATGTTTTAGAGAAATCTCACTGCGAAATTAGAGTTCTATTTTCTGAGATTAGTGTGGTTAGGTTCGCCAACCACAAGAAAAGCAAAGAATGGTAGGTTGGCGGTGACGAAGGAACCCCAACA
>JASSUF010000032.1:0-18626 GCA_031963365.1 Mycoavidus cysteinexigens
AGGAATAAATGGAATTCGTTTGGGGCAACTTCCAGAGCTTAACCGAATGCCATTGCACCACCAACCTACCAAGCTGCCTATGTAAAAGGGCCCTATCAAACTCCACCAACCACAAGAAAAGGCAAAGAACGGTAGGTTGGCGGTGAGGCACGAACCCCAACACGCATACCACCCACTTTTAATCTTTGCGCTCTGTCTATCATCAAAGGGGCGGTTGTAGGATGTGTGGGAACGTTCTCGCTGTATTTAAATACACAAGGCTTGCACGCATAGTTTTTCACGTAGTGAGAATGCATCACTTAAATAGGGCAAATCTTTCCCATGCAAAAGAAGTTGCTCAACTACTAGCGGATAAGGCAAGACTGGGCCAAAAAAACGGGGGCCTTTTGTGTCTTCTAGCAATAGGGTCGGAAAATTGTCGATGTCCAACTCTTCGAGTGCATCCGCATGCACTTCGATATCAATCCAAACAAAGCATGCGTTTGGGTGTGCATCGGCCAGCGCATCAAAAACGGCCCGATAGCGTGTGCAGGCTGAACACCAAGCAGCACATAAACACACTACACAAAGTACCTCTTGGTCGTTCAAATGTTTAGCAATCTCAGGGCTCTGTGTTTCTGGAATAAGCGCAGGCATATTGATTTATAGAAAAAAATGAAAGTAGGCTGGGGTGAGCAAGGTACTTCAATACCGGCACCATTGCCTCTTGAAGATCCGCTTAAAAATGGTCTAAAAACAAAGATTATGAGTCGGTGGTGTGCATGTTGGGGTTCGTTCCTCACCACCAACCTACGCCTGCTGCAAGGGTATAAGGTTGGTTTTGTGCTTACCTCAAACACTTCTACTTACCCGACCATCAGGCAAGGTATGCACCCACCCTTGGAGTTCTAATTGCAATAAGGTGGCTTGCAGCGCAGCGCTCGATAAATGGGTTCGTTCTGCAAGTAAGTCTAGCGCAGCAGGGTCATATCCCAATGCCTCTAATATAGAACGTGAAGGGGCGTCTAAGGATGCAAGCTCGCTTGGTTTGCTTTGCAACCGTAGGGATTTGCCCTGCTCCAAGTTCTTTGTTGTAGAGGGAGGAGATGTCTTCACTTTAGTAAGTAGCTCTGCTGAGGTATTTGCGTATCGCTCACGTGCGCCTACTTCGTGTGCGGCCGAAGTAATCTTTAATTCTTCCATAATATCGTCAATCGTCTCGACTAGCTTTGCCCCTTCTTTAATCAGCCGGTGGCAGCCTTTAGATACAGGCGAATGTATGGAGCCAGGCACAGCTAACACGTCTCGCCCTAGTTCAGCAGCAAGCCTAGCTGTAATCAGTGAGCCGGATTGTGTAGCCGCCTCTACCACTAATACAGCCTGACTAAGCGCAGCTATAAGCCGGTTACGCCTGGGGAAATTGTGCGCACGAGCTGGTGTACCTAAAGGGTATTCAGAAATTAAGGCTCCGTGTATACCAATGCGCTGTGCAAGTGCTTGGTGGCGTGTGGGGTATATTTGGTCGATACCGGTACCCATTACGGCAACCGTGCTGCCCCACGGCGCTTGCATTCGCCCATTATCTTCATTAGAGTGCTTTTCGCCGGGCTGTACCATGCACGACAGCGCCCCGCAATGCGCAGCACCATCAATCCCTAATGCTAAGCCTGAAATTACACTCACCCCGCTAGAAGACAAAGCATGCCCAAATTGCTCTGCATGGGCCAGGCCTTGTGCCGTTGCATGTCGGCTACCGACAATGGCTACTGCAGGAGTATGTAAAAAAGTTAAATTACCTTCTACATATATTGCAGCAGGCGGATCTGCCAAGCTATATAACGAGGGAGGGTAGGCAGGATCACTGAGCGTCACCCAATGATGCGAGGGCAGCGAAACCCAATGAAGAATTGCACGAACCTGCGCTTTTTGCCTCTCTTGCTCCTCTACACTAGAGTGCAAAAGGCAACGGGCCAGCTTATCCCCAACCACATCTGCTAGTGCGGCTCTTGGCGTTTCAAAAATCACCTCAGGCAGTCCAAAGGCAGTCAGTAAATCACGTACCCTCGCAAACCCTAGCCCTTGTATACTTGTTAAGCGTACCCAAGCTGTAATTTCACGCGCACTCAAGGGAAGTGTTTGCATCTAGATTCGCACTTGCATAGAGATAGATTATGATGAAAGAAAAATGATGCTTTTATTTAAATAGCGCTACCTAAAGATGCGTCGGAAACCACAATCCTTTTGCGTAGTCGTCGTAGTTAAAAAGAAGCTTTCTTGCCATTGTGCTCAAACCTATTTTTATAACAAGCTAGCCATTCGTTATAGTCACGCCCTTTAGAACTGAATGGATATTATTTTATGGCCTTATTACCAATTCTCACCTACCCTGATCCACGGCTGCATAAGGTTGCCAAGCCCGTGCTTACTATCGATGCGCGTATTCGTCAGCTTGCAATGGATATGGCAGAAACTATGTATGACGCGCCTGGTGTAGGGCTAGCTGCTACACAAGTTAATGTCCATGAGCGCCTGGTGGTTATCGATGTTTCAGAAACCCGCGATACGCTGCACGTACTCATCAACCCTGAAATTGTGTGGTCTAGTGATCAAAAACGTTTTAGTGAAGAGGGTTGCTTATCGGTGCCTGAGATTTATGACAAAGTAGAACGAGCGGAAGAAGTAACCGTACGCGCGCTTAATTTAGAAGGGGAGCCTTTTGAGCTTAAAGCAAGTGGTTTATTAGCGGTGTGCATTCAGCATGAGCTGGATCATTTGCAGGGTAAGGTGTTTGTTGAATATTTATCGCCGTTAAAACGAACCCGAATCAAAACTAAAGTCCGTAAACACGCCTCTGAGCAAGCCCGGGATCGCCATATGGAATTAGATGTATGAACACCGCACGCTCTAATTCCAGTCTGCGTGTTGTATTTGCGGGGACTCCTGATTTTGCGGCCACGGCGCTCGAAGCAATCCACGCAGCAGGTTTTACCATCCCGCTAGTACTCACACAGCCTGATAGACCTGCAGGACGCCATTTAAAGCTGACTGCAAGCCCCGTGAAGCGCTTTGCGCTGGAGCATGGTTTAAAAGTATTGCAACCTGTTTCTTTACGCCCTTTATCTAGCTCTGCTGTTTTGGCTAACCCTAATCAGAATGAGCAGGTGCAAGCACGCTCGCCAGATTCTCAAGATAGTGCGGAATACGCGCTTCTACAATTAAGCGCCTATGCGTGTGATGTGATGGTAGTAGCCGCTTACGGCCTACTATTACCTGTTTCTGTCTTAAATATGCCGCGCTATGGATGCATTAATTTACATGCCTCTTTATTACCTCGCTGGCGAGGCGCAGCGCCTATACAACGAGCAATTGAAGCAGGCGATACACAAACCGGCATCACGATCATGCAGATGGAAGCGGGGTTAGACACCGGCCCTATGATCACTCAAACTCCTGTATCCATAGACCCCACAGATAATGCAGCTAGCTTGCATGATAAGTTGGCTTCTTGCGCAGCTACGCAAATTGTATTGGCCTTATCTATTTTAGAGCGTGATGGTGCGCTTAGTGCTGTGCCGCAACCTGCTGAGGGCATCAATTACGCTTCTAAAATCAAACCTGAAGATGCTTTTTTAGACTGGCAGCGCCCAGCCGTTGCACTCGCGCGTCAAATACGTGCCTTTGATCCGAGCCCAGGGTGCAAAACTGTGCTGGAAGGCCCAGGTACGCTGCTGAAATTGGTGCAGGCTTTTGCTTTACCTGAGCAATCAAGCGAATCGGTACCTTTACCAGAAGCGTTGCCTGGCACCTTACTCAAAATTTCTTCGGAAGGTATATGGGTGGCCTGTGGCACAGGGGTGCTCTGTGTTACGGCATGCCAAAAACCAGGCGGAAAAAAATTACCTGTTCGTGAATTTTTAGGAGGGTTTTCTTTATCTGTTGGACAGCGCTTTGTCTTGCCTTTGTAGAAATCAGCCTCATATTCTTCAAAACATTTTTATTGGTTTGTATATTGTTTTGTGTATTGGTAGTTAGGGTGTATGTCTAAAAAATTAATGTAGGTGGATGAGTATGTTCAACTGGCTTAAAACAGCGGTCTTAATGGCTGCTATTACCTCTTTATTTCTAGTCATCGGGTCCATGATCGGAGGGCGCCAAGGTATGATTTTGGCGCTTGGGTTTGCGGTGGCGATGAATTTTTTCGCCTACTGGTTTTCCGACAAAATGGTATTGCGTATGTATCAGGCTAAAGAAGTCGATGCGCAAAGTGCGCCGCGCTTTTATGCCATGGTGCAAGAGTTAGCCCTGCGTGCAAACTTGCCCATGCCGCGCGTCTACCTGATTGATGGAGCGGCTCCCAATGCTTTTGCAACGGGGAGAAATCCTGAGCATGCGGCAGTAGCCGCTACCACCGGGATCTTGCATATGCTATCTGAGCGTGAGTTGCGAGGAGTAATGGCCCATGAGCTTACCCATATTCAACACCGTGATATTCTGATCTCAACGATTTCCGCTACGCTAGCTGGGGCTATTTCAGCATTGGCTAATTTTGCTGTGTTTTTTGGAGGGCGCGACGAAGAAGGGCGGCCTGTCAACCCTCTTGCGGGTATGGCGGTGGCTATTTTAGCGCCCGTAGCTGCAGGCCTTATTCAAATGGCTATCTCACGTGCACGCGAGTTCGAAGCAGACCGCGGTGGAGCGCTGATCTCGGGTGATCCAGAAGCATTAGCCATAGCCTTGCAAAAAATAGAGGGGTATATTCATGGTCCACGCCACAACAGCGGCTTTGCTACCGCACAGGCTCACCCTGAAACTGCTCAAATGATGATTATGAACCCGCTATCAGGCGCCTCTTTGGCACAACTTTTTTCAACCCACCCTGCAACGCAAGAGCGTGTTGACCGCCTTTTAGATATGGCGCGCCAGGAGCCATCTCGACGCATTTAAAGCACATATATATTCCTCCCAAGTATCATTGCACGCTTAGATGCAGCAATCACTGCCTTTTTGAAGGCTTTAAATAGGCTCTAAACAAAGCGTGGCTGCCTCTTCAAAGCCAGTGTTTGCACCTATCCTTTCGTTGGGCGCCCTACCCGGGCGCCGTTGCTTTTTTATTTCTGATGCCTGCCACCCACACCCGACCACGCCACAAACGCGCTCAAGATGCGCAAAAGCCCCTCCTTCCTACTTCGCTAGCTTTCGCGTTGGAAGGCGCTGCTTGTGTACTTGAAGCAGTACGCACAGGCCAGGCGCTGCCTGCCGCGCTCAAGGTGTTTTTTAATACCCACCCGCTTTGCAACGACCCTGGCGTACGTGGAGCCATTCAGGATATTGCTTACCGCACCCTGCGCGCTTTAGGCTGCGCAGATGCACTACTAGACTTATTAGCCCATAAACGCCCTCTTCCCCATCTTGCCAATCTGCTTACCTGCGCTCTGGCTCTGCTTATCGAGCAAAAAGAGTATGCCGCTTATACGCCTTTTACAGTGGTAGATCAGACCGTTCAAGCGGCGGCAGCCCGCTCAGATACCGCTTTTGCAAAAGGCTTTGTGAATGGGGTACTACGTACGTTTTTGCGCGAACCCGATCGATATCTAGAATCCGCATTAACCCAACCTACTGCGCGCTGGAACTATCCACTGTGGTGGATTAAAGCGGTTCAGGCTGCAAGGCCAGAACAAGAAACTTGGTCTGCCATTCTAGAAGCGGGTAACACGCAAGCACCATTGGTATTGAGGGTGAATACCCGGCTAACCTGTGTAAAAGACTATTTAGAACGTCTACAAGAAGCTGGGATTGCAGCTTGCGCACTGGCACAAAACACACAACCAGATAGCCCTTGTCATCCTCAAGCGGTCCTTATTTTTCAAGCCGTATCCGTTGACAAGCTTCCCGGTTTTTCAGAAGGTCACTTTTCTGTACAAGATGCAGGAGCACAATATGCAGCCCCTTTACTAGATGCACAACCTGGCATGCGTGTACTCGATGCCTGCGCAGCACCGGGGGGTAAAACTAGCCATTTAGCTGAGCTAGCAGATCTCTCACTCTTCGCATTAGATACAGACAAGCAACGGCTAGCACTAGTACAGGAAAATCTTAAGCGGTTAGGGCTGGAAAATGGTGCCCGTATCCGGGTCGGTGATGCAGGTCGCCCAAATGCATGGTGGGACAAACTCCCTTTCGATCGAATTTTGGCAGATGTACCCTGTTCAGGTTCGGGCATAGTAAGGCGCCACCCTGATATTCGCTGGCTTAAACGTCCCGCCGATATTCCTGCCTTAGTGATACAACAGCGCCGCATCTTGGGATCGCTTTGGCCTTTATTAAAAACGGGCGGACGACTTTTATACGTCACTTGCTCCATTTTTCCTGAAGAAGGAGAGCAGCAAGCACAATGGTTCTGTGCAAACTATGCCGATGCAATACGATTAGAGGCGCCTGGGCAGCTCTTACCTACTCGCGCGGATCCTGCTGTTTTCCGTCAACGACGCACAGGAGATGGCATACCTGCAGACGGCTCTGCTTCAAATAGCCTGCCCTCTGCCTTAGCACTTCCCCCTCTCTGTGACCACGATGGGTTCTTTTATGCACTTTTCGAAAAACAGTGAGGCAACCGCCTGCTTAGGCAGTCGGTCTCATAAAAGCTGTGTTGAGCGCGTTATCCTCATGAGGAAAAGGGCCCTTATTTTGGTCATGATGCAGGGTATACACCGCATAATTATGGTGTGTAGCGTGCTATGTATGGCCCTTTTCGGGCATATACCATTGGCATATGCTGACTCCATATATATTGAGCAAGCGTCTTTAGAAGCAGATAGCCATGGAGGATGGGAGCTAAATGCCCAATTTACGTTTGAAGTCAAAGGTACACTCGAAGAAGCGCTGCAAAAAGGGATTGCACTGTATTTCACAACCGATTTTAAATTGACGCGTTCGCGCTGGTATTGGTTTGATAAGCGAACGCTCACGCTCTCTCGCACTAGGCGCCTCTCCTTTCAACCTTTAACACGCGAATACCGACTCTCAAGCGGTGGGTTACAGCTACGCTTTGCAACACTTGAAGATGCTTTATCTGCACTCAGGCATCTCAGCGCATGGCGCGTTATTCCTCCCAATCGAGTGAAAACAGATCAACCCTATACCGCCTCATTACGCATGCGCCTAAATACGGCACTCATGCCAAAACCCTTTCAGATTGATGCAATAAATAATCGAGATTGGAATTTGTCCTCAGACTGGATGCATTTCACCTTTATCGCTCCCTCGTATGCGCGCTGACGCTAAACACGCTCCCGACACCCGCGATCATCATCACGCTACTGGCTGGCATCAGGTCCGCACGCCTAGTCATTTTTGGAACCGATCTAAGCGCTTTATAATACGTACGCTATGTATAGCAGCTGTATTGACAACACTGCTACTGCTCGGCGCACTTGCAATGGCCAGCGCTAATACAGATTTTTTTGAGCGCTACTATACGAGCTTGTATGGTGTAAATGTAATCGTCATACTGATTTTTCTAGCCATTATTGCGGGCTTGGTGGGAACCATCATACTGCGGCTGTATCAAGGTAAATTTGGTGCGCGTTTATTGGCAAAGCTGGCTATTTTTTTTGCCATAGTGGGTGTGCTACCAGGCAGCATCCTCTACTTGGTTTCTTTGCAGTTTGTCTCTCGTAGCATTGAATCTTGGTTTGATGACCATGTAGAAACGGCTTTGGTATCTGGGCTCAATCTTGGACAAAGCATTCTCGATAACACCTTGTTAGATGTGCAGCATAAAGCCAGGGCTATGGCCGACCAATTGGCAGCAAAACGCACATCACAAGTACCCCTCTCTCTCACACTCTCACGTATACGTGAACAGCTTGGGCTATACAGTGCAACGGTATTTTCTACTTCAGGCAAAGTAGAAGCACAAGCGGTAGAAAGCGCTTTGTCCTCTACCGGTAATTTACCTTTTTTCGAAAATGAACCTATAAACCCAACCGCTTTCATGTTTCGCCAGGCTCGCTCACAGCAGATATATGCAGCCATAGAGTCAGACATGCACCCTGAGACGGATACGCTAGGCTCTGGATTACATGCGCCGGCGCGTTCTACTTCAATGGATCAAGGAGCATTATGGGTACGCGTTATCACCATTATTCCTTCTGGATATGAAATATCTCTCGAAGGGAAAACGTCTTTTTTACAGATTCTCCAGCCCATTGCACCTGAGCTTGCTCGCCGTGCACAAGAAGTGCAGCAGGGATATCGCAATTACCAAGAAAAATCGTTAAGCCGGCAAGGTTTGCGCAAGATGTATATCGGTACGCTAACGCTAGCGCTCTTTTTAGCTAGCTTTATTGCCATATTGCTTGCGGTGGTACTGGGCAATCAGCTTGCACGTCCTTTATTTTTACTGGCACTAGGCACGCAGGAAGTTATTCGAGGCGACTACACGCCTAAAAGAGAAATAAAAACCAATGATGAGCTGGGCTTTTTAACGCAGGCATTTAGCGCTATGACCCGCCAACTCTCAGAAGCCCGCTTTGCGGCCGAACAAAATAGAGCGGCATTGGAAGACTCACATGCTTATCTTGAAAATATTCTGCAAAACTTAACGGCAGGCGTATTAGTTTTTGATAATCAGTTTCGCCTCACTACAGCCAACCCGGGAGCCGAGCGCATCTTCCAACAGAATTTCCAATCAGCCCTCTCCATGCCGCTTCACGAAATGAAAGACCTTGGAGAATTTAATACCATTGTGCGTCAAGCATTTATGGATTTAAAAAAGCAAGGACGCCCCCAAAAACATCGCGCTGACAAGACTAGTAATACACATACCCTCCCCTTGCCTCCTACGCACTGGCAGCGGCAATGTGAAATTACACTGGCTCACGATGGCACCCCTACTACCTTACTGGTACGCGGTACTCGCTTGACACGATGGACAGACAAACGTAGAGAAATCAATGCCTCTACGCCAGGAACTGCAGGCTATGTAGTGGTGTTTGATGACATTTCAGATCTTATCTCAGCACAACGTTCACTAGCCTGGGGAGAAGTGGCTAGGCGTTTAGCCCATGAAATTAAAAATCCTCTCACACCAATCCGGCTATCTATCGAGCAGCTAGACAGAAAACTGGCCCCCAAACTAGATGAGAAAGATGCAAATGCTCTACACAGAGGAACTGAAATTATCTTAAACCAGGTCGATGCTATGAAGCAGATGGTCGATGATTTCCGAGACTATGCCCGCACCCCTCCCGCTGTTTTACAAGCCGTACATCTCAATGACCTAATTACAGAAATCTTCACCCTTTATGCAAGTGAAGAATATGCCAAAATCCTCCATCTTGATCTTGCCCCGCTGCCTCTTATTTCCGCAGATCCGGCGCAACTTCGTCAAGTGATTCATAATCTGCTACAAAATGCCCTAGATGCGATAACTGAGCAAATGGATCCCCATATTTGGATACAGACTCGCGTGATAGAACAAGATAGTTTTGTGAAAGAAACGCAAAACCCGTCTTCCGAGCACCTGTCTGTACGGCTTACTCTGTCAGATAACGGCCCGGGGTTTTCGAAAGCGCTTTTGAAACGTGCTTTGGAGCCTTATGTAACCACCAAAGCAAAAGGCACAGGCCTAGGGCTTGCGGTAGTTAAAAAAATCATAGATGAACATGGCGCACTAATCGACATTCAAAATCGCACCCTAGCAGGCAACTCATTGACAAAAAGCCCAGAAATAGGCAATACGCAGGCAGTGCAAGGAGCACAGATCTCTATCACTTTCATGCACCTAGCACCTCTCCCCTCTACAGAAGTACAGGCAAGTTAATGGCAACTATATTAATCGTAGATGATGAAATAGGCATACGCGAGCTCCTCTCGGAGATTTTGCGCGATGAAGGTTATATGGTCGATATAGCGGAGAATGCGCAACAGGCATTAGCTTATCGCGAGCAACGTATACCAGATCTGGTCCTGCTTGATATTTGGATGCCCGATACAGATGGGCTCACCTTGCTCAAAACCTGGGCCCAACAAGGTGCGCTCACCATGCCCGTCATCATGATGTCAGGCCATGCAACTATCGACACTGCCGTAGAAGCTACTCAAATTGGCGCACTAGATTTCCTTGAAAAGCCTATCGCCCTCAAAAAACTCTTAGAAGCAGTAGAAAAAGCGCTTTTGCATGGTCCCCTCGGCTCTGTTAGCACCACACCCCCTAATGCGCATTCTTTAGGCACTTCAAGCAATACACATCCTATCCCAACTCCAAATACTCAAATTGACCCACTTGCCGCAACCGCATTTCCTCTTATCAATCTAGAGCTCCCCTTGCGCCCTGCTCGGGATGCATTTGAGCGCGCCTACTTTGAACATCACCTTGCACAAGAGAATGGCAATATGACTCGCATCGCCGAGAAATCAGGCCTAGAACGCACCCACCTCTACCGCAAACTCAAACAGCTTGGCCTAAATACATTTAAA
The DNA here is from genome assembly GCA_031963365.1 of Mycoavidus cysteinexigens. Taxonomy (GTDB): domain Bacteria; phylum Pseudomonadota; class Gammaproteobacteria; order Burkholderiales; family Burkholderiaceae; genus JASSUD01. The sequence goes on from JASSUF010000032.1 coordinate 10,459, forward strand.
ACAAAAACCAGCTGATTGCCTTGATGTATGCATGTTGGCATTTGTAATAAAGGCTTTATCAAGCTCCACCAACCCAAAGAACGGTAGGTTGGTGGTGACGAAGGAACCCCAACATGCACACCGCTGCGTCCTTGATGAACAGCTGACAAACTCTCAAGCAAAGATTAAAAGTCAGCGGTACGCATGTTGGGGTTCGTTCCTCACCACCAACCTACCAGCCATTTAAAATAATAGCGTGCTTTATTTCCACAGAGAATCAAAACGTTTGTGATGAATAATATCCACCCCATTCAAGGTTCCTGTATGCGCTGTAAGGGACCAGCGGCGCGATAACTGCCAGGTTAATTTAACCAATGAGGCGGTGGTGGTCAGGCTTTGTTCATAGCCTAAGATGAGGCGCTCGTTGAGCACTTTGGCAAGGCTGATAACTTGAGGGTCGGGGATCCCAGATTCACTTTGGCCAATATTGAATTCATCTAGGCCAATGGTTTTGGCAATACGTTTACCGCTTGCATTGCCCAACAATGCTAGGGCGGCCATAGTAGTACTTTCTTGACTTAAGTTAGTACCACCTTTAGTACCATGCCCAAAAAGTAGCCAAGAGAGTTTTTCACTATCAGGGACATTATTGGGTTCGGAAACGAGTCGTATGTCTGGAGAGCGAAGGGTCCCAGTCACCAAAACCCCCGCTTCAATTTCCTGGTTGCGGCGCATGGCTAAGATATTGATACCTGGATTGTCCAAAGGACCATGAAAAGCGAAATAGCCTTTTTCAATATTCAGTTTGCGCCCAAAAGCCTCAAAGGTAGAACCTTCTAAAACATTTAAGTCTCCCTTAGCCCGTGGCGCTTTTCCAGGAGCACTGTTCACTTCCAGCGCCCCTCCAAGACCCATATCCGCACCGCCTCCATGAAACCGACAGTGCTCACCCAAGTCAATGCGTATTTTTGCAAGTGGCAAACTATTAAATGGAGAATCCTTTGAAGCCGTGGAAAAAGCGTCGGGCTGACTGAGATTACGAGAAGAAGCTCTAGACCCTTGTGCTAATTTTTCTGCTTGCTGTTGTTTAGCTATTTCCCGGGCTTTTTTCTTTGCGAGCTTACGCTCCTTCCAAATAGCTCGATCGATTTCGATCACATCATCCGAAAGCCTTGGCCGGGAGCTGCTTGGTAAGTCAAATAGCGCACGATCTACTTTAAATGCTCCGTCTATAACCAATGGGCTAGAGCCTACCCCTTCAAATTCCAGACCAGCATAGTGCATATTGGCCTGCCCAGATATAAATAATTGGCGATCCAGCGTAGCAAAAATTGCCAGCTCCTTAGCAGTAACACGCGCATCTAATACAGGCTGGGCAGGATTAGCAGGATCGATTTTTGCTTTTCCCGTAAGGGTTGCCACCCCCTTCACCCCATGGAGTGAGATTTGCTCGAAGTCAATAACATTGTTTGATAACCCTATACGGACAATCCCGTCTTTAAAAGTGATACCTTCTTGAATAAAAGTAGAGGAGAGATGGTCTCCATCCAGCCGTCCAGATAATAAAGGCTTAGCTACTGTACCCCCCACCTTCAATCGCAAGCGCGCAGAGCCGCCTAAGCGGATATTGGCCCCTAATGCATTGCCTATAGGTTCCATTTCAGGAAGCGCCACATGCATTTCCCCTGAAATAGGGGTTGTTTTTTTCCAGTTTTCAAAAATTATCCGGCCTGATGGGTTAGCCTGCTCCTGCAATAAAACAGGAAAATGCACGCGCGAAGGACTAGCAATATAGGCAACTGCCTCTCCAAACTGGCCTGATTTAATTTGTGCCTGCGCTTTTAAGCCCGTTTTTGGAACCGCATCAAAACGCGCTGAAAGAGCCTGCAATCCTAAAGGCACACGCACGCCCACAGCGTTTTGTATGACGAGATCTCCAGTACGGCGATGCATTTCAACATGCCCGGTTAGATACGCTTGCCTTTGCGCTAGATCCCAAGAGCTATCGAGTATGAGATTAGTCCCAGGCGCAATAATTTCTGGTACTTCATTCTTGGTTGCCGTGCCATGGTCTGATTTTTTTTGTATTGGGGCGTCTTTTTCCTCGCAGGTTTTTGATGAAAATCCTTGCAAAAGTGCCTGACACACACTCGGAGGTAGGGCAGACGTATCTATGGCTATAAAGCCAAGCATATTCGCCACGCCCAACGTATTTTGTATTTTTTGAGCAAGGTGGCGAATATCTATTCCTTTTACCGTACCACTTGAATAACTTTTCTCCGTCGCACTGTAATACAGAGCATGCAAATCAAGTTTTGCTCTTTCAATCTGAGCCTGCATACGCCCAAGTTCTAGCAAAGTGAGGGCATATTCAGACGAATTCCCCGTTTTTTGCTCACCCTGAGGAGTAATCAGTTTGGATATAGTAAATCGCAGCGGAACGGGTGCACTAAGCTGCACTTCTGGCAAGCCATGATTGACAAGCTGCGTCAGCATCCCGCTCCAATGTATTTCCTGTATTGCGCGCATTTTTTGGGCTGTTTGTACAGACTCTTTTCCAGACAAGCGTAATTGCCCTCGGCTTGCCAATTTAAAATCGATCGGTTTTTTCTGAATCTGACCTTTTGCTTGCAGCGCTAAAGTGTGATTGTTTTGCGTACCTGCTAAATCAATATGAAAAGCATCGAGCGCTATTTGAGAAAGCTTAAGACCTTGTACATCCGATTTCCATGACAGCGCACCATTCATGCCTTCTTCGAGTAAAGCCTCACCTTTTGCAGATTGCAGATGATTTTCTCCCAGAGATACCCCCAGCGCTTGATAGTGAAGCGCAAGCCTAGGATAGGCAAGACTTCCATAAAGCTGCCCCTCTGCTTTGAGCATGCCCTCTAGACCCCAACCGATGTGCGATAAATCAGGCGCATTGAGGTGAAAGGTCAACTGATTCGTTTTACTCCCTAATTCACCCTGCGCTTCCAAAGTATTACCTGCTAAAGCTAGCTTCACGCTGCTAGGTAATAGACGCGCACCTGCTGTATGAATTTGGCCTTGGCCCTGCAATGGCTTGCCTTGGTACACACTATCGCGCAGCGCAAACTCAATATGCAAAGAAGGCTCTGGCTCCCTCGAAGGGTGTACTACATGCTCTAAAAGCGACTTAATGGCTGCCGAACTATGCTCACCTGTAGAAAGGGCATTGGACAGCGCTTTTTTGCACGCTGCAGGATCGGCAGAAGCTGCGCACTGCTCAACCTGCATACGCTGCCCTTTCAAGCTATGCAAAAACAAACTGGCATGAGAAGAAGCCTTCCAGTGGCTCTGTACGTTCACATATCCAGATAAAACGGATGTCAAAGCAGGTTGTGGTTCAGGCGCGGCATTAGCTTGCTTGACAAAACGCTTACTAACCACTGGATTGAGCCAAACAAAAGGATTGAATTCATCAAGTGTGCTGCGTATTTCATAAGCAGGTTGATGCGCTGGCGCATTTTTTTCTAAAACGCCTAATACCTGTGCTCGGCCGCGCCATGCAGTGAGCTGCCCCACCCAATTAATCTGTTCTGGTTTGATATGCGCTTTTATACGCAACCCCAAAGGTCCAGTATTAGCAGCAGAGTGAGATTCCAAAACTATCTCTATCTCTTGCTGATTAGGGGCAGGATTCAAGGTCCAAGTCAGCAAGCCATTTAAATGGGTTGGAGCTAATAATTCTAACCATCGATGCAAATTGAGGGACTGCACCTTTAAATTAAGCGCCCCCTTTCCCTGTAAAAAACGCCCTTTTCCTTCTAGCAATACATCTGCATCGGTATCTGCGTGTATATCGCTTTTCGCAAAAGGCTGCTCCAGGCGCTCAGACACAGTAGAGGCACCCTTTTTTTCGTTCACCAATACACTAGGAGTAGCAGCAACCAGTCCCTGAAGCATGCGCACTTGGATATCTGAGAATACCTGTTCATGCGCATTCAAACGAAGATGGGATTGAGCATTGCGCAAAGGTAATTTGTGCTCCACGAGGCTGCCAGGTGCTGCGTTGCGCAGTATTACATCCCCTTCTACGGTTAGTTGTTGTACCTCCTCAGACACCTGCACATTTTTTCCAGAAGCATGCAGACTTTGTTTGAAGGCTTGCTTCAATCTGCCAGCGGACGAGGACGGCATAGGCGCTTGCGGCACGGGTGCAGGCCAGAATTTCGCTTCAATATGCAAATCAGCATAGGGTGCATTCAGACTAAAAACCTGTGGATTAAAATGATCCACCGTAACATTAGCCCCTTTGAGCGGCATTTTTTTGAAAGGCCAAAGGTCAATGCGCCCTCGCCCATTCAACCTATGCCCACTTGCTGATATATCTACGCCCATCTCATCTAATGAGCCTGATAAGCGCACATCAAAGCGCTCTTCTTTAACCGATGGGCTCACGGAGAGGACAGGCTTTCCATTTTTCTGTGGAAATTTTGCATTAATCTGCGCATTATTTGCTATGAGGCTAGCGGTTCCTGACAGCGCAAAAGGACGACTAGCCGCCAGTTTTCCCTGCCCTTGTACTGCACCATAAGGGGTTTGTAATCTGTTAATACGTAAATAATGCTGCTGCTCTTTCCCTTCTTCAGTGGTTTCAAACTGCACATGCACTTGCGACCATTCGCTCGACTGTGTGCCTTGCGTAATACGTAAACGCTCTATAGAGGCTTCTTTGATTTGCAAAAGTACAGGCGTTGTAAGCTTTTGAGGCAAAGTTTGAGAGCTAACCGATTTTTTGCTCTTAGGTAATGGGGGCTGCTTTACCTCTATTTGACCTATACGAATAAAAGGCACGACTAAACGCCAAGTCCACCTAGAATCCATGCGTTCCCAATGCCATTGGCTCTGCAGTTGGTCGATAGCAATATCCACTTCTGCATCATGCCATCGGACATCTCGTAAAAAAATACCTTTTTGCAAAGTACCGCTCTCAAGCACGCCTTGCAGCCGATGCCCAGAAAGTATTTTGGCTCCCATAAAGGCATAACGCGTGCCAGCCTCCGTATGCCACATATACAATCCACTGAGTGCCAGCAATAGTATTAAAAGCGATAGCACTCCAAATATCGCAGCGGGAACCCATCGCAAAAGTATGTTGCGATGAGTACGCTTTTTTACAGGCATTTCTTCTTTTGCCTTGGCACTGGAGGGGTCTTTTATGGACATAGAGAGCAGGTACGCAGAGAAAAAGAGTCGATTCTAAAAAGCAATGCCCAATGTAATATAAGGATGGATAGCATGATTACGTAATCCATACGCCACATCCACATTAATAGGCCCCACAGGGCTACGCCAACGAGCACCTAGGCCTACACCTTGATAAAAAGTACGCTCAGCCCAGGTATCTGCAGCAGTACCCGCATCATAAAATGCCGCCACTCCCCAATCGTGATTAAACCAGTATTGATATTCAGCACTCCCTGTAGCCACATATTTAACAGGCAATACAGAGCCTGCAACCTCGTTCCCAATACTCTGATTACTATAACCTCGGATCGAATTGCTGCCTCCTGCACGGAACAGCAAAGAGGCAGGTATTCCTACTGAACTCCCTGACGTAAACACACCGCCCCATTCCATACGGAATACCCCTATTCCCCTTCGCCCAAGCGGAACATATTGACGGCCACTAAAATAGGCGCGTCCGAATGATTGTTTTGTTAAAAGGCCTTTTGCTGCAGCATTGGCCTCGAAAAATAAAAGACTGCCTTCACGCGGAAATAACAAATCATCCACATCACGACGTAACCAACTCCACCCAGGTACTAGCGCTCGACTCCAACTCGAAGGGACACTGTCTTGTATTAAACGGTCTCCATAAAACAGTAAGGAGTACGTATATTCATAACGGCTTTGTAAACGTACACGTTGCACGCCGGTAGTTACACTACGGATATCTGTATTCTCAATATCGCTGCGCTTGTAATGAGCCAACACACTATAGATATAAGCACGGTCATCGGGAGGGGTAGATAACTGAAAACCTGTGGATTGCTGCTTAGGATCCCATTGACCTTGCGTCTCAAGCACCCATGCCCGTCCAAACATATTGTTATAACCGTATTGTCCCTGTACATGCGGCCCGATATCTGAGTTATACCCTACCCCAAAACGCAAGGAATGGTAGGGATATTCACTAACTTTAACCTTCACTGGAGCTATCTGCGTAGAAGTATCATCTCGTGTTGCAGCACTCTCAGCACTCACATCCACAATAACACTAGCAAAGTAAGGGGTATTTTGAATACGCCTTTGCAACTCCAACAAACGTTCGCTGCTGTAAGGCTCCCCCACACGCAAAGGGTTCACATGATGAATAATGCGCTCTGGATAGCGCTGCAAATCAGCAAACTCAACAGGGCCCAATATAAAAGGAGGGCCGCTATCGAAGCTTACCTCTAAATAGGCCCGGTGCTTCTTAGGATTAATAAGCGCCTGAGAAGCGGTAATTTTTGCGCCCAAATAGCGCTCTGCTTGCAGCGTTTTTAATGCCACTGCTTTGGCATCATCCCATGCACGCTGAGTAAAAACATCGCCCTCACGTAGCGGCCAGATCTTACGTACCGCCACTTCACGATCTTGTTGATCTGCTCCACGTGCTTTCGCTCTATGCAATAAAGCTAATTTTTCTGCTTCCTCTGGAGTGCGCCACGGATGTTCAGCTAATAAAGCGCCCTTAAAAGAAAGCTCAACCGCTTTAATTTTTACAGGTTCACCGGGCTTGACACGAATAGATACTATTTTGATTCCCTCTGCAGAAGGAATCACCCAACCGTCTAGACGTGTTTGCACAGAGCGTTCAACCCGCACTTGTATTTCAGGCGTGAAATATCCTTGGGCTTTAAGTAAAGCAGCAATTTGCGAAGTCGCTGCAACCACCAGAAAATCGAATTGCCCACTCGTCATGTCAGAACGCGCAGCAAAACGTACAATATCAAGATGCTTCTTTAATAAGGAACGTATAGCCCTTGGAGCATCAATTACTACACGATATGGCTCAGCCAGCGAAGCCGAACTTTGCAAGCTGCTTATAGGATTGGGTTCTCTATACTGCCCAATGGGCTCTTGCGCCCAAGCAAGAGCAGACAAAAGAAATAACGCACCCAACCATAGTGCATCGCGATAGTTTTGACCTGTGGGCAGCATGCAATTCCCAAAAAATATTTACAAAAACAATTATGATGGGCAGGCTTATACACTTAACCTACATATAGCATTCACAGGATACCTCATGGAGTACCAATCAGAACTCACCCAGTTTCTAAACCAACTGAAAAAAACGCACCCTCAGTTAGAAACTCAACAACGCGCAGCACGTTCAATATGGTGGGACAAAGCGCCCATCAATCTCGATGAGCGCCAACATGCGCAATCAGCTAAGGCGCCGCAATCAGCATATGTGTATTACCAGAATTTCTAAAATATGCGAGATTAGGGTGCGGCCTGCATGTTGGGGTTCCGCATTTATACCAATGTGTCGTGCCAATCTACAATTTATTGCGAGGCCGCAAGGTTGAGTGAGGCGTAAAATGAGGATTAAGGTGTACTTTTTATAGGGGAACTTTTTATTCTTCCGCTGTTTCGCCGTCTTCCTGTATGTCCGATCAACCTAATTATTCAGGTTAATACGCTATTCCCTACTTATATGATTTAGGACTTATTTCACACTTCCTAGAAGAGCCTTTTTCATAAGGCCCGGCACCTCTGTTCAAGCTAGCTTGTTGATACTAAATACGGCTCTTTAGGAAAAGGTTGGAGTTTGATTCTAAAAAGGTTCTAAGGGTACTGCCATGAAAAAGCTCGCTACCACACAACTCTCCTCGAGAGGGCAACTCGTCATTCCAGATTTCATCAGAAAGACGTTGAACCTTGAAGCAGGAGATCAATTTATTGTGTTTGCCAAGGATGATGTCATCATCCTTAAAAAAATTGAGATCCACGCGTCTACAGTAGAAAAATTTGAAACCATCATCGATGGCGCTCGAGATCAACTCCGTTCAGCAGGATTACAACCGCTAAACCTAGATGCTCCTACTGCCCAGAAACAAAAAAAACGATGAGCGTAGTTTTTCGATATAAAAAAACCATCCTTTGAAGATAAAAGGATGGTTTTTTTTATGGGTGCGCCCAGCATGGGCGCAATCTTGGAGGTGCAAGTCCTCCCG
>JASSUF010000033.1:0-18551 GCA_031963365.1 Mycoavidus cysteinexigens
AGCACTTCATCAGATTCTGATTCTGAATCAGAAGAAAGGAGTTCCTCAATATTAGATTCTTCAAAAATAGTAGGTTCAGCCCTTCCTTTACCTTTAGAGGATGAAGCATGGTGTTGAGCAAAGGAGCTATCTTCCTCTTCTATTTCAGGACTAGGAAACCGCCCAATAATGGGAGAGGCAGAGGCACTCGAGGAATATGAAGTTACTGAACCAAATGAAGTTTTACGTGCTCTTGGCTGGTAATTGAGAAGTATTTTCGCTGATTCTTGTCCTTCCTGAGAAAGGGTAATGGCTGGTCGCGTTGACGAAGCCTGCGCTAAAAGCAGCTGCTGTTCAGCGGGGAGAAGGGACCTTGGGTCGATAATATTAAATTGTTGGACGTAGGTAATATTATTATGATGATGTCCCCCAATAATTTGCCGAGGGGCATGGATCATTTCTTCTTTTAAGCTTTGAACGCCCCTAGAAATGTCATCACGTATACCCTCTATACGCGCTTGCACTTCTTCTTGAAAATCTTCCACAGTAGTGGCAAAACGAGCGTGTGATTCTTTAAGTTCTTCTGTATTGGCTTGTACTTGAGCTTGTACCTGATTTAGCGCAGCTCCTGCCGTCTGTATGTTTTCTTTTACAGACCCCATATCTTTTTTTATTTCACCAGCCTGTTTGAGCGAGTCATGGTGTAGGCTAATTGCATTGTTTTGCAGACCGAGGATCGTTCTAGTATTTCCTAAAATCTCGCTTAACATAGCATTTAAACTTTTCATAAAAGGGATAAAAAACTCGGCGTCTAGTTTACGCGCGTATTCGGTTCTTGCATTATATCGGAGGGAAATATATGCAGCACTCAAAGTAATGGAGAGCATCGTAATAGTAGCGATAATTGGAATACCAAAGGCCAAGAATGGGGTGCTAGTAATTAAACCAATAGCAATAAAGTGCTGTGTTAACCCCGTCAACCCACCTACCACGCTCATCGTAGTACCCACCACTATAGATGAGGTAAAACCTTTCTCCACATCAGACTTAGACTTGTTAGCCTGCGCCACTGTATTTTCATGCGCTTTTTTTACTTTTTCTACCAAGCCCATTGTCTCAGGCGTGCATTGAGGCCTTTGAATATTTCGTTTGCGTTCTAGGTTGGTATGTTCTAAATCTACTGCTTCCTCTTGGGCGTCTATTTCTGGTTCTGGTTCTGCCTGTTGAAATTCTATTTTTTCCGATTTTTGGCACTCACCATTCCAACAGCGATACATTACTTCTTGGACTTCAATCGAAGGTTTTTCTTTTTCACCTTTTGCATATTCGCGGATCTGCTCAAGAATGCGGCGATGGTTAGCAAGCGGTTCATGGGCCCCCAGAAAAAGCGCCTCTTTCACTTTTCGCTCTTCTTGAGAGAGGAAAAGAGTATCAGAAACCCTTTCAAAGAAATGGCTCTTACCTGGCGCATACTTCCTAGGAAGTAACGTTTTTAAAGTATCAAAAAGCCCATTCTGTGTGCCGATAGCTTCTTCTATTTTTTCACAAGGCAAGCTCACGAAACGCACTGAAAGGGGAGTGACAAGCATATTCATAGTAAACCCACCTTCACACCTAAAGACTAGGGATTTCGTATCCTGATACTGTTTGTGCAGGAAATATAGAAGCGGATACCGTATATGTGAGTCCTATAAACGCTGTATTTATAGAGTCCTTCTTACATGCGAGTGGTTTGCCATAGCAGCTTTCATGTCAAAGATCAGGCTGCTGCTCTACTCTGCATTCGTGCGCGCTCGATGACCATTTGCACCATCTCTTGTGCGCGCTCTTCGACCGCCCAATCAGATGCAATCTTGGGAGAAAGGCTATGCAATGGATCGGGATAAACGAAAAATTTTCCTGGTCTCACACTAGAAGAAGAAACCTAATTGGTTATTTTTATTCAGTTCCTAGCGTTTCTAATATGAATTAATCAAATAGCACGGTAGGTTGGGGTGACGAAGGAACCCCAGCATGCAAACCACCGCATCCTTGGAGACCTGCTTATACATGGCCTAAAAGCAAAAATTACAAGTCAGTGGTTCGCATGTTGGGGTTCGTGCCTCACCACCAACCTACGCCTATCGCGAAGGTATGAGGTTAACGATACAAGCGTAGTATTTTTAAGTGGAAATACTCCTAAGCAATGTGCAAAGCTGTGATGCAATTACTTAATCTTGCAAGCAATGTGCTTGGGCGAAATGCTTGTTTTGATAGTTTATAAAAAGCAAGTTGTGCATGTTGCGTGCGTACATTGAGTACCCATGTCATACAGTTTATGATTATCTTGCTCTACGCTTTCTGAGTAGGTTGGATAATTTTAAAACCACGGCATTACTTTATTTGTCAGTTTTTTGTATTGCCATGCAACAGATTTTTTATACAAAATCCGCTTCATATCTTTTTTATAACTGCTTTTAGCAAAAGCAACCACTATGGTTTCAGCCTGCTCAGAGGCATTTTTTGACTTACCTTTTTCATTATTTGAAGGTACACATATTTCTGCGGGAATCCTGCTAGTCATCCCTCCATCTTGATAGGGTGCGCCACTGTACCAGCAGACTATTCCAGGCTGCGTACGGTATCGCTTTAGTCAAAAAAATAATTATTCGTTTTACTATAAAATAGTTCGCAAACATAAGCAATCTCTTTTCAAATATAAAGTAGATTTATAAAAAAATTTACACAACATGAAAAGAGAAAGCCATGAGCAATATAGACATTCAGAATGTATCTCCCTCTCCAATTAAAAGAAGCGAAAGTGAAAATAAAAGCAGCGAAAGTTCTAAGACACCAAAACCAGGAGTATTAAAAAGAGGGCTAATAGCTGAACAATTAGCTTCACGCAACAATACTATGCCGGTTAGTATTGCTTATCGTGTTGAGGGCGCAGGTAAAGCTATTTCTGAACAAATTGGGCTAGCTGATATAGCTAGTAGAGGAGCCCATTGGGATATAATGAGATTTCATCATATTACTGGACGTAACATAGACATAGTTACGGATGAGAAGACAAAAGTTTGAATAGCAGGAGTAGTTCATGATGAAGACAAGAATAGAAAATCGGGCAATTGCGAAAAAGTATTATCAAAGGATAAGATTGAAATAAGAGAAATTAATATAGCGCAAATACAATCAGCCAGAAAGGAAAATCCAGAAGTAGATATTAAACTTACTAAGAAACAAATTGGAGAAGGTTTATTAGTAATGGCAGGCAGTAATTTTGGAATAGTTAGCGAACAACCATCTCAAAAAGAAGCACACAAGCCAAAAACTAATGCGCAAAAAGCAAGAGAAAAGTCCAGAACAGAACGTGAAAAAGAGCTATTAGATCATGCTATGAAAACTGGCCGACCTACTCTATTAGTTTGTGGGGCCATGGAACGATCGCTTTATAATTTGGGCGGTACTGCTAATTTGGTTAAGGCAGATACACATCAAGCCCGTCAAGGAGCTTATCTTACACAAGATGGAACAGTTGCTCGTGTATTGAATCAGCATGATGTAGAAGTTTTTGAAACTCCAAAAACTGAAATAAAAACTGAAACAAAGCCAAAATTGGAAACAATAGAGAATGAGTTGAAAGCAATAGAGGCTGAATTAAAAGAAATAAAAACAAAAACAGAGCCGGAATTGCAAGCAATACAGAAGGCATTAGAAGTAATAGAAAAACAAGCAGAGTTAGAATGGAAAAGCGTAGAAAAAACTACTAATTTAGATAAGAATCAATTTAATAAGTTATCTGACGATTTTCGCCCAAGAGCTAATTTAACATTTAAACAAGCGGTAGAAAGCGCTACAGCCAAAAATGAACGGGAAATAGGGTTACAGGCAGTAGAAGCAAAAACCAAAAAAGCACGTTTACTTGCTCAAGTTTCAACACCTGAGCAAGTAAAGACTATATTAGAACATAAAAAAGGGAGGGGAATAACTATAGAAAAAGTCAGCTCCTCTCATTGGGCCGTTCCAGCAGAAGAAAGGACAGGAGAAGGCGTATTCAGATTTCAAGTACGCAATAGTGATAACCCATCAGAAATTGAACTAAAAAATCGTCGACAAAAATTAGACAACATTTATGTTACAGCAAGATCAAAGGGAATTACAGATCCAAATGCAACTACAGATTCAAATGGAATTATAGATCCAAAATCACATCAATACGACAATAGGGTAACAAATAGTGCATCATTACCCAAACAGTCTGTAGAAGCTTTTGAATTCAATAATATAGTTGGTGTTCACTGGCATCCTGAAGCTTATGATGACAGAAGTCAAAAAGAGATAACACTGCAAAATGGCAATCTGCTTGTAACTGAAACAGATTTAGAATACAACAAAGAATTAATAAATTATATGGCTAAAAAGGGTGATGCGTATGCAGCAAAAGTAGATATGATTAAAGAATTTAAAAACACTAAACATTATCGTGTTACTGACTATGATCTTTTCGATGCCTCCTCGTCAGATGAAAGTATGAAGAATTATGAAAATAGCTCTTCGTCAGATGAAAATAGCTCTTTGTCAGATGAAAATATGAATAGCGCTGGAGATTATTCCTCATCAGATGAAAGCATGAAGAGCGTTTGAAATGATTCCTCATCAGATGAAATAATGGATAAATATCTATACGCACCTAAAAAAATAAGTGAAAAATTAAACCATTTTCTAAGAGATAATATCCATTAGAAATTCAATATATATTGAGATGATAGAGATGATTAATATAATCAATCAAAGCAACACACGTATTAAATTTAACCAAAATTTTGAAAAATCAACTCCAAACAATGGACCAACTTCTTACTTCAAAGATAGATTTAATAGCCTTCCAGTAGAATTAAAAATAATGATATTAGATAATCTGACAGAAAATTATAAAAACAAGAAGCCAGACACTATCCTTTATTTAACTTCTTTTCCTCCAAGCATATCATTAATTGAGCAATACACTGAAATAGAAAAATGGCCTCTCAAAATTCAGCAAGAAATATTAAATGTATGCCATCCCCTAAGGGATGACATAATTAAAAAATCCCAAGATTTACTCCATCATACTGATAAAACTGACGAGGCAGCAAGGCTGCTGCTAAAAACTTTGCCATCTTTAAGAGGTGAGAATGCAATAATTTTTGTATTCGAAAGCCTATCAGAATGCTTACAAAAAACAAAAAATCAATTGCTGTTAGAAAAAATTTTGACAGAAATTTCACAGAATTCGCAAAATTGGTCAGGGGAATTACAGAAAAAAGTTTTTCATTTAATGGAAAACTATACATCAAAAATATCAGATTTATGTTTAATAAAAATTTTAGAAGCAATTCCATTTTTTTTTGCTCAGCTATCAAGCTTCCCCCCAGAAAAAAAACAGAAATATTCGTCAATGAAACCTTTATCATTAACTGATGAGGCAAGCAATTTTGCTTTAAATGAGCTTACCAAGCTATTTGAAAAATATAATAATAAAGAAAAATCACATGACATTGCTTTTGCATTAATAAATTTCATCAAAAATTGGGATGATCTGGATGACCCAACTGTATTGAGCAATTTTGATTTAATTTGCAATTATTTGGATTTACATAATGACGAAAATAATTTAAAAGACTCTTGGTCTGCTTTATTAATAACTACAGTTAAAAACATACAAAATCTCCCAAGGATTGAGCCTTGGAAAACAACTATGAAAGAATGGTTTAACACATCAATGAGCCTATTACAAAAAAGAAAATTTTCTAATGAACATCATCATTCCCTACTTAATTTTTTTGTAGAAAATGTTGATTTATTAAATGACTCGCAAATTAATATAATAAATAGTCTACATCCATCCTAAAATAGGGATAGTCTATGCAATTTCTTTTCGAAATTTCAAAATCAGCAAATGGTACAAATTAAATGAAGTATATAATGGCGTGCGATTTATATACTTCATTTAATTTCCTGCAAACCGTTTTTAATGTTTTTTAGCATAAAAATGAGTGAGATGATTAGTTCCGTAGGATTGCCACGGATGCGCTCTTTGTGTGAGTCGTAAGCAGAGGCAATGGCTTCAGAAAGCGGCGTCTGCGTGCCTACTTCTACAAGCTTGCCAACGGGAGTTTCTGCAGAAAGAGAACCATGCGGGCGTCGCCAGTTATATTCGAACTGCCATTTTCAATACGCTGATCAATATCTTGTTCTTTATGTGAATAGCGTGATCTAAACTCGATTTGTCGGTTGGCTTTTGAAGAAGAAACCTAATTGGTTATTTTTATTCAGTTCCTAGCGTTTCTAATATGAATTAATCAAATAGCACGGTAGGTTGGGGTGACGAAGGAACCCCAACATGCAAACCACCGCATCCTTGGAAACCTGCTTATACATGGCCTAAAAGCAAAAATTACAAGTCAGTGGTTCGCATGTTGGGGTTCGTGCCTCACCACCAACCTACGCCTATCGCGAAGGTATGAGGTTAACGATACAAGCGTAGTATTTTTAAGTGGAAATACTCCTAAGCAATGCGCAAAGCTGTGATGCAATTACTTAATCTTGCAAGCAATGTGCTTGGGAGCAATGCTGGTTGCGATAGTTTATAAAAAGCAAGTTGTGCATGTTGCGTGCGTTCTGGCAAGCTCTCAAAATCAGGCTCTAGCTGTGGGTCCCCAGCTTGATGCACTGCATTTTTTTGCGCCTCGCTTAATGCTTGCCATGCTGCTTCAACATTATTAAACGACTGACAATAGGCTTCGTTTTTATGTAGTTCTACTTGTTTTTGCATATTGATACTTGCTAATTTTTTAGCTGCATCTATTTGCTTTTTGGACGGATGCATATCAAAGGTATCAATGCCCTCATTATTTATCGTGCGTACATTGGGGCCCATGTCATACAATTTATGATTGTCTTGCGCTACGCTTTCTGGGTAGGTTGGATAATTTAAAAACCACTGCACTACTTTATTTGTCAGTGTTTTATACTGCCCTGGAACTGGTTTTTGATACAAAATCCGGTTCATATCTTTTTTATAGCTGCGGTTAGCAAAAGCAACCACTATGGTTTCAGCCTGCGCAGAGGCATTTTCTGACCTACTTTTTTCATTATTTAAAGGTACAAAGATTTCTGCGGGAATCCTGCTGATCATTCCTCCATCTTGATAGGATGCGCCACTGTACCAACAGTCTTGAAAATATAAAGGCATAGACATAGAGGCACGGCCCGCGATGGCAATGGGCACATCGGGAGTCTCTTTTGCATTAAATGTCTTTTTTGTAAATACTAGTGGAGAAGGCGCATCTTCGGTTTGATTTTCATCTATCTTGGAACTCACGATAGTGAGCTCTTTAAAAATAGCTGGCTCAATACGGTGTAACAGAGCAAGATCATTAAACGTGATCATATATTCTGTTCTGGACGTTTTGGCTGTACTGGGTTTATCAAACCACACACTATTTTTTAAAAAAACAAGCCGGTTTCTCTCTTTGGCATTTAGTTGGCCATTAGCGTGTGCTGCCTCTACTTTTTTCCAGATATCTGGCTTTTTTAAATGCAGAGTGACCGATTCTGAACTCCACTGATCCAGTGTTTGGATAAAACTCTGTGCCGATTTTTGCCAACTGCCTACAAAGGTTTTCATAACAAACATACGCCCAATACAAGCCATCAAGCTGGAAAAACTCGCATAGAGTTTCTCAGATTGGAACGTTACCATCGGATACAGCGCACCAAAGCTCGGCACGGTTCCTAGCAGGCTAGGGAGAAGATTTTGATCTATTCTTGCATCAAGCTCCGCTGGCGATAACCCTGAAGCTAGCATCGTCCCTACTAATGCCCCGCTCGAGCAGCCTGCAATACTTTTAATATCATCAAAAAATGGCTTGCCAAGTTCTACTAAAGCATGTGGCATCATGAGCGCAGAGGCTCCACCGCCTGCTAAGGCTATATTTTTAATTTTTGGAGCGGATACTAGAAGTGAAATAGTTCCGTCTTTTGCTGCATATACTTGAGGCGCAGTACGCATAACCGCCTTGGGTGCGGCTTCTTTTTGTAAATCTAATGCCTTAGGTTGCTTGTTTTTTGCTATGCGCCCCAAAAAAGCAGAGGGCGCTAAGTGAGTGAACGTTATAGAGCTAGGCATGGGCTTTATCAGGGAGTGGAGTGAAGAAAATAGTCTGCTGTCTACAATGAACAGTAAATGCAGCGCCAATCAGCGCGCTCTTGCCCATCATCGTAAAAAATTCAGCAGTCCAAATCTGCCTCCATACTTCGCATATCCCACTGTGAAAGCTCAATATTTAGATGCAGGGGATTACGGCTATGTACATAGCCATAATGCAGTCATGCTTTGCATGAGAAAGTAGCGCTCCTCATGCAAAGGAGCTTCACACCAATGGCACCAAATGCTATTGCTCATCCTCCAGACCGCTTCTTATAAAAAAATTAAGAAAAGCAGCCGCACTATCTGTTAGGATTATAGGGTGAATCCTCCATTGCCATACACTACAATTACCTGTTTCCAATAAAATATAAGGCACTAGGCATACCAAAACTCGCCAGGCCTCTGAGGTATTTTTATAGATCACTATCTATAGTGATCTACTGTGTGCGAAGAGGAATTTTTCTTCTTTTTCAAAGAATTTTCTGCGCTCTATGCACATCTCTCCTACCCCGTCGATTACTAAAACAACGCCATACGTGGGTGGTTCTAGTGACTCGCGTCGCAGTTCAATGCAATCTACCGGCAGTGAGATGGAGGTAGATAGAGTTACTGAGTCTGATGCAGATCATTCCAGTTTGAGTTCAGCCCATTCATCATTTGCTGCTGACCAAAGCTATGCGATTACCCCTGCCATATTAGGGAATACACCTACTCGCACTGAAACCACTTCATCTCACGATCTGAAAGTTAATTTAGAACAAATAAAGCATGATTTTATTAATTTCAAATCAGATATAAACGTCCACAATATCTTCGTTTGTGAAGATTACAATAAAATCCTTGATTTTATCGGTAACTCTACAGCAGAAAGCAATACAACGTCTCCCTTTGATAGCAATACCTCATTCCACAAATTATGTATAGATTTATTTGACACATTTCCTGATATTCTTACTTATTCAGAATTTTGGCATACCTATTATCAAAATCACTTAGAATCCCCTTCTGGAAAAGCAATAGATCTTCTTAAAGCAATATGCTTTACTGTAGAAGAAAAGCTATCTAACGCTAAAACCAACATACAAAAATCCCGAGAGGAAGCAGAGTCTCAAAAAACAACTATGACAGGCCTTCTCATGCCTGTACCCCTGGTTTTGGTAACAGGAACATTATGCATAACCATTTTACTTATGAGCAGCGCACCTGTTCTGAGTTTAGCTATTCCATTCTTAGCAGTTGATTTATTAATAGGCGCAGTGCTCCTGCACTTTATTCGTGATGCATGGAAAAAATATGCTGATATACCTAATGTACTCGATGCAGCCGACCGTCTTGAAAAGACATTGAAACCCATCGAAAATCTAGTTTTTGAAGTGCGCTCCCTCTTGAGAGATATCAGTAAAGTAAGAAGTGACCAATATTTTTTACATAAAAAACCTGGCACTACACAGAAAGCGAGAGAGGAAGCAGCGACATCTGCTGAAGAATCATTGGCAAAATTTATAGGCCAAGCCAAAAAATTAACTAAAGTTTTGACTAAAACCCCCCACCATTACACATTTAAAAATCCATCATGATAGCTAGTAGGTTGGTGGTGACGAAGGAACCCCAACATGCATACCGCCGACATATAATCATCGTTTTTGACATGCATATGCAGGTTTCAAAAGGACTGTGGCTATCATGTTGGGGTTCTTACCTCACCACCAACCTACCGCTAACCATTGCGCATTAGTAATTAAAAATCCTAATGCACTCTACAAAACTACACGGACTACGTGATACCTTCACGGTTTTCGTTGTGTGAAGTGTGGAGCGTTTTCTCTATATAGATAGAAAACTTGCTCTACACCCATAAAACCGTATCCTTGCGGTTTCTCTACTATCTGTCAGCTCTATCTCTTTATATGTCTACTCCTCTTTCCTCAAAAAATGCGCCTTCTCCCTCCAAATCAAGCCGCAATGTGGTGGTTATCGGTACGCAATGGGGCGATGAAGGTAAAGGTAAAGTGGTCGATTGGCTCACCGACCATGCACAAGGTGTTGTGCGATTTCAGGGGGGGCATAACGCAGGGCATACGCTGATTATTGATGGCCGTAAAACGATTTTGCGATTGATTCCGTCTGGGATCATGCGCCCCGAAGTCAAGGCCTATATTGGTAATGGGGTGGTGGTATCGCCCGAGGCGCTTTTGCAAGAAATTAAAGAATTGGAAATTGCAGGATTAGAAGTACGTAATCGCTTACGCATATCGTGCGCGGCGACTTTACTGCTGCCTTCCCATGCAGCTATCGACCGGGCGCGCGAAGCACGTCGCGGCGTAGATAAAATTGGTACTACAGGCCGTGGCATTGGCCCAGCTTATGAAGATAAAGTGGCGCGCAGGGCACTGCGTATGCACGATTTGCGTGATATCCCACGCTTAGCAGAGCGTCTGCATGAAGTACTGGATTATCACAATTTCTTATTAACCCGCTACCTAGACGCAGCGCCCGTTGATGAAGCACAAACACTAGATAGACTGCTGCATAACGCTCCAGAGCTATTACCCATGCTAGCGGATGTATCCGCAGAGCTGTATACCGCGCAACAGCAGGGGCAAAACCTGCTGTTTGAAGGTGCGCAAGGAACCTTGTTAGATATCGATCACGGGACCTACCCATTTGTAACCAGCAGTAATTGCGTAGCAGGCGCAGCCGCTGCAGGCGCAGGGGTGGGGCCTCAACAATTACATACTGTTTTTGGCATTACCAAAGCCTATTGCACACGCGTAGGCGCAGGCCCCTTCCCCAGCGAATTATTCGATGCAGATAACCCTCACCGCCAAGATCCTATTGGACTCACCTTAGCCAAGGTGGGTAAAGAGTTTGGCTCGGTAACCGGCCGACCTCGCCGCACAGGATGGCTAGATGCTGCAGCCCTTAAACGCTCTGTACAAATGAACGGCGTATCTAGCTTGTGCCTGACCAAACTTGATGTACTAGACCAGCTAGAGACTATCAAGCTATGCGTAGGCTATACCTTAAATGGCGAAAAAATAGATCTCTTACCTTTGGATGCGGCAGCTGCACAACACTGCGAACCTATCTATCAAAGCTTTCCAGGTTGGCAATGCAATACTGCCGGCCTTACAGAGTGGGATGCATTGCCCTCTGAAGCACGCCGTTACTTGCAATGTGTTGAGGAAACCGTAGGTGCACCAATCGATATGGTATCTACAGGCCCAGACCGCGACGACACTATTTTGCTACGCCATCCGTTCTTGTCGTAGACACTGCAGCCGCGTGATTCCATCACCGTTTTATTTTTATATGGAATTACGCTGCATTAAAGAACACCTATTGAGTTTCTTTTATATTCCTCACTGAGGTTACGCAGGTATTCAAAAAGATAGTGGTATGCATGTTGGGGTTCGTGCCTCACCACCAACCACAAGAAAAACAAAGGACGGTAGGTTGGTGGTGACGAAGGAACCCCAACATGCAAACCACTCCATCCTCGATAACCAGCTTACAAAATCTCAAAAATAAAGATTAAAAGCCAGCGGTACGCATGTTGGGGTTCGTGCCTCACCACCAACCTACCGAGATGCTTATGTAAAAGGGCTCTATCAAACAAAAAAAGATGAGTATGAAACTCTTTAATGCCCTTGGATTCCACTGGAACCGATCTGTTATTCCCTCCATCATCCCCACGCACACTATCGAACGCGTCAGTTTCCGCTTCCATCGTATGCTGCCTGAGTTCGTCTGGGATGCCAGCATGCTTGAAGGCAACCCCATCACTTTCCCAGAAGTAAAAACCCTACTAGATGGCGTAACCATCGGCGGCAGGAAAATTACTGATCAAGAACAAGTAATCAATCTAATCAAAAGCGCGAAACGGGTTTTAGCACTGGTAAAAACGAGTCAATTTCAGCTAAATAAGGCTATCTTCATAGAAATACACGCTCTGACTGCTAGCAATGAGGCTTTGGAATGGGGAGTATTTCGCGGAGAAGGGCAAGAGCAGCATTACACTCCAGATGTTGGGTTAGGCCAACGTGGCCGTTACACCCCATTACCCACTGTACCAGGTGCGCCTAAATTGAATCAAATATTTGAAGAAGGCTTAACGGCATTAGATACGTGCGCCCCTTTCGAAAAAGGGCTGGCTTTCTTTTTATTTGGCGCATTGCAGCAATTTTTCTTTGACGGCAACAAACGTACTGCACGTTTTATGATGAATGGCATTTTGATGTCTGCCGGCATCGATGCCATCAGCGTGCCTGCGGCGAAGGCGCAGGAATTTAACGAGAAAATGGTAGAGTTTTACCTAACTAAAGATGCAACAGAGATGATGGCGTTTTTGGTCAATTGCCATCCAGATGGCTAAGCATATTCTGCGCTAAGCGATACAAACACAAAGAGTTGATTTAAAAGTAGGCTTCATTTAAATCTGTTATCCGGCAAAGCAGGCACCTGCCCCATACACGCCAGGTCAAGGCGGTAATGCCAATATACCCAGGAGCGCTCATCAAATTGACC
Organism: Mycoavidus cysteinexigens; assembly: GCA_031963365.1. GTDB lineage: Bacteria > Pseudomonadota > Gammaproteobacteria > Burkholderiales > Burkholderiaceae > JASSUD01. The sequence goes on from JASSUF010000033.1 coordinate 12,680, forward strand.
TATTTCAGCCTGTGCGATAACCTGACGTAGATAGTCATCCCCCACATGATTAACTAGTAGCTGCACATCTTCATAATCCCCGATTGTCATCACTTGCACAGCAATGCGTTGAGGCATACGAAGCGATTGCTCAGGCATCTTCCACCATATATATTTCTTGGCAAGAAGCCTAAAAATTTCAGGGTCCAGTGGTTTCATGGCTGTCCAAAAATTCATGTTGAGGAACTTGGTTCACCCCAATCCCCCCTATTTTCAAACTACTCCAGCTTCATGCGCTTGCACATCTGCGTGGTAACTCGAGCGGACCATTGCCCCTACTGCAGCATGCGAAAAACCCAGCTCATAGGCAGTGGTTTCATATTTTTTAAAAGTCTCTGGCGTTACATAGCTGCGCACAGGGAGATGGTGCTCTGAAGGTTGTAAATACTGGCCAAGCGTTAGCATATTGACATCATGCGCGCGCAAGTCACGCATAACCTGCACGATTTCTTCTTCTTCTTCCCCTAGACCCACCATCAGCCCAGACTTAGTAGGAACATCGGGATGGGCTGCTTTAAATTCTTTGAGAAGACGTAGGGAATAGGCGTAATCAGAGCCTGGGCGCGCTTCTTTGTATAAACGCGGTACTGTTTCCAGGTTGTGATTCATCACATCAGGCGGTGCGGTATTAAGAATGGCGAGTGCTTTATCAATACGCCCCCGGAAATCTGGCGTTAAGATTTCAATGCGCGTTTGTGGCGAGAGTGTGCGAATGCGCTCAATACAAGCGACAAAATGCCCTGCCCCGCCATCGCGTAGATCATCTCGATCTACGCTGGTGATCACCACGTAATTCAGCTTTAGTGCCGCAATGGTTTTCGCTAGATTTTCAGGTTCTTGAGGGTCCAGCGGATCAGGACGGCCATGTCCCACATCACAAAATGGGCAGCGGCGTGTGCACTTATCTCCCATGATCATGAAAGTAGCCGTGCCTTTACCGAAACACTCGCCAATATTCGGGCAGCTCGCTTCTTCACAAACGGTATGGAGTTGATGCTCTCGCAAAATACGTTTGATGTCGTAAAAACGCGAATTGGGCGCAGCGGCTTTCACGCGAATCCAATCGGGTTTTTTTAATTTTTCAGCGGGAATAATTTTGATTGGAATACGCGCTGTTTTAGCTTGTGCTTTTTGCTTCACCGTGGGGTCAAACATAGGAGGTACGGGCGATTCCCCAGGAGTTTGCCTATTCTCATGCGCAAAGGTCATGCGAAATTTCCTAAAAATAATGCAAGCCCACCACTTTCTATAAGCACCAGGCTAGACACGCGACTATACGCCGTACTATGCACTTTTATCGACAGTCGCAAAACCATAAGTTTACAGAAATAGAGAGCGGTACAGGATTTGTATGCTCTCTTTGTGTTGTTAAATTCGGTGGGTTTATTAAGCTTCTATCTGTAAAAGCTCTAACAACTTTCCTTCACGGTCTAATTTAGCTAGATCGTCATATCCGCCCACATGCACGTCGCCGATAAAAATCTGCGGTACGGTGCGACGCCCTGTTTTTTCGATCATTTCGTCACGTTTTGCGGGATCGGTGTCTATCGCAATTTTTTGAATTTTTGTGACGCCTCGGCTTTTTAAAAGGCGCGTAGCCATCTCACAGTAGGGACAAACTTGCGTCGTATACATTACGATCGACTGGGATTTTTCTTCCATTTTTATATTTCCATTTTTGTGAGTATCCATACCATCCCTTTTTTGCTTCAAAAGCGATAAATGAAAAGCGTGGAGTCCGCATGTGAACTACTGCTTTGAACAGGTTCTTAAATGTTTAATCCTTTATCTTCCTTCAGCAGGTCTGCTACCCAAACCTGCGCATATCCTGCCTTTTCCAGCACGCTTTTTGCTTTTCGCCCTTGAAGGCCGGTTTGGGAAATGATCAGTAAAGGGGTTTGTTTATTACGGCTCACGCGTGCGGCTTGCTGCTCTAGTGTTTCAAAGGGAATATGGCGGGATTGTGGCATTTTTTTTGCACGGTATGCTTCCTCAGATCGCACATCAACTACGATGGCATTACGTCGATTGATAAGCTCTATGGCTTGCCAAGCAGGAAGCGTGCCTGCTTGTGTGAATGCCGGCCAAGCTAACATACCAGCTGAAATCAATGCTGTCGCTATCAGCAGCAGATTCGTGTAATCAGTTAAAAAAGAAGCCACTTCTTATCCTTTGTCTTTGGTCAAATACTGCTGTGGAATAGGCATTCCAACTATACCCAAGGCCTTACCTTGAGGGTGGTACGGTCTTGGTATCCATACATATTAATGTACGCTTCGATCTCGGCACACGCATCTTTGTAAAAGAAAAATCCTTTTGCAGACTCTGAAATGGGTGCCACGCGCAGCTACACATTATAAAATGCCTAGCTTATCTATTTTGAATACTTTAGGGTGTGTCCTCAATTGCCCAAAGGGCCCATCTTTATTTATTTCCCTATGCTCTTGGGCTAGTTGCCCTTTTATACACTCCTTACTGCGCTGCATACATGACCGCTCCCACCCCGCTACCTCACCCCCTCATTCTCATTCGTCACGGAGAATCCACCTGGAATCAGGAAAACCGTTTTACAGGTTGGGTGGATGTAGATCTCACTGAGAAAGGCTTAGAACAAGCTCGCCAAGCTGGTCGTCTGCTAAAACAAGCGGGACACACTTTTGATATTGCTTATACCTCGGTTCTCAAGCGCGCAATTCGTACGCTGTGGCAAGTGCAAGATGAAATGGATTTAATGTATACGCCAACTGTACATGCATGGCGTTTGAATGAGCGACATTACGGTGCATTAACCGGTCTGAACAAAGCACAAACTGCACAACAATATGGGGAAGATAAAGTGTTGCAGTGGCGCCGCAGCTACGACACTTCCCCGCCTGCACTAGCTGCAGAAGATCCTCTTAACCCTCAACATGATGCGCGTTATGCGCATGTACCAGCCAATTTGCTGCCCCTTACAGAATGCTTGCAAGACACTGTTGCGCGCGTGCTGCCTGTGTGGACAGAATCTATTGCTCCTGCACTCAAAAGAGGTAAGCGTGTAATCATCGCTGCTCACGGTAACTCTTTGCGCGCGTTGATTAAATATATCGCTAAGCTTTCCGAGCATGATATTGTCGGCCTTGAGCTTCCAAATGGGGTTCCTATACTTTATACACTCGACACAGAACTCAATGTATTAGACAAAAAAATACTTTCTGCACACTGATAGCTGATTACTTCGATTTGATCTGGATATTTCACCGCCATGCATAACCTTGCTTCTTTTGTGCTTCGTCTCAAAACCTGCGCGCTATACGCAGTATTCGGCTTAGTATTTGGCGCACCTTTGCACATAGTGCATGCGAAAAATCTCACCTCCCCCTCCTCTTCTTTGCCTACTCACAATGTATTCGAAGAAAAACCTACCGCTTCGCTCCCTCTCGAGCAGCTTCGATTATTTGCGGAAGTACTAGATCAAGTTGAGCACAGCTATGTGCAGCATGTAGATGATAAAAAACTACTGATTGCTGCAATTAAAGGCATGGTATCTAGCTTGGATCCACATTCGTCTTATATGGACGAAAATGATTTCCGGGAACTACAAGAACAAACACGGGGACGTTTTGCGGGCTTAGGAATAGAAATTACACAAGAAGAGGGTTTGGTCAAAATTATCTCGCCGATTGAAGACACGCCGGCTGCCCGCGCAGACCTTCGGTCAGGCGATTTAATTGTGCGCATCAATGGCGTACCCATCCGCGGCATGACGCTAGATAAAGCGGCTAGGCAAATGCGTGGCGCGGCAGGTACCCAAATCACCCTCACGATATTTCGCAAAACAGAAAATCGAACCTTTCCAGCGGTACTCACCCGCGCAGAAATTCGCGTTAAAAGTGTGAAGCAAAAAACACTGGAGCCAGGATATGCTTGGCTACGTATTACCAGCTTTCAGGAAAACACGCTGGTCGAGCTAGCCACACAACTGAAGCGCATTTATGCACAAAGTGCCCCCCCTGCTTCAGGAAAATCACCTGCATATCCTTTAAAAGGGCTGATTTTAGATTTGCGTAATAACGGTGGAGGCTTGTTACAAAGTGCAGTAGGCGTAGCTGGTGCTTTTCTGCCGACTCAAGCGGTTGTGGTGTCCACTAACGGGCAAGAACCCGACTCTCGTCAGGTATATCGCAATATGCTAGATGATTATCGTTTACCTAGCGTGAAGGGCGATCCACTCAAAGCTATACCGGCTATTTTCAAAAAAGTGCCCTTAGTCGTACTCACCAACGCATACTCTGCGTCTGCATCAGAAATTGTCGCCGGGGCCCTGCAAGATCATAAACGCGCCACTATTTTAGGTAAAACGACTTTTGGTAAAGGTTCAGTTCAAACTGTACGGCCCTTAACCGCAGATACCGCCTTAAGACTCACCACAGCCTATTACTACACCCCTTCTGGCCGATCGATTCAAAATAGAGGCATTCATCCCGATCAAAAGGTAGATCAAAATGAAGAAGGCGATTTAGACGACGCGCTTGTAACCCGAGAAGCAGACTATTCCAATCACCTTGCCAATAAACAAAACCCTGATGAGGCGAAAGAGCAAGCTGCACGCGAAGCGGAGCAGATGGAGCAACTGCGCTTACTAGAAGAGGCTAATGCAAAGAAAACGCCACAGCAACGCGAGGTCGAGCGTAAACGTGCGCCGATTGAATTTGGTAGCCCGAACGATTTCATGCTGAAACAAGCTTTGCATTACCTTAAAGGTGATCCAGTGCGTTATTCTGCATCTGCAAAAACCCAACAGGCGCAAAGTAAGAAAATAATTCAAGCTAGGTACAGTGAGGATCCCGAGCACCGCACGACCTCAAAGATGGGCCCTTCGAGGTAATTGAGGACATGCCCTAATGAATGATGCTCAGCTGCTGCGTTATGCCCGGCACCTCCTCCTTGAAGAGTTTGGCACCGAAGCCCAAGAACGCCTACTAAAATCACACATTTTGATTATTGGATTAGGGGGACTGGGCTGCGCAGCAGCGATGTATCTCGCTTCATCTGGCGTAGGCACGCTTACGTTATGCGATGGAGACACCGTCGATTTAACCAATTTGCAGCGGCAGATTGCGCATACAACGAACACAGTTGGCCAACTCAAAACCCATTCGGCTAAAACTACACTCGCGGCGCTCAATCCTGAAATCCAAATCCGCACGCTCGATCAACGAGCAGACCCTGCCTTACTCGATGCATGGGTGCCTCGTGTCGATCTGATTTTAGACTGCAGCGATAATTTCACTACGCGTTATACGATCAACCAAGCCTGCGTTACCCATGCAAAGCCTTTGATCAGTGCCGCCGCAGAGCGCTTCGCAGGACAGATCAGCACCTTTGATCTACGTACATCGCATTCTCCGTGCTATGCCTGTTTATTTCCTCAAAGTCTAGCGTCTCCAGAACAAAAAGAAATGGCTGTTGCTGATGCAGGCTTACCAACCCCCCCCCCTCTCACAGTACCTGATTGCACACCTTGCGCTACATTGGGTGTTTTCGCACCATTGGTCGGCGTCATCGGTACCATGCAAGCGACTGAAGCACTACGCATGCTCACGCATATCGGCCGCCCATTGAGTGGCCGTCTTTTATGCTTTAATGCGCTAGATATGATTTGGAATACTTTGCATTTTCAGCAGCAAGCAGAATGTGCTGTGTGCGGGCAGAAGATATAAATGAAATTGCAGCGGCTGGTTGGGCTGGCAAAAAATGAATCAATAGACCATTTTTAAGCAGGCCTTCAAGGAGAAAGTGGTATGCATGTTGGGGTTCCTTCGTCACCACCAACCTACCGTTCTTTGCCTTT
>JASSUF010000034.1:0-18198 GCA_031963365.1 Mycoavidus cysteinexigens
GTTGCGCTATAGCTGCGGTGCGTTAGCGCGCGTTGTAACAAGGTGGAATCGACAAAATGATAGTGTAGGCGACTTTCGAGTTCAAAAAGAGACATACGCCATCTGCAAAGTACATGAATCTCGCGCCAATGTAATACAGGGCGAGGAATGAAAACTCGAAACCTGCTTTAAGGAGGATATTCCATTTAAAACAGGTTCCGAGGGCTTATACAGAATTTTAGCTCAAAGGGGGTAGGGCGTGTCCTTAATTGTCTAAAAGGAGCTATTTACACTACGGGCTTAGCGGTTTTTTGTGTTTTGGTTTTTACCGTGTCAGATGCGCGTTTTTTTGCCGGTTGTTTAGTGGAGACAGCACTTGAGCGTACATTGCGTGAGGTCTGGGCGCGGCTATGTGTTTTTGCAGTCACTTTTTTCGTTCTAGGCGTTCCCGTTGTTTTAACACGAGAGGCAACCGCAACAGAGTGCGCTTTACCGCTCCGTACAACAGGGCGATTCGCTGCGGTATTAGCCACATGCAAAACGATAATTTGCCCTGGAACCAAACGCGTACGTTTTGTTTTATTCCAAGTTTGAATTTGCGCGACACTCACCCGATAGCGTTTTGCAACAACCGACATATTTTCATGTTTGCGAATACGAAGCAGCATTTTGCGCGTAGCTGGAAGATCAGGCTCTATAGCTAGAAAAGCGCTCTCTGCTACTTCTGCGCTAATGTCTTCATCCTCTGCATCCGCTGATTTTGGCACTAAAATGGTGGCGCCAGGCTTAAGCCGCATCCCAACGGGGATTTTATTGACTGCAATCAGCGTCTTGGAATTAACCCCTATCTTTGCTGCAAGTGCAGCAGGACGTGCACGCTTGGCAACGGTATACGTGGTCCAACTAGACAAAGTACCTTGATACGAATTGAGATTTTTTTCAAAAGCTTGCGCATTTTCAAAGGGCAGCAAAATCTGCGGACGGGTTGCCCCCAAAATAACGGGTTTTTTGAAAGAGGGATTGAGCGCAGCAAATTCCTTCAGACTTAAACCTGAAAACTGTGCTGCGAGTTTGACATCGATATCACGCTCGGTAGTAACCGTAACAAAGTAAGGGTGGTTAGGTATCGGGGGTAAGGTCAATGAATAAGTTTGCGGACGTGCGATGATATTTTTAACTGCCTGCAACTTAGGTACGTAATTACGGGTTTCTGCAGGCAATTTTAAGCTTTGATAATCTGTGGGCCGTCCTGCTGCACGATTGCGTGCAATAGCGCGCTGCACATTGCCTTCACCCCAGTTATACGCCGCGAGTGCGGTATGCCAGTTACCAAACATACTGTATAGCTTGGTTAAATAATCAAGAGCCGCGTTAGTAGAAGCCAATACATCTCGCCGCTCGTCTTGAAATATATTTTGTTTTAGATTGAACGAGCGTCCCGTTCCTGGAATAAATTGCCACATGCCTGCTGCTTTAGCCACGGACAAGGCTTGTGGGTTATAGCCTGATTCAATAAACGGCAACAGCGCAAGTTCCGTAGGCATATGGCGGGCTTCCAATGCCTCGACGATGTAATATAAATACAGCGCTGACCGTTCGGTCATACGCTGCGCATAGTCTGGATGTGAGGTATACCAACGTAGCTGCGCATCCACCAAATTACCTTTCAGATCGGGTAGTTGATACCCTCGACGTATACGGTCCCAGATATCTCCCGAACCAGAAGCTAGCGTGTCACTATCCACATTGATGGGCTGATCTGCCGGGATTTTTGCTTTAGCCGCTTGCCTAAAAGAAAAAGGAGCGCGGTACATAGAGCTCGTTTTGTCACCAGCTGGACCTGCGCAGGCGGCTAATAAAACACCAAGCAATACACTTAGCAGCACGCTATAACATCGTTGCATGAAAATCCTGATAAAAGGAAGGAAGGCTGTAAAGAGGTTCTTGGGCCTATTGTAGAATCCATAGATTCATAACGCAATTCTACAAAGAAGTGCCCATGGTATGCGTAGAATAGCGTCCGTTTCGGCTCTCTTTCACGAAGGCTTTTCTCATTATGAAGACGGATATCCCCTCCAAAAAAAATACCTCAGCCTGGGCGGACTCTGTTTTGGGCCGCTATATATTATCCTGGGAACAAGAACAAATTGATGCTGCAGTAGCAGATCTTTTTGGCTATCACGCTGTGCAGATTGGCTTGCCAGAGCTCGATGGGCTGCGAAATAATCGTATGGCCTACCGGGGGTTAGCGTTTTCGCATCCAGCCAAGGCATGGACCAAAACCCCCCCAGAGCAAACAGCCCCTAGTATGCTGCATCTCGCCCTACCAGAGTTGCCTTTTGCAACCCAGAGTATTGATCTGCTGATTTTACCGCATACCCTAGAATCGACAGAGCATCCACATCATTTACTAAGAGAAGTGGAGCGCGTTTTGCTTCCTGAGGGCAAGCTCATTATTTTTGGATTCAATCCATTCAGTTTATGGGGCGTAAGAAATCGGCTAGCAGGTTTACTAGGCCATACTTTCTTGCCAACGAGTGGGCCCTTAATTGAACTAGAACGTCTAAAAGACTGGCTAAGCCTCTTAGGCCTGGAATTAGAATTAGGGCGTTTTGGCTGTTATAGATTGCCTGCACAAAGCCAATCACTCCTCGACCACTTTAAATATATGGAAGCCGCAGGAGATAGATGGTGGCCGATTTGTGGCGCAATTTATATGCTCACTGCAACCAAGCGCGTGCGTGCGCTTAGTTGGGTGGGCCCTGCTATTTCCTCCAAGGCTTTACCTGCACGCCCTGCATGGGCTACGCTAAAGCAGAACACCCCCCTACCTTACCCAAAAGACAAAACACCATGACCCTGCAATGTGCAAAAAATAATATTGTTGATATTTACACCGATGGCGCCTGCAGCGGCAATCCAGGCCCAGGAGGGTGGGGCGCCTACTTCAAATATGCATCGGGAGAAGAAGCACTCTGCGGAGGCGCTGCGCAAACAACCAACAACCGGATGGAATTACTCGCTGTAATCCAAGCACTCACCACTCTAAAGCCTGGATACAGCGCTAATATCTATACCGACTCCCAATATGTGCAGCTTGGCATAGGCACATGGATTATCAACTGGAAAAAGAAAGGATGGCGCACCGCAGCCGGCGCTCCCGTTAAAAACATGGATCTATGGAAAGAACTAGACGCCCTAGTAGCCCTCCACACCCAAAAAGGCCAAACCATTCAATGGCACTGGGTTAAAGGCCATGCAGGAGACCCAGGAAACGAACGCGCAGACACCCTAGCCCGCCAAGGCATCTTAAAAGCCTCCAAAGCTTAATATGCATATACAGAATGGTAGGTTGGGGTGACGAAGGAACCCCAACATGCGCACCACCAGCTCACAATCATCGCTTTTGATCTGCATACGCAGGTTTTAAAAGGACTGTGGTAATCATGTTGGGGTTCGTGCCTCACCACCAACCTACATACATTCACGCTTTTCGCGATTACAGCGCATTATCTACAACTGTATTACTAAGAGAATTATTATTTGAATTAAGCATAGTATATATTCCGCGCACTTGCACCAAAATATGAGCTATATCATTGCGAATGTCGTCATCACGTTGATTAGAGGCTGAGTCTTTTAGGATTTTTATTCTCGTTGCTATATGGTCTGTCAACGTAAGGGAAAATACATTTTCCTTTAATTTTTTAATATCTTCGACCTGATATTTTGTATGAATGTCAAGCAATGTTATTAAACATTCATTAATTAACCAAGTTAATGCAGTCGTTGTTACAGAAACATACAGACTATGACGTGTAATAAACCCTTCAATAGTCATAATGCCTGCAGCTACGCCACCTAATACTGCGAGTGAGCGCGCGATCCATCTCAATTTTGTATGCTCAGGCAGGGAGTTTTTTTCAAGATATGCTTGAATATCTGTTATGGAAACCTGAACAGCTTGAGCAAAAACCTTTAATTCCTTTAAAGGAATGGGGCGTATATCTTCTAAAGAGAGAGCCTGCTCTCTTTCACTCACATTTAATTGATCCGTAGTATTTAGCTGCAGCGTGTCATCCAGCAGAGTCTTCGCTTTTTCTATTTTCTGTTTAATTTCCTCAATCCGTTCTAATGAAAGCATTCGCAGCTTGAACCAGGAAGCACTCTCCTGCCATGTTAATAGTTCCTCAAGCTTTTTTTTCGATTGCCGGAGTTCATTATGTAAATTATTTTGACTAACATTCATCGTAGAAATAGATGGCTGCACTGGGCTACCCTGTTCAAGGACGGGTTGCTGACTTCTTTGGAAGCGCTGACGGACTTGAAGAGGAGATATTTCAATAGAAGTAGAAGTGGCTTCCTGTTGGCTTCCTTGAAAATCTTCTACAGAATTGCCAGAAATAGAAGCGCTTATTGCCGTACTATGCTGAATACCAGGTACAGAAGACATAAATTCTCCATGTTTTTAGATAGTTAAGTGACGTTACGCAATTAGCAGGACTTCTGGACACTAGAACAAGAGAAGCCATATCACCTTCACGGTAGGCCTAAATGGTTTGATTTCGTCATATTCCATAAAGTATTATTTTTAAATAATACTTTATAATCCTATAAAGACCTGATTTAAGCTGTAAACGTTGATTGTGTTAAATAAGAATATCTAAAGATAAAAAACGCTTATGTACACTATAGGTATAGCCTATAGCGAGGTATGAAGCTTGTGGTGTGCCTATCTTTAGAACGCAAATGAGACAGCATAGTCCAGCACTGCAGGTATGCTTAACTTTTTCCCAGGGTATTTATGGATAGCTTTAGCATCATGCTTTCCTCATACTTTACAATCCATCGCCTAGTTTTTACATCAATATAGATCTTTGATTTTGAAAAAATCCATATGGCGCATCCGTTGGTGCGACTGGCAGGTTTAATCAACTGGGATCGACTCAGCCACATTGATGAGTGAAAGCATCACCTCAGGCAGAGGTTGTCTTGCAACCTTGCCGCGGCTCATAGGGGGATTGTTGTATCTGCAGTACGCGTTCGATTTATCGGATGAAGAAATGGCGCTGGGCATAACTCACGCATGATTCTCAGAAAGCTTCAGCTTTTTTACCTTTTTATTTCGTTTATCTTGGGCTTTTCTATAGGTCACTGTGCTGCTTCCATTTTATGTAAAGACTGCGATTTTTTTTGAAAAAATTTACTTCATTCTCTGATGATTATTAATTTTCTAATTCGTTTATAAAAAAATACAAATCATGGAAATTACAAATAGATTTAGAAATAAGGTTATGCCCTCAATAGATTTCTCTATTGCACCTGTGAAAAATAGAGCTGTAGATACAGATCGTCAAATACCACCGGAAGTGGTAGATATAATTTTAGCGTATGTTACAAAACCATATATCCCAATAGAGTCTACACAAAAATTATTTTTGCTAATGAGAATAAATAGTATTTTTCTGAATCGAGTAAGAATCATATTAAAAAGTGATGAGGTGAATTTAAATTGGAATAGAGATAAAGACTTTATTGGGGATTTTAGAAAGTCATTGAAATGGAAAAAACATATAAAATATTTAAGCAAAACGAAGCAGAGAAAATGGTGTGATCATAGCGTTGATGCGATCGTGAAAAATCATACTTTACATCCCAATCAACTTGCATGCGGCATTAAAAGAACTCTAGAGATAGTGCGGCATATCAAATTGAGTTTAGCCTACATAACACCTGTAGGACGCCATGCAATATTGGATTCCTTGTCGAAAAGAATAGACCTAAAATCATTGGATTTATATGTCGGTTATGAGAGCCGCTTTGTCAAGCAAAAATATGCAGAAACAGTTATAGAAATATTAAATAAAAATGCAGCATTGGTTGATGTTCCATACCTTGGATTTATAGGAAATACATTTAATATTGAAAAGCTCGATACGTTAATGGGGGCGTTATTAAATAAAAAGGTCGGTACTCTTAGTTTTGATGCAATACAAATTAATGAAGGTATCCTAAAAAGATGTTCTGAAAATTTAAAGAGGCTGGATGTTAACTATTTTTCAATAAACTCTGCTATACTCAGTCGTGAAGGAATGAAATTTTTGATTTATAATCTCCCGAATAATTTAAAAAAATTATCATTAAAAGCCAATAATATTGATAAAGATATGGCGAAATTTATTTTCGAAAATTTAAAGAATACAGAGGTTGAGCATATATATTTATCAAAGAATAGTTTATCTGGATTTCAAGCTGATGATTTGCGAAAAATTTCAGAATATTTATCTGTAAAGGAAATACATTTATATCATTGTGGCTTATACAATAAAAGATATGATTTTGCTGGCATGCTGAATAAAAATAAAAAAGAAATTGAATTTTTTTTTGAAATTAAATAATTTTGAAAATAGTGCCAGCCCTGATCCGCATGCATGATCAGCTTGCCATCTTTGCCCAGATGTACACATGCCTTCTGAAGTATATCGCTCACCATCTGAATACTGGGCGTGTAGCCATTTCATAGGCAATGATCTCTGCGTTATATAATCTATAGCCGGTCTACATGAATATCAAAGTGGGCTGCGCTCTCCTGGTACGATAGCGCGTGCTTTCGCATATGTTTCAGAACCGACCGTTTGAATTGCGCACTGTAATAACTGCATTTCTTCTCAAGGCTCGATTGACCATGTATTTGGTAAGCGGCTACCCATTTCGCACTGCTGCACTATCAATGCCGTACTACTTCGGTATCGCTCCCTAACTTTCTACTTCAGACAAACATCTCTGCACCACTGAAAGTTTTAATTCTTTACTATACGCCTTCATAAAAATTTCCAAAAAGTCAGATCCAATGTCCAACTTTTTAGGGGCAGATGTTGTGTGGGGTTCTTCCATCACCACCAACCTACCTCTATTCGTTAGCTGACGGTTATAAAGAAAGCCTTAACCCATCCTTAAAAATTTTCAAACCATAGCCACAAACATGCGACAACTTTTCATCGATACCGAAACAACCGGCTTGTACCCTAACAAAGGTGACCGCTTAGTTGAAATTGCCTGTGTAGAAATGAACCAGCGCCGCTTAACAGGAAACACATGGCATTTTTACGTCAACCCTGGTCGAGATAGCGACCCTGCTGCGCTAGCCGTTCACGGCCTGACCACCGAGTTTTTAAGCACGCACCCTCCCTTTTCAGAAGTCGCAAAATCATTTTGCGACTTCGTACGCGGTGCCGAAGTCATCATCCATAACGCCCCCTTCGATATAGGTTTTCTAGAAGCAGAACTCAAGCGCGCAAAGCACTCTAGCTTCACATCACATTGCCACGCAGTAATCGACACCCTCGCACAAGCCAAATCACTCTTTCCAGGTAAGCGAAACTCTCTGGATGCGCTATGCGACCGCTTCAGCATCCCCCGCACCCACCGTACGCTCCACGGCGCCTTACTCGATGCACAGCTACTCGCGCAGGTCTACCTCGCAATGACCTGTGGGCAAGAAGAACTACTCATAGCTGATCCTCAAACAGCGCCTACCGCCCAACACCTTACAACGGCCGCATCCACCGCTATTTCTGCACAAGTTGCAGCCTCTTTGCGCATTATCGAAGCCACAGAAGAAGAGAAGGCAGCGCACGCTGCACTAACCAACTTTTAAATAACTGATGTTACGCATGTTATAGAACGGTGAGTTGTTGATAGGCCGAGCACAAAGATTAAAAGTAAGTGATATGCATGTTGGGGTTCCTTCGTTACCACCAACCTACCAAGATGCCCAATGTAAAAGGGTTCTATCAAACTCTATCAACCACAAGAAAAGCAAAGCACGGTAGGTTGGTGGTGACGAAGGAACCCCAACATGCATACCATTGGCTTTTTGAAAACCTGCGTAAAATAAGTCAAATAAGCTAAAGTCATCAAATTTTGCAGAACAATTTTGTTCCCTCGCCTACAAAGGTAGAAGCAAAAATCAATAGCGAAATCGCGTTTTTAAAAATCCACATCAGCTTTTAAGCAAAAAAAGAATAAGAGATACCCCATGTTAAGTTTTCCAATGCCTTATCCGCAGAGGCTGCGCCTCCCGTTTTCCGCAGCGGGATGGAGAATGGGTAAGGAGCATTGATTATGTTGGGTTATCCTGCTTCCCACACCCTAATCGTCAACCAAGCGCGGGTTCTAGCGCAAGGTTATCTGGATCAGGCGCGCCTGCACAAGGAGGCGCAGCAGTTCGAGGTAGCCTTGTTCTTTTATGACCAGGCCAAAGTCAACTTTAGATATATCGCAACTACGCGCCAACAGATTCCTGCGTTATCAGAGATAAAAGATGCGTTGAACCGAGCCAGCACGCCGCAGACAGCCGACGATGAAGCGTTGCGACAACGTATTGCGCAAGTGTATTTTGAGCGTGCCGAACTTCTGGAGAAGTTGGGCAAAGAGGACAAAGCGCAAGCGAGTTATAAAAAGGCGCAAGCCTGGGGTCATCCGGATGTTGCAGTGCAGCCGGGCCGCCTTTCTCCAGTTTCCGTACAGCCAGGCGGGATGTCACCTGCTACAGCACCGTCCTCTCCCACCCCCGCCGACGTTTCCCTCTTAGAAAAGAATAAATTAGTTGACCTGCTGTTTAGCAAAACCTTAAAGACCTTTCAGCAATGCAAGGTATCGAGCGTCTGGCCCAGCGCTTTTTTAGTGTATGCGCATGACAGCCCCGATGTCGGGATGGCGGACGCTGGCACGGCGAAATTTCTGATTCATCACCTGGGCGAGCTGGGCGTGAATCTGTATTCTGATCAAAAGCCCAAAGGGCAGCAAACGCAAGCGTCGTTCAGCACGCGAGCAGATACCGCCAGACTGGACGATATTCTGAGCAGCCAGCTGTGTTTGTTGCCTACACCGATTGGTGCGATCCAACCGGTCGATAAGGTGATTGTCTGTGGCTCGCAGGTACTCGGGCATTATTTGCAATGGGGAGAAGCAGGGCAACACTATCAAGCCTATTGCGCGGACCTGAAAACAGCCTACGGGCTGGCCCAGCAAAATGTCACCCAGGCCGAAGTCGAAATACGGAAAGTGGTCAATATCTATTCCAGAAAAGCCGACTTTCACCATGTTTTGACCGAAATGGCGTTTTTAAAAATCCGTACTGACTATCTGGAGCAGCACGGGATTATTCCTGTTTCGTTATCGGCAGGCGGATATGAAAGCTGTTTGCAGGATTTTATCGAAGCGACGACGGTTCGTATTGAAGATATGGCTCGCTTCACCTCGAAGCAAGCGAGCGGTGAGGCCGTGTACGAGAACCAGGGCCGTCATTTGGTGTTTTTTAAGGTATTGGAGAGACTGCTCGCGCAACACGACGTCGAGGTGCTGCTGAGCGCCTTTTGGACCGGGTATGCTGATTGGATCAAACGCTTAAACAGCGAAGCTGCCATACCGACGGCCTCAGCCTATTTACCAATCTGGGATGGCATCACTCAGCAAGCCCAGCAGGCGCTAAAAGCCTTGCAGGAGAAGGTGGATCACTGGATCGGCTGGCGATTCAGCGGCTCTCAGGCCCCCCGCTGTCGATGGAACATTGCTATATCAATCTGGCAGTCGTGGAGCACGAGAAGGAGAAGGTACTCGAGGAAGAGGAAAAACTTAAACAGGAAGAAAAGGAAAAACTTAAAGAGAGTAGGGCCACGCCAAACCATTTTCACCGCTTACCAAGTTTTGAGGCAATCCATTCTAATCCACAGAAATTAGTGCCGCTGGAAAAGCTGTTTGATCCGCGAGAATTAAGCCAAGGCAAGATGGTGACCCCGAGACGGATTTTGATCCGAGGTCGGGCAGGGGTGGGCAAAACGACCTTATCCAAAAAGGTCATCTACGAATATACACAGAAAGGGCAATGGCGGAATCGCTTTGACTACGTGCTGTGGATTCCGCTGCGTATGTTGAAGGGCAAAGCAAACTGTGATCTAGCCACCTTGTTTCATGAAACCTATTTCCCGAGTCACCCCCAAGGTCAGTCTTTAGCAAAAACGCTCGCCGCGCAAATTAACGGGGTAGCAAAAGATAAAACCCTCTTTGTGCTGGATGGTTGGGATGAAATTGCACAGGAGTGGGGAGAGCACGAACCGATGTTTGGGTTTCTCAAACAGTTACTCAATCAACCTGCGGTGCTGATTACCTCTCGGCCTTATGTGGATTTAGGACAGGCCGATCCGATGGATTTGGAATTGGAGACGGTAGGCTTTAGCCCAGAGAACGTGACCGCGTACCTCGATAATCCGGGCATTGTGTCAACGGCAGAGGAGAGCAAGGAGATAAAGCACTTCATCCAGGCTAATGCCTTCATCCATGAACTAATCAACGTGCCGATCCAGCTGGACGCGCTTTGTTACAGTTGGGATGAAATTAAGCGCATGCAGAAAGAAGTGCCAGGCGCAATGACCGTTACCGCGTTATATCAAGCGATGATGAGCAAGTTATGGCGTAAGGATATCCTTCGCTTAGACAAGTGGGAAGGAGGGAAACCATTAACCACGAGCCAGGTTAATGCAATTGAAAGTCCATCTCATATCGAGAGATTGGTGAAAGGCGAACAGGATTTTCTGAGTGCCTTAGCTTTTCAGGGATTGCAACGTAATCAAATTGAATTCGGTCGTCATGATCTGCATACTCTGATTGAGCAGTTTGAGAGACAAGGCGTGGATTTGCCCGTTACGTTGGAAGCTAATCTCAAAAAACTCTCATTTTTGCATACCGATGATGCAGAGAAAATTTACTGCAGCTACCACTTTATGCATTTGACGTTTCAGGAATTTTTTGCGGCAAAATTTTTAGTCCGGCATTTACAAGCGCATGCCAACACGATTCGAAAATCCACCTCAGTGCAGGCAGCGAATATAAGCACCCCGTTAAGAATCAACCCAAGTCAGGAAGAGTTGGAGTCCTTTATCGCCACGCATAAATATAATCCCCGCTATGAGATTGTCTGGCGGATGGTGGCTGGGTTATTGGAGGGCACAGCACTGGAGCTTTTCTTTATGCTGCTAGAGGAGGCGCCACATGACTTAATCGGGATACATCACCAGCAAGTGATGATGGGTTGTTTAAACGAAGCACGTCTTCAATTGAATCCAGCAACTATTAATAAACTGGAAAGAGAGCTCGTGCAGTGGCTAGATTTCGGCATGAAACATGAGGAAAGCGGTCACAGTCGTTTAGGGTGCCAGAGGGTTTTCCCGGAACATCTGTTGATACAGCACTTAAGTCAGCCTGAAACAAAAAAAGATGAAGTAATTGATATCTTGGGAGCGCGTCCCGTTTTGTCCTCTGAAGCGATCTTGGCCTTGTTCTCTGCATTGAAGGATGAGGATAGTGATGTCCGGTTTGCGGCCGCGCGCGCGTTAGGCAACCAGCGTGAGCTGTCCTCCGACGTGGTCTTAGCTTTGCTCTTTGCGTTGAAAGATGGGGAGAACAATGTCCAATATGCGGCCGCGCGCGCGTTAGGCAACCAGCGTGAATTGTCCTCTGAAGTAGTCTTGGCCTTGCTCTCTGCGTTGAAGGATGAGGTGAGTAATGTCCGGTCTGCGGCCGCGAGCGTCTTAGGTGACCAGCGTGGACTGTCCTCCGACGCGGTCTTGGCTTTGCTCTCGTACTTGAAGGATGAAGACAGTGGTGTCCGGTATGCGGCCTCGAGTGCATTAGGCAACCAGCGTGAGCTGTCCTCTGAAGCGGTGTTGGCCTTGCTCTCTGCGTTGAAGGATAAAGACAGGGATGTCCGGTCTGCTGTCGCACGCATCTTAGGCAACCAGCATACGCTATCCGTCGACGTGGCCTTGCTCTCTGTCTTGAAGGATGAGGAGATGACGGTCCGGTTTGCAGCCGCACGTGCGTTAGGCAACCAGCGTGAACTGTCCTCCGACGTAGTCTTGGCCTTGCTCTCTGCGTTGAAGGATGAGGAGAATAATGTCCGATATGCGGCCGCGTGCGCGTTAGGCAACCAGTGTGAGCTGTCCTCTGAAGCGGTCTTGGCTTTGCTCCCTACGTTGAAGGATGAGTATAAGAATGTCCGGTCTGCGGCCGCACGTGCGTTAGGCAACCAGCGTAAGCTGCCCTCTGAAGTGGTCTTGGCCTTGCTCTCTGCGTTGAAGGATAAGTCAGATGCCGAGGCTGAGCGCGCGTTATGCAATCAGCGTGAGCTATCCACCGATGCGGTCTTGGCTTTGCTCTCTGCGTTGAATGATGAGGATAGAGATGTCCGGTCTACGGCTGCGTGCGCGTTAGGCAACCAGCGTGAGCTGTCCTCCGACGTAGTCTTGGCTTTGCTCTTTGCGCTGAAGGATGAGGAGAGCAAGGTCCGATATGCGGCCGCGTGCGCGTTAGGCAACCAGCGTGAGTTGTCCTCTGAAGTAGTCTTGGCCTTGCTCTCTGCGTTGAAGAATGAGAATTGGAATGCCTGGCCTGCGGTCGCAAGCGAGTTAAGCAAACATCATTTGCTATCCGCCGCCGCGGTCTTGGCCTTGCTTCCTGCGTTGAAGCATTGGAATAGGGATGTCCGATTGGCGGCCGCGCGTGCGTTAGGCAACCAGCCTTCGCTATCTTCCGACGCGATCTTGGCCTTGTTCTCTGCTTTGAAAGATGAGGATAAAAGAGTTCAGTCTGAGGCCGTGAAGGCTTTAGACCCATATATGAATCGACTTTTTACATTGCTTCCGGGCATGAAGCGCGATCAGATAAAAACACTCTATACCGAATTCTTGCTCCGACGCAGTGTTGAACAGATCCCTTCTCTCTATATTCAAGATAATCAGTTGTACTTTTATTCAGGAATGGGGCCTGGGCAACCGATTAAGCTGAACGCTTATCAAAGTAAAGAGATTACAGAGGCTTTTAGAGCGGTCCAAAAGGAAGCTGGAATAACTTCGGGGTTAAAGAGCCAATGGCAATGGCTCTGGTAGAAGAATGAAATTGAGATATAAGAGCACAGGGAACTCTGTGCTTACTATCTTGAATTTGATCGCAGATGGCCAATATGCTCTTCTCGTCGTGTTAGAACAAACACGATACTTTCTTAGTAATCACTTCAATCAAGCGAACCACGCCTGTTTTATAGTTTTTAAGCTTCTTGTACTTGCTCATGGTTCATTTAACCAGAATCGCATCAAGTTGAGTAATCGGTTTTTCAGATAACTCCTGGATATTAGACGACAGACATCTAAGCCTAAAAGCGCAGAGCTGTAAAAAACTAATCCACTAAAAATATAAATTCAGTTATTTACCCTCTCGTTTTCTTATATTTCTATTTGGTAAGCTCATCGGCGCCATAATTCTTTATAAGATAAATCAAACAATTAAGCCAAAAAATAACCATATGCTTGCTGCTAGCCAAATTCCCCGAGATTTGATGAGTAAACAGCTGCAGATGCGGGCACAAAGCCATTTGGAAGAGGCTCGTTTCTACAAGGCGGCGCAGCAGTTCGAGATGGCCTTAGCCTCCTATGATCAAGCTAAAGTAACTTTTAAAAATGCTGAGAACGCACGCAAAAGGGTCCCACCT
Source organism: Mycoavidus cysteinexigens (assembly GCA_031963365.1). GTDB lineage: Bacteria > Pseudomonadota > Gammaproteobacteria > Burkholderiales > Burkholderiaceae > JASSUD01. The sequence goes on from JASSUF010000034.1 coordinate 13,523, forward strand.
TTATCGGAGCTGAAAAATGCTTTTAGCCAAGCACTTACCCCTCAAACTCCAGAAGAGGAGTCTTTGAGGCAGCATATCGCTGAGGTGTATGTTGAGCGTGCAGAAGTTTTGAAGAGCTTGGGGGAACTTGGCAAAGCGAAGAAGAGTTACGAAAAAGCGCAAGTATGGGGTCATGAAGCCATGCCTGCTACATCGATTCCTGATGTGGCCTCTTCTACAGATCGAACCATCACCTTGGCCCAGCCCGCTGAGTTTTTTCCTTCAAGAGTTTCTCTATCACCTAAGGCGCCGGAAGTTTGCCCGCAGAAAAAACATCAGTGGGCCGCACAAGTTTTTGAAACCATCCTGAAACAGTTTCAAGACTTAGATTTATGCCAAAGTTCACCAAGCCTTTTTTTGGTCTATGCGCATAACAACAACGCTCTTAAGAAGCTTGACAAAGACGCCAATGCGGACGTATCTCAAAAATTTATTAAATGGTTGTCTGTGCTACATTCCAATCTATATTCTGATCGCACCGCCAGCGGTCACCAGGCTTTACCGCTTCCTGCAACGCAAGAAGATAAGGCCAAGGCCAACGATATTCTCTCTAGCCAACTCTGCTTATTGCCGGATCATGCCGGTACGGTGGATCACGTTATTCTGTGTGGTTCCGGAGTACTCGGCCACTATATGACATTGCCGTACTATCAGCGCTATAGCAAAGATCTTCAAGCTGCTTATGATGAGCAAGTCGGCTCTAACGACATCCAAAAGATTAAAGAGGCGCTACGCGAGGTCGTTAACAACCATTTAAAAGAGCCTGACTTTCATCATGTGTTAACGGAATTGGTCTTTTTACAAATCCGTGATAAGCACAAAAAAGAAAAGCACAGCATTATTCCTATACTGCTCAACAGTACTGCTGAACAATGTTTTCCAGCTTTTATTCATGCATCCACTAGGATTCGAATTGAAGACCCCATTTGGTGCAAACCAAGTACTTGGAATGGCCAACAAACGTATGAGTATGAAGGCGCGTACGTAGGTTTCTTTAAGCTATTAAAACGGCTTTTTGTGGAGCAAGATAAGTGCATTGCGTTAGTGGAAGAGAAGGTCTATCAAGCTTGTTTGCAGAAATTACGAGAAGATCATGCGCATACATTGACGGCAGAGGCATTTTCACTATTCTTGAATCGAGCGTGTGTGACTGCACTCGATGCATTGAAAAAAGGCCATACATCTGACCTACGGGAGCTGAATGTTCAGAAAGCGTATGAAAGCATCCTGACAGAAATTAAACAGATGAATGGTGAAGCGCTAATAGAGCCTGATCAACTTCGATCTGCTTTGGAGTCGTCATATTCTGCTAAGCGCTTAGCTATTCAACGTCTGTCTGGTTCAACCTTGCCGATGGAGCATTGCTATATCAATCTGGCAGTCGTGGAGAACCCGAAAGAGAAGGCGTACGAGAAAGAGGAAAAATTTAAAGAGGAAGAAGGAAATCAGCTTCAGGAATGGGAAGCAAAGAGGCCTAAAGAAGAGACGCAAAATTATTTTTATCGCTTACCGAGTTCCGAAGCAATCCATTCCAACCCCCAGAAATTAGTCCCACTGGAAAAGCTGTTTGAGCCTAGAGAATTAAGCCAAGACAAGACAGTTGGCCCGAAACGGATTTTGATTCGAGGTCGAGCAGGTGTGGGCAAAACTACCTTATCCAAAAAGATCATCTATGAATACATGCAAAAAGGGCAATGGCGGGATCGCTTTGATTACGTGCTGTGGATTCCGCTGCGTACGTTAAAGGGCAAAGTAAATTGTGATCTTTCCACCTTGTTTCATGAAATCTATTTCCCGAGTCACCCTAAAGGTCAGTCTTTAGCAAAAACGCTCGCTGCGCAAATTAATGGTGTGGCGAAAGATAAAACGCTCTTTGTGCTTGATGGCTGGGATGAAATTGCGCAGGAATGGGGGGAGCATGAACCGATGTTTGGGTTTCTCAAACAGTTACTCAATCAGCCTGCGGTGCTTATTACGTCTCGCCCTTATGTAGATTTGAAACAAGCTGATCCGATGGATTTGGAATTGGAGACGGTAGGCTTTAGCCCGGAGAACGTGACCGCGTATCTCGATAATCCTGGCATTGTGTCAACGGCAGATGGCAAGGAGATAAAGCACTTCATCCGGACCAACGCCTTTATCCAGGAACTGGTTAATGTGCCGATCCAGCTGGACGCGCTTTGTTACAGTTGGGATGAAATTAAGCGCATGCAGAAAGAAGTGCCAGGCGCAATGACCGTTACCGCGTTATATCAAGCCATGATGAACAAATTGTGGCGTAAGGATATCCTTACGCTAGGCAAGCGGGAAGGCGGAAAGTTATTGTCCGCTGAGGCCGTCCATGCATTGAGAAGAGCATCGCGTATTGAGCAAGCTGTTAAAACAGAACATGATTTTCTGGGAGCTTTGGCGTTTCAAGGATTACAGGATAACCGCATCGAATTTGATGCGCCTTATGTGGACAATCTCATTGAGCAATTGGAGCATCATGGAGTTCCCCTCCCCCTGACGTTGGAAAATTACCTCAAAAAACTTTCTTTACTGCATGCCGATGAGGCTGAAGGGGGTCAACCTAGCTACCATTTCAGACATTTAACGTTTCAAGAATTTTTGGCGGCCAAGCATTTTGTTCAGCATTTGGAAGCTGGGCGAGAGATCACTATGCTGTCTGCACACACCCCGCAGTGGAAGCAAGTGTCTCCGGATGCGTTTGTTCGCCAACACAAATACAACCCACGCTATGAGATTTTTTGGTGGTTTGTTTCAGGGCTGTTGCGGGGAGAGGCGCTGAACCGATTCTTTACTTTGCTTGAAGCGGAGCCACGTGATTTGTTCGGTGCGGCTCATCAGCGCCTGATCATGAACGTTCTGCATGAAGCGTCCTGTATGCCTGGCATTGAGCTATCGCCAGCAATCCGAGACAGGCTGGAGCAAGGGTTAGGACAATGGCTACGATTGGAAATGGATCAGACAGGCCAAGGCACGCTGGCGTTTGTGCCGACGTTTCCCGAGCACGTATTGCTCCAGTGTCTCAATGGGGCGGCATCTGAGAGAACAAAAAAAGAGGTAGCATGCGCACTTGCCTATCGATCTGCCTTATCGGCCTTGGCCTTAGAGGCCTTGATCGTATTGACGAAAGACCTGGACAGGGAGGTGAAGTACCGTGCGGCTAATGCCTTAGGCCAGCAGGCTTCGTTACCAGCTTTGGCCTTAGAGGCCTTGATCGCGTTGACGAAAGACCCTGACAAGGATGTAAATGGCAGCGCGGCTAAGGTGTTAGGTCAGCAGTCTCTGTTACCTGCCCCGGCCTTAGAGGCGTTGATCGCATTGACGAAGGATCCGGACAGGGAGGTGAAGTACCACGCGGCTAAGGTGTTAGGTAAGCAGTCTCCATTACCTGCCCCGGCCTTAGAGGCGTTGATCGCGTTGACGAAGGACCCGGACAATTATGTGAAGCGCCGCGCGGCTGATGCCTTAGGTCAGCAGTCTTCATTACCGGCCTCGGCTTTAGAGGCGTTGATCGCGTTGACGAAAGATCCGGACGGTGATGTGAAGTACCGCGCGGCTAATGCCTTAGGCCAGCAGTCTTCGTCACCGGCCTCAGCCTTAGAGGTGCTGATTGCGTTGGCGAAGGACCCGGACAATTATGTGAAGCGCCGCGCGGCTAATGCCTTAGGTCAGCAGACTTCGTTACCTGCCTCAGCCTTAGAGGCGTTGATCGCGTTGACGAAGGACCCGAACTGGGGGGTGAAGGGCAGCGCGGCTGATGCCCTAGGTAAGCAGACTTTGTTGTCGGCCTCGCCCTTAGAAGCGTTGATCGCATTGACGAAGGATCCGGACAGGGTGGTGAAGTGCCGTGCGGCTAATGCCTTAGGTCAGCAGACTTCGTTGCCGGCCTCGGCCTTAGAGGCGTTGATCGCGTTGACGAAAGACCCACACAGGGAGGTGAAGCGCAGCGCGGCTGATGCCTTAGGTAAGCAGTCTCCGTTACCGGCCTTGGCCTTAGAAGCGTTGATCACGTTGACAAAGGACCTGGACAGTGAGGTGAAGGGCAGCGCGGCTAAGGGATTAGGTAAGCAGTCTCCATTACCTGCCCCGGCCTTAGAGTCCTTGGTCGCATTGACGAAGGACCCGAACTGGGGGGTGAAGTACCGCGCGGCTGATGTCTTAGGTAAGCAGTCTCCGTTACCGGCCTCGGCCTTAGAGGCCTTAATCGCGTTGACGAAGGACCCGGACAGGGAGGTGAAGTGCCGCGTGGCTAATGCCTTAGGTCAGCAGACGTCATTACCGGCCTCGGCTTTAGAGGCGTTGATCGCGTTGACGAAGGATCCGGACTGGCAGGTGAAACGCAATGCGACTGATGCCTTAGTTAAGCATTCTTCGCTACCGGTCTCGGACTTAGATGCATTGATCGCGTTGACAAAGGACTCGTACTGGGATGTGAAGTGCCGCGCGGCTAATGCCTTGGGTCAGCAGGCTTCGTTACCGGCCTCGGCCTTAGAGGCCTTGATCGCGTTGATGAAGGGCCCGAAGAGGGAGGTGAAGCTCAGCGCAGCTAAGGTGTTAGCCAAACACCGCTGGAGGTAGTGTCAGGAATTTTGTGTGCCTAAAGTCATAGTTAAATTTTACATTGAGTT
>JASSUF010000035.1:0-18150 GCA_031963365.1 Mycoavidus cysteinexigens
TCATCAAGGACGTCATGGCGTGCATGTTGGGGTTCCTTCGTCACCACCAACCTACCATTTATTGATGCCGCTACAGGGTTTCGAAAGAAATTTATTTAATATTGCAAGGGAAAAACGATGTCTATGCCTGACTTACCCGCTGAATTCTCTGTAGATGCTGCAGGGTGGGTAGCTAATACTCGGCATGTGATTTCACCCAATACCGATGCGCGGCCCGAGGGCATGGCCCCCACGCTCTTGGTCGTGCATAACATTAGCCTGCCTCCTAGCCAATTTGGCGGGCAGGCTATTTGTGATTTTTTCTGCAATCAATTAGCACATGATGCGCACCCGTATTACGATCATTTGCGCGGTGTTTGTGTATCCGCCCATTTTTTAATTGATCGTATGGGGCAGGTTGTGCAATTTGTCTCCTGTCTTGAGCGTGCTTGGCATGCTGGCCCCTCTTCTTTTTTGGGGCGTGAACGGTGCAATGATTTTTCCATTGGTATTGAGCTTGAAGGTACAGACGATCAGCCTTTTGAGAGTGCACAATATTGCGCTTTAAATCGGCTTATCTTTTCGTTACTGAAGGCGTATCCGCTTGCCCATTGCGTGGGTCATTCCGACATCGCTCCAGGCAGAAAAACGGACCCAGGACCCTTTTTTGACTGGAAGCGTGTACGAGAAAATTTGGCTCCTCACACGTTATTTTTCCCTTTCCAATAGCGTTATCGACCTCTCTCCCTTACCGGGCATGCCTTGGCGATTTTTTTAGAAAAATTTTCATGCTTTATGGTTTTGTTTTTCTAAAAAAACACTATAATTTGTGCCTTCTTGATGACTGGCCACAATATATGGTGGTTAAGCCCGCTGGCAGAGCTTGTTAGAATAAGGGCTGCTAAAGCGGTCCAGTGCGTAAAATTTCTTGTTTTTAACCCAAAAATAAAGAGCGATACCTGCAACGAGCATGCAGTAAATCAGCCTATTACACGACAACCTATTCAGAAGCCCGGGAGTTTTCCCAAAAAACTTCATCCACTATTTTTTTCAGCCGACGACGTCTTAATGAACGCCTCTACAGATCTATCTATTGCCGAGCCGCTTACATCGGACTCTGCTACGCATCTTGCGCTCGAACAAGCGTTAGCCCACAGCTTGTCTGCGCAGGCTACAAGCGAAACTTTACTGGCGCAGTCCGTTACTTTTGCAGACTACAACGTTATTCGCCGTAACGGATCGGTAGTGCCTTTTGAACCAGCCAAAATTGCCTTGGCCATCCATAAAGCTTTTCTAGCAGTCCACAGTGCAACCTATGGGGAGCACAGCGCAGAATCCGCACGAACTCGCGAGCTGGTGGAGGAAATTACCCATGCCGTAGTGCGTGCACTGCTGCGTAGCCGGTCACAAGGTGGCACTTTCCACATTGAAGATATTCAAGATCAAGTGGAATTAGCGCTAATGCGGGCCGGGGAGCATCATGTAGCGCGTTCCTACGTGCTCTATCGCGAAAAGCGCGCACAGGCGCGTTTGCAAGCACAAGAACAAGTGCAAAAAGCCTTAGAAGCACAAGCGCCCGGTATACAAGTCACTGAAAATGGGGTGCTGCGCCCTCTGGATAAATTGGCCTTGTTGGCCCTGATTACCTCTGCCTGCGAGGGATTAGGGGAATATGCCAAGCCTGAGCCCATTGTTAGCGAAACCATCAAGAATTTGTACGACGGCGTGCCGATGAGCCAGGTATATGACTGCGCCATCCTTGCCGCCCGTACCTTGATTGAAAAAGACCCGGTTTATAGCCGTGTAGCTGCTCGCATTTTGTTGCATACATTGCGCCGTGAAGTGTTTGAAGAGGAGGTTCTGCAAGCGCATATGCATACCCGCTATGCGCAAGCTTTCTCACGCGCTATTGCACGAGGTATTGAAGTGCAATTGCTCGATGAGCGCTTGGCAACATTCGATTTAGCCAGACTGGGTGCGGCCCTAGATGCCGGCCGTGACTTGAAATTCGGATATCTGGGCTTACAGACCCTCTATGACCGTTATTTCTTGCATCATGAAGGGCGGCGCATTGAATTGCCTCAAGTATTTTTTATGCGCGTAGCAATGGGTTTATCTCTAAATGAAACAGATCGAGAAGCGCGTGCTATTGAGTTTTATAACGTGCTCTCCAGCTTTGATTTTATGAGCTCTACGCCTACGCTCTTTAATGCAGGTACGCGCCGCCCTCAGCTGTCTTCTTGCTACTTAACAACGGTAGGTGATGATTTAGAAGACATCTATGAAGCACTAAAAGAAAACGCACTACTCTCCAAATTTGCTGGCGGCCTGGGCAATGACTGGACGCCTGTGCGCGCACTAGGCTCGCACATCAAAGGCACCAATGGTAAATCGCAAGGTGTCGTGCCTTTTCTGAAAGTGGTGAATGACACTGCAGTAGCGGTCAATCAAGGTGGAAAACGTAAAGGTGCAGTATGTGCTTACCTTGAAACATGGCATTTGGACATTGAAGAGTTCCTCGAGTTGCGCAAAAACACCGGGGATGACCGTCGCCGTACCCACGATATGAACACGGCGAACTGGATCCCTGATCTGTTTATGAAGCGTGTGATGGAAGAGGGGGAGTGGACCTTATTTTCTCCGTCTGATTGTCCCGATTTGCATGATCTATACGGTGCAGAGTTTGATGTAGCGTATCAAGAGTATGAAGCACGCGCAGCGCGTGGAGAGATCCGACTGTTCAAAAAAGTGCCTGCTGCGCAGTTATGGCGCAAGATGCTAGGGATGTTGTTTGAAACCGGCCATCCTTGGATTACGTTCAAAGATCCTTGCAATATCCGTTCCCCTCAGCAGCATATGGGGGTCGTGCACTCTTCGAATCTGTGTACAGAAATTACACTCAATACCAATGATGAAGAGATTGCGGTTTGTAACTTAGGTTCGATTAACTTGGTTGCGCATTTGCTACCCGATGTCGTATCAGAAACGGATCGTAGCAACGGTGAAGGTAAAATGATTGGTGCGCATGTGTTCAATCATGACAAACTTAAAAAGACCATTCAGACCGCGATGCGTATGCTCGACAACGTGATCGATCTGAACTACTACGCAGTACAAAAAGCGCGCCACTCCAATATCAAACATCGGCCAGTAGGTTTAGGCATGATGGGCTTCCAGGATTGTTTGCAACAATTGCGCGTGCCTTATGCTTGCACAGAAGCAGTCGAATTTGCAGATCGCTCGATGGAAGTCATTTGCTACTACGCCTATGCAGCCTCTTCCGAGCTTGCGCGTGAGCGGGGATGCTATGCAACATATAAAGGCTCGTTGTGGGACCGTGGAATAATTGGGCAAGATTCGATTGCGATGCTTGAGACTACGCGCAAAGGACATCTCGAAGTAGATAGATCTAGCACCTTAGATTGGGATGCATTGCGTTTGCAAATCGCCACCCATGGTATGCGCAATTCAAACTGCGTAGCCATTGCACCCACCGCCACGATTTCAAACATTATTGGTGTATCTGCGTGTATTGAGCCCACCTTCCAGAATCTCTTTGTGAAATCGAATTTGTCTGGAGAGTTCACTATCGTCAATGAGTACTTAGTGCGTGATTTAAAAGCGCGAGGCTTGTGGGATGAGGTGATGGTGGCAGATCTGAAATATTTCGATGGAGCACTTGGGCGAATCGAGCGCATTCCTGAAGATCTGCGTGCACTCTATGCTACGGCTTTTGAGATGAACCCAGTCTGGTTAGTAGAAGCAGCAGCTAGGCGCCAAAAATGGATTGATCAGGGCCAATCCCTGAATATTTACATGGCCGGCGCATCGGGCAAAAAGCTAGATGAAATTTATAAACTAGCTTGGAAACGCGGCCTTAAAACAACCTACTACCTCCGTACAATGGGCGCGACCCACGTTGAAAAATCCACGGTTGAGAAAGGGGTTTTAAATGCAGTGGCGGTTGGGACCCCACATAACGATGCTCAGAGCGCGCAAGATGATATTGCTGGGCCAGCTTGCTTTTTAAGGCCAGGCGATGCAGGGTTCGAAGAATGCGAAGCCTGCCAGTAAAAGGTTTATCTACAAAATTTATATCTGCGTAGGTTGGTGGTGAGGTACGAACCCCAACACGATGACCAAGGTCCTTTTAAAACCTGCATGTATATCCAGAAGCGATGATTACAAGTCGGTGGTGTGCATGTTGGGGTTCCTTCGTCACCACCAACCTACGCCGTACTATCAGGAAATGCTATGAGTTCAACACTTGACTGGGAAGAAACACAAACCAGCGCCTCTTCACAAGATACACCATCACCCGTCACGCCTGCATCTGCTCACTCTGATGCGGCGGCTACTCAAGCTGCACGCGTAAAAGCAGCAGATAAACGCATTATCAATGGCAAAACCGATGTAAACCAGCTAGTGCCTATCAAATACAAATGGGCTTGGGAAAAATATCTTGCTGGTTGCTCAAACCACTGGATGCCGCAAGAAATTAATATGTCGCGCGATATTGCGCTGTGGAAAGATCCCAATGGCTTAACTGAGGATGAACGCCGCCTCGTTAAACGGAACTTAGGTTTTTTCGTTACTGCAGATTCACTCGCTGCTAATAATATTGTTCTTGGAATTTACCGCTTTATCACCGCGCCAGAATGCCGTCAGTTTTTATTATTCCAGGCCTTCAATGAAGCCGTGCATACGCACTCTTACCAATACATCGTCGAATCCTTGGGTTTGGATGAGGCTGAAGTATTCAACGCTTATCACGAGATAGACTCCATTCGTGCCAAAGATGAATTCCTGCTTTCCTTCATCCAGCCTCTTACTGAGCCCACTTTCCAAACGGGAACCGTAGAAGCGGATCAAGCTTTGCTGAGATCCCTCATCATGTTCGCCTGTGTAATGGAGGGCTTGTTCTTTTATGTAGGCTTTACACAGATTTTGGCGCTGGGTCGGCAAAACAAAATGACAGGCTCTGCTGAGCAGTATCAATACATTCTCAGAGATGAGTCTTTGCATTGCAGTTTCGGCATTGATCTGATCAATCAAATCAAACTAGAAAATCCTCATTTATGGACAGCAGAGTTTCGCCAAGAAATCGCTGAGCTCTTTAAAAAAGCAGTAGACCTAGAGTACCGCTACGCAGAAGACACCATGCCGCGCGGAGTACTAGGGCTCAATGCTGCAATGTTCAAAGGCTATTTACGCTTTATTTGCAATCGCCGCTGCATGCAAATCGGCCTGGACCCTCTCTTTTCCAACGAAGAAAATCCGTTTCCTTGGATGAGTGAAATGATCGATCTTAAAAAAGAGCGTAATTTCTTTGAAACACGTGTGATTGAATATCAGACCGGTGGGATGTTGAATTGGGAGTAGATGCTGCTGAGTAGCAGAGTATTTTTCAATGATGCATTGATTAATAAAAAGCCACGCCATGTAAAGCTAGAGCACTTTACATGGCGTGGCTTTTTTGTGGTTTGCCTGTGTAAAAAATGTTCGAGCAATAGCAGAGCCTCTGTTTAAAAGCAGAATAGTCTCAATGTATTTTTGGAAAATATAAGCCCGCTCAATCTGCATTATTGGATTTATCTGAATTTAAAGATAAAGAACGATGCAAATTGGAGAGTAAGGTGATTGGTGGTTTACAGGGTATAGGTAAAAAATTAGGGGTTGGTGTGAGCCAGTCTGCGCATGGAATATCGGCACAAAACCTCTCATCACAGGAAAAGGCATATCGAAAGGATGAAGATAAGGAAGCGCGCAATCAAGCCTATCTCGATAGTATAGAAATTAATGAAAAAGTCCTGGAAGAGAATCCTGAAGATGAAGGGGCAAAAGAAGCACTTGAGTGCATATATTTTGAGTATGCAGACTTTCTAGCTAAGGCTGGCCCCAATCCCTTACAAGAAAATACGCCGATTCCTACCAAAAAAAATAATGCGGCCATAGAAAGTTTCCAATCTAAATCCAAGGCCTCAGCTTTTGAGGCTCGTATAAACGCATTATTAACGCAGCCTCCTTTTTTTGTGAAATTGTCCCAACCCGCATCTTCTATACCGAATTACACGGTAGTTACCCGCTGCGAAGCTGTGCAAGAAACTCGCCATTTGGCTTGGTGTTTACACCAAGAAAATCTTTCAGAGAGGCTGCAAAAATCTTTATTGGACCAAGCCTATGAGGTGTTGGAACAATTTGTCCAGCGTGGTGTGAAGCAATGTGCCCATATCCAAGAACTCGTCGCGCTGGGCTCTATTAACCATGCAGGTTTGCATCGAAAAATCACGGAGGCGCTTCTGGGAGCGTTAGAACCCGAGAGAAACGCTCCAGTGGATTTGGGTTTGTTATACGCATTGTCAGTCATGATATTGCTGCGCTCCCACCTGAAGCAGGATGCGCATTCTGCTGGAGATGCCGTGGTATTGCTAAAAGCATTGCTGGTACCTTTACAGCAGATCCAGGTGAATCAAAACTTACTCCAAGTGCGCGCGCTGCTTCATACCGTGTCCATGTTGCTAGATTACATGGTGGATTTTGCCATTCAAGACCTGGATTCGGAGCTTCACCGTGCGCTTATGCAAGCATTAAAGAAATTGAAAAATGCCTGCCCGGATTTGACCTGGTCAATAGAATATATCCAGCAAGCCCTCGTCAATTTGCCAAAAAATGAAACATTTTGGGATAAGGTCGAAAAGTATGTAGGGCCCAGTATGGCGGGACTACTGTATTTGACAGGTGGAATTTTTAAAATCATTGCTGCTAATACTGCGCTGCCTGGTAGTCCATTGAGTGCGATTATTGTGGCCGGTGTGGAGCCTGACCGGTTTTTGAAGGCGCTTGAATCTTTGCGCGAAGGGTTAAGTGGTATTTCTCTAGACCGTTCGCAACCTTGGTATGTGCAGCTACGACTTATGGATCTATTTTTCGGCGTGGGTGTTGCAGCAGGCCGATTAGATTTACTAGAGGCTACCTTAGATAAAGCCAGTAATCCGTACCATGAAAATTTCTTGCGCGGTTTATGTGACCGCTTAGAGCGTTTAGCATGCGCACAGGTCGAGTTATCCATGCAAGAGGGTGCACTTAGGCTGCTCAAAGCACTATCGGAAGGGCGCATTGCTTGGGGGAAACGCGAGGCGATCAAGCTTTATGCGAGGGCGACGCTGGATCGCATATCGCAATGGCAGAATTTGGTTATGAGCGACATGGAGCGCAATGCATATGCTCCGCCTGCTTGGCATGCATTTTGGCATGCTGCGCCTAGCAATACGCTCTTGCAGATTGCGCGAGATAAAGCACGACAAGATGCGAACCTCCAGTCCTTGTCTGGACTGATAACCGATATGGCCGCTATAAAGGCGTTTTTGCATCCTCCCTCATCCGATGTGGCTTCTCAATGGACCCAGATCCGCGCAACTTTGTGTGATTATTATCAGTCTTCTTTGTTGATACAGCGCATTTCTGGCGATGCGTTGGAGCTTGCCTCTTGCTATATCAATTTAGCGATCGTTGAAGCGCCATTGCAGCGTGAAAAAGAGAAACAAGCGCTTCAGAAACAGTCGTCCGTTTTTCACCGCATCTCAAGCTATGAGAGGGTGGCTGAGTCTAATTTGCACGCGCTGATTAAACTGGAAGAATTATTCGATGAGCGCATGCTGCGTAATGGAGTCGTAGGCGCTCCGAAGAAAATTCTCATTCAAGGGCGCGCCGGTATAGGTAAGACTACTTTATGCAAAAAATTGGTTTACGAATATAGTCACAATGGTTTGTGGAAAAACCGTTTCGACGCAGTGCTATGGCTGCCCCTACGTCAACTCAAAAACTATACCGCACGTAATCTGGAAGCGCTGCTGTGCGAGAAATATTTCAGCCAACATCCCGACAAAGAGGCATTCGCTAGCATCTTAAGCCAACGCGCTAATAAAATTCTCTTTATTTTGGATGGTCTCGATGAAGTTTCTACTGAGTTGGGGCAAGATAGTCCTTTAGGCGATTTTTTGACGACATTGCTTAAGCACGCTAATGTCTTACTTACTTCTAGGCCCTCTGGAATAGAATCCACCACCCTAGAGCAAGTGGACCTCGAACTTGAAACGATTGGGTTTAGCTCAAAAAATGTACAAGACTACTTAAATAAAGCCGAGCCAGTTGCAGCGACTGCAATCCATTCTTTTATCCAGCGCACTCCGTTGATCCAAGAGCTGGTTAATATTCCAGTGCAACTCGATGTGCTTTGTTATAGCTGGGATGCTATGCAGTCTTCCAACAACGCGAGCGGCATGGCGACTATGACTGAGCTCTATCAAGCTATGGTCAATAAACTATGGCATAAAGATAGTATTCGCTTAGGAAAAACATCGCAGGGAGTATTGCTCAAGTTACACGACATCCAGAATCTTTCCGAGAAAGAAGTCGAAGCACAGCTGGTTTCTGCCGAAAATGACTACCTAGGCTATCTCGCTTTCCAGGGATTACAAGACACGCGCATAGAGTTTGATCTGTCTTACCTCAAGCAGCTCAAAGATCAGCTCAATCAAGTGCGTGGCAAAGAATTGCCATTGCAACTCAGTCATGATTTGAAACAAACCTCGTTTTTACATACCGCAGATGCCCATTTGCGCGAATATGATCGTTCCTACCACTTTCTTCACTTGACCTTTCAAGAGTTTTTTGCAGCCAAGTGGTTGGCCCGGCATATAGCAGCTTATTTAGGGCCTGAATCTGGTTTCATACCTGACTCAACGCTTACGCTTAGCAAAGAGCTGACTAAGGATTTTGTACAGCAACATAAATATGACCCGCGCTATGAGATTGTCTGGCCGATGGTGGCGGGGCTGCTTAAAGATAAAAGTTCCACACTTGAAGCTTTTTTTGATCTTTTAGAACAAGAACCTCAAGACCTTCTGGGTATTGCGCAACAGCGGCTACTGATGGGTTGCCTACAAGAAGCGCGAGCCGGATTAAATAAAGCCAGGATTGAGAAAATTGAGTCTAATCTGGGGAATTGGCTTGATGCAGAGATCAAAATCACTGCAGAGAGTTTGTTGGGGCGTCAGCCTGCTTTTCCCGAATCTTTACTACTCAAGCGTTTGTTAAGCAAGTCCGCAGAGAAAATCAAGACAAAGATCATTATGACTCTGGGTGCGCGCCCTACGCTATCTGAGAAGGGTTTGAAAGGTTTGACTGCCACAATAAAAGACACAGATCCATGGGTCAGTAAGGCAGCGGTTAAAGCGTTGGGCGCCCAATTGTCTTTGCCAATTTCAGTACTCACACAATTGAGCGAGTTGGCATTAAAGAAAGAGAAGGATCAGGCCTTAAGAGCAGCAGCAATTGATGTGTTAGCTACCCAATTAGCTTTGTCACCTGCAATGCTCAATCTGCTGAGTGATTTAGCATTGGATAAAGAGGATGACGAAGAGGTGAGAGTCGCAGCTATCCAAGCGCTAGGTAGGCAGCAACCTTTGCCTCTTCAAAAATTAGAATGCTTGAGCGATTTGATGCTAAAACAAGAAGAGAGTGGAAGAGTCAGAGTTACGGCAGTCCGTGCATTAGGAGCTCAGTCACCATTGCCACTCGCAATGCTTGAATGTCTGATCGCATTAGTACTTTTGGAGGTAGAGAGTGAATGGGTTAGGGTTGCTGTGCTTGAAGTACTTGGTGCTCAACAATCCTTACCGCCTATGTGGCTTGAGAAACTGAGCGAATTAGTTCGAAAGACAGAGGAGAATGAGTGGGTCAAAGTTTCGGTGATCCATACATTAGGTGAACAGCCATTTTTGCCCGATATGGTGCTAAAACGCTTGATTGCGTTAGTGCGATCAAAAAATGAGAGTGATAAGATTAGGAGTGCTGTTATTGAGGCATTAGGCAAAGTACCTGATGTGCCTGAGGAAGTGCTCGAATGCCTAAGTGTTCTATCACAGGCCGAAAAAGAGTGGGTTAGAATTGCAGCAGCCCGTGCCTTGTGCAAACAGCTATGCTTGCCGTTCGAGACGCAAGAGCATTTGGTCGCATCAGTACAAATCAAAAAGGAAAAGAAGCGGATCAGCGAGGCAGTCGTCGACTCATCAGATACCAAACTTTCTTTGCCAACTGTATGGTTCGAGCGCCTTATGCAAAAACTCAAAAAAAGTGATGCGCTCTTTGCTGACGTTGAAGTAGTTGCTGCACCAGATCTCCATAGCGATACGCTATATCGTTTATTGCCTACTTTAAATTCTGATCGTTTTATATTTCTCTTTACTAATATTTTGGTTGAGCAGAGCTTTAGCAATGTCATGCCACTCTATATAAAAGAGCAGCAACTCTATTTTTATACGGCTAAAGGTATGGAATCAATCTCGTTATTGTCACCGAATAGATTGAGAAGGTACGTGCAAAGAGCACAAAAAGCGGCAGGACTTCCTATTGGATTGGAAAAATTAGAGCGGTTCGAAGAATCTCCATTGAATAGAAACCCTGTACTTAATTCATGGTTACTGTAATGTAAGGTTAGATTTTGACTGAATCGGGAGTAAATAGCTTTACCCCTGATTTTGGTCAATTTTCAGGGGCTTAGTCCAGGCTATTGCAGCGATTACTCAGTAATATTACTTACCTTAAAACCAGAGAGTTGCTTGATGGTTAAGGTAATCGGTATCGGTTTATTACAGATATTGAGGACACACCCTAGATGCTGCGTTAAAGGCAAAAGCATTGCGATTTTCTCCTTTTAAAAAAGAGAGCGGCACTTTGATGGGGCATCGTTGCCGAGAGTCTCCCCTTGGGCGGTTTATCTTATGAAGCAGTAACGCTCTCTTTTCTAAAAAAGGATCAGATATGGTGCAAGCCCTGTCTAACAATAGTTCCACCTCTTTCTTCCGTGCATATCTCCCCGCTTTTGCTCAGCATACCTCCACTGCTCACTCTGCGACTCCGGAGCACCAGAATAGTATCCGTGACATAGAGGCTGCCATAGAGGCCGCCATTGAAAAAGCACTGTCTAGACTTCGTGAAAAAAACAATCTGCTAAATCGGGTTCCTCCAGAAATATGGTTAGAAATACTAAAAAATTGCTTGCCAAATGATTTTAGAAATTTCTCGTTAACGAGTAAAACGGGCCTTGCTTACGCATATAGGGTGCTATCTGAGCTATTCCATCCAGAAATGAAAGAGCTTTGTTCGGAAGAAGATGGAGAGAAAATATACAAAATATTATTTTCCCAACAAGCTAAAAGAGCATTTGTCGAAAACCCAGCCTTCGAAGAGCTCATTTATAGCGTTTTCTTCCAACAGATCAAAAGAGGCCATCCTATTCAAGCGATGAAGCTGATTTTATCGGATAAACCGAATGATTCAGAGTGCATTCGACAGTATTTGATAGATAGTGGGCTTTCCTTGCCGCGGGAAAAATTGATGGATAGGGAGCGAGTTCGTTTTTTACGTAACAATATAGCCGCGCTGCTTATACAAAATGAAGAGCCCTGTATGGAGGCTTTTTGGAGTATTCCAAGTAACCGGCTTGCAGGTGGGTTGATGTCTGCTTTTTTAACCGAAAATAGCCATGACGTGATGGCAAACATGGTTAAAAGCAACCTGTTTCTCCACGCTCACAGGTATGGAGATCTCCAGTTGAACCCCATATATTGGGCAGCCCAGTCTGGAATGCAAGGCTTCCTTTCCTTATTGGTAGATATGGGCGTGGAGGTGGATGAGCATGATGGGCAAAGAGATGGAGGAGGCCTGCATGGCGCTGCACAAGAGGGGCATTTTGAGATCGTTCAACGCTTATTATCTGAATACAATGCAAACCCTAATTTGCGAGATGGGCAAGGAAGAACGCCTCTGAACATTGCCGTTGAAAAGGGCCATGCCAATATAATTAAGTGCTTGCTAATAGGCTGTGCAAGTATGGACATACCCGATTTTCAAGGGAGGATTCCATTACATGTTGCTGTTGCTCAAAATAATACGGCCATAACCCAAATCTTATTGGAGCTTGGCGCCTTGCTAAAGCTTCAACGCCATGTAAATTGGCAAGATGCTAATGGGAAATCTCCGCTGCACATAGCTATTCAAGAGCGCAATGTTCAGATAATCCGACTTTTACTAGCGCATGGCGCAGAATTGGGCTTGCTAGATTCTGAAGGAATGAGCCCATTATATATCGCTACTCAAAATAAGCGTATTAAGCTCGTCAGACTCTTGCTTCAACACAGCAGAAGCAGCGTAAATGTGCAAAATATTCAAAAAATAACTGCACTGCATATTGCTGCTAATCAAAACGCTGCCCCAATACTTAAACTTTTGCTGAAGTGTGGTGCCGATGCCAATCTGAGTGATGCTAAAAAAATGACTGCGCTGCACATCGCAGCGAAAAATGGCCATGTAGAGATAGCTAAACTCTTAGTTGCAAAGGGTGCCGAGGTCAATGCGCAAGGCCTGAAAAAAATAACGGCACTCCATCTAGCCGCGGCTGAGGGGAGCGCGGATATAGTCCAACTTTTACTGGCGCATGATGCAAAAATAGATTTACAAGATGGTGATGGAATAACTGCGCTTCAACTAGCTGTTGAAAATGGTCGGAAGAGGGTAGTGAGATGCTTATTGGAGCAAGGTGCACAGGTAAATCTACAGAATTCCAAAAAAAACAGTGCGCTGCATATAGCAGCAGCCAAAGGCTATAGCGAGATAGCTACACTTTTACTGATGCACGGTGCGCAAATTAATTTACCAGATAGCGCAGGCATCACTGCACAGCATATTGCAGTTGAAAAGGGCCATATTCAGATGGTCAGGCTTTTCTTGCAGTACAGAGTATGGATAGATCCGCAGAGCTTAGAAAACATTACGCCTTTATATATCGCAGCCGCGGCTGGGCATCTGGAAATAGCTAGACTTTTATTGAAGTGTGGTGCAAATAAAGACGTACAAAACTCAAAAAATATGACTCCACTGCATGTTGCTGTTAAAAATGACCACATGCAAATAGTTATGCTTTTGCTTGAACAGGGCGCAAAAGTGGATCTACGCGGTGGGATTAAAAATAGGACTCCATTAGAAATAGCAACCGAAAATGGCTATGCTAGCATAGCAAGATGGTTACTGGATTACGGTGCAAAAGCTGATTTACGGGCGCTCAAAAAAATAGTTCCAGCCAATAATGTCTTCGCCAAAATAGGCTACCGCTCCATAATTGAATTGGTGAGCAAAAACTATAGTGCTTGGTACGAAAAACCCCTTAGTTGGTTTTAACGAATGCTCTCCTGATTCTGTACCCTCATTTTTTACTGCTACTTCCTGCATAAATCGGCCCCATAGCATGCATTGTTTGGCATACTCCAGTTAATATTAGAATGTCTTACATTTAAAATTTTTAGCGATACATTTTTCTATTTTTAAACGTGTTTTTTGTAATGCCTTACCGTTTATAAAGGAGGCCATCTAATGGCAAAAGCAGCGTCGAAGGTGACAACGAAAGCAGCACAAAAAGTAGGGGGTAAAGCTAGCCCTATGGCTGATATGAAAAAAACAGGGGTGCAAAAAATACCTGCCAAGGCCGTAACAAATAAAACTGCAACAAAAAAACAAGTGGCTTCTAAAACTGCTCCGTCAACCAAAGCGGTTACTGCTCCTAAAACAGCAAATATCAAGCCAGCAGCAGTTAAAACGGTAGCAGTGGGTAAAGCGATAGCTAAAAAAGTAGCGGTTAAGGCAGAAGCTATGCAGGAAATGATGACTAGCACATCACACGCAATGGATGCGATGGTGGAGAAAGTTATCAGTGCGGTAGTAGATGCCATAGTACATGCTGCTACCAATGCAGCAGCTATTGCTAAAGCAGCAATCGATCAAACGGGTGTAAAAAGTACGGCGAACGTTGCACGCAAAGCGGCTGCACCGAGCAAAAGTGCTGCAGCTCCAAAAACGGCCAGCCCTGCACGCAAAACAGTCTCTGCAGTAGCTGCAAAAAACAGCGCTAAACCAGCAGCTCAGGTAGCCGATACTAAAAAAGCATCCATCCCCAAAACCAGTGTAAACGTAGCTACAAAAAAAGTGACGGTTACACCCAAGACTGCTCAGAAAGCACCAGTCCAAAAAGTAGCCGCTTCAAAATCGGTAACCTCACCATCTGCACCGAAAAAATCTGCAGCAAAGGCGGTTACTCAAAAAGCAGAAGCCTCTAAAACACCAGCCAAAAAACAAACACCTGCTGCGCAAAAACGCACGGCCGAAGCAAAAATGGCTGCTACAACCAGTACTCCTAAAAAAGCTGCTGCTAAAAAAGGGACAACTAAAAAGAGCGCAAGCGCATCCAAATCAAGCACTTCTACGTTGAAAACCACGCTAGCGCCCAATACCCCTTGGCCTTTCCCCATTCATGAGCGGCCTTAAAGCAATTTGCCGCTAAAAAATGGTGAGCAGCGTTCCCCAACATGCGCACTACCGACTTTTGATCATTGCTTTTGAATATATATGCAGGTTTTCAAAGGACGGCGGTCATCATGTTGGGGGGACAGATCACATGCGTACCACCGACAATAGAGCGATTTGCTTTTATTAGAGGGTTCTCATTTAATGTGGTGAGATATCCTTCGAGAGTATGCAAAATTTTTGAACGTTTTTCTATTTGATGCGCATAAAATTCAAATGCAATGCAATAGGTTACGCTTAATATCGCTAATGGTAAGGTAGCTGTAAAAATAAAAGCCGATATAGTCAAGCCTACTGCTATCACACAGTTTATTATGCGAAGGATATTGGAAGGCTGTTTTTTATTCAGAACGGTGCTGACTGCTTTGAAGTCCTCTAAGATGTCTTCTAATGGGCTAAAAGCTTTATCTCTCGCCAGAGGGTTCTTTTGAAAGTTCTCCAAAGGAGATTCTACTGGGGTGATTGGGTTAGAGCGAGGGCTTTGGCTTTTAAAAAAATCGGGCCTGTTAAAAATATTTTGTATTTCTTTAAAACCAGATAGCAGTTGCTCTAACTTATAATCAAACCCCTCTACAGATTCACATGCTTCTTTGAAATACGGCAATTTTTCACGCTGTTCCATTAATGATATGGCTGCTTCAAATGCTGCAAGCGCTATATTATAGTCACGTTGGCTTTCACTATTATTTTCAGGAATGGCAGTGTTAATTCTAAGCGGTACCGCTCCACTTCTAGTGCGGCGGTGTGTGATCTGTCCATGCGGGGCTGCCGGCGCTTGCTCTGTTGGGGAGCGAAGAGTGGTCGTGAAATCGGCTGACTGTCTGTGGTTTTGCAACCGCGCTGATTCCAAATGCTTGCTTGGACGTTGGGTGGGGATAGATCGTCGGGGAGAAAGTCCACAGGGCATAAAACACCAATTAGAAAGAGTAATATTATTTGTCGTCGGCATAGCAGGTTTCTCTCGTAATAAGTTTCACTGTTCTCTTCGAGAAAAATTTATTTTTTGGATAGGGCAAAAGGTTTATTCGAAGAGTGTTTTTTGTATGTTTACTATACGTTGAAATACTGATTTTCTGATTTGTAGAGAGGAGTAATTACCTGTTTAAGGTAAATAGAATGGCTGTGAGAACGAATGTATAGAAATGCACTGCTGCAGAGTGCATTTTCCAGCAGCAGTGCTATACAGTGGGCTGTAGTTTACGCCTTATAGAGGAGGATGCAATCAATTGTGTGGTTAAAGCAAAATTGGAGATTACAATTTTAGTGTGTCACGCGTGTGACACCCTGGCTGGTTAACAAACGAACGCGGTCGCCTGCATAGAAGATTTCCCTCGTCACTTCTTGGGTAATCGCGCGCAAGCTGCCGTTATCTAAGCGTACGGTGATTTCAACACCATCTTTAGTGCTAAAACGCCGTTCTGCTTGATTGCCTACGAGCGCACCTGCAATGCTCCTCCGACGCCGGTGATCAAAGAGCCGTGTCCTCCGCCAAAGGCGCTTCCTACTGCAGCACCTGCTAAGCCGCCTCCAAGGGTCCCAAGGCCTGAAGGTTGCCCATTATCATTTTGAATTTTGACAAGACGCGTACTTTCAACTACTCCGAAACGAATATGTGCTTCGCGTTGTGCTTGCCCGCCTCTATAGACATCTGCGGCACTGCTTTGATAAGCACAACCTTGCAGGCTTGCAAGGCCAATTAAAGAAGCAGCAAGGGGAATAATCAGTGCACATCGAGAAGAAAAAGGACGCATGATATTTTCCAAAAAAGAAGTGGGTTTAACCATTTAGCATTTGAAATAAAACTTACACAGAACAACTTCATGCAGCGGGTAATGCAACTGCAGTATAAAGAAAAAGGAGTGTACAGCAGATATTAAAACGGAAGCATCTACTCAAAATCCTAAAATGTATATCCAAAATTTTCCTGAAAATGTGCGCGAATAAGCTCTTCTGTGTGGGGATAGCCTTGAGGGCCGGCATGTGTGATCTTAATGGAACCCATTAAATTAGCAAGCCGCCCAGTGGTTAACCAGTCAAGCTGATGCGTTATCCCATAAATCAAACCTGCTCGAAACGCGTCTCCACAGCCTGTCGGATCCACTGCATGTTTAACCGGCACAGCTGGAATGGTGTGGCTTTGATGGTCTTGATAGATCATAGCGCCTGCTTCACTATGTGTAATAACCATGGCTTTTACTTGGGATGCAATATGCTCTATAGACCATCCCGTTTTCCGGCTGAGTAGTTGGGATTCATAATGGTTGACCGTAATGTAGTCAGCCCATTGAATGATTTGGTGGAGCATAGACGGTTCGAAAAGCGGGAGTTGCTGGCCCGGATCGAAGAGGAAAGGGATGCCTGCTTGGAAAAATTGCTCCGCATGCTCATACATGCCTTGCTGGCCATCGGGTGCGATGATGCCCAGTGTAATGGGTGTAGCATGATCTACGTGTTTAAGATGTGCATGCGCCATCGCGCCAGGATGGAATGCTGTGATTTGATTATGGTCTAGGTCGGTCATAATCATAGCTTGCGCGCAATGCATTCCAGGTAATACCTGTACATCTTGCGTAGACAGGCCAAGCGTATGGAGGCGTTCTAAAAAAGGTTGAGCATCCAAGGCGCCTAATGCTCCCATAATGCGTGGCTGCTCTCCAAGCGCCCTTAAGCCATACGCAATATTAGCCGCGCAGCCACCAAATTCCCGTTGTAGCGTGGGTACTAAAAAGCAAAGATTCAGTGTAGATAGGTGTTCGGACAAAATATGTTCATGAAAGCGACCTTCGAATTGCATGACATGATCATAAGCCAGTGAACCACAAATAAGCGTAGTCAAGAGAGTGCCTTAAAAATAAAGTAAGAGGGGTATGGATAGCAATCTAAATGGATAGCAATCTAAATAAGCGATGTGCGATGCTATATTTTGGAGAAGTAAGCAATGAAAAATATTGATGAAATCATTGACCGTGGCCCTGTTATTCCTGTTTTGACTTTCGACGACGTAGCTGTTGGAGAGGCAGTATGCCGAGCCCTTTATGCGGGTGGGATTAAAGTATTTGAAATCACACTGAGAACGCCTGTGGGTCTAGAGGTGCTTGAACGTGCGCAACATATTGCGCCCGATATTCAAGTGGGTATTGGCAGAGTCCTGCACGCTGATCAAATAGCTGCAGGTAAAAAAGCAGGCGCTGTCTTCGCTATGTCGCCAGGGTTTAGCCAAAACCTAGCGCAGGCTGCACAAGATCATGACCTTCCTCTTTTGCCAGGCGTGATGACTCCTTCCGAAATGATGGTGGTGCTGGAAGCCGGCTATACCACGGTGAAATTTTTCCCTGTGGTAGAAGGGCATGGATTATCCGCATTGAACTATTTGCATGCTAGCTTTCCCACACTAAAATTTTTTCCATCGGGCGGTATTACCATCCAATCGGCTCCCCATTTTCTGGCCCTGCCTAATGTTATGGGCGTCAGTGGTTCCTGGTTAGCGCCAAGGGCATTAATTTTAGAAGGGAATTGGAGCGAGATCACGCACTTAGCTCGACAAGCTTGCGAATTAGGCCACCATCGCTCACATCAGCATTGTAAGCATGCAACCGCGTTGGCGGATGCTTAAAATCGGGCTTTAAGTAAGTGGTAGTGTTTAATTCTTCATTTAGCAGGGTACCGCTAAGCGCATATCTCGGTACAATGTAAGAATTATCGTAACTCCCCAGGTTCTCAAACCTGGCAAAGGTTAGAGATAAGGGTATAGATCAA
>JASSUF010000036.1:0-18074 GCA_031963365.1 Mycoavidus cysteinexigens
CGGTCCCTGCGCTCCTGCTCCCCCAAATATGAACCCTTTGGGGCAATTGAGGGCATGCCCTAGCGAAATTCGAAGATTTGGCCCTAAGTGACCTTAGGCCGTTTATGATTCACCTTTTTTGTTTGTAAAGCATGACGAGCTCGAAACATATCCTGTCTATTTTGTTAGAAAACGAACCTGGCGCCCTTTCGCGTGTGGTGGGGCTGTTTTCGGCTCGTGCTTATAATATTGAAACATTGAGTGTAGCTCCAACCGAAGACCCTTCTCTCTCTAGAATGACGCTGGCTACTTTTGGGTCGCCAGATATGATTGAGCAAATGACAAAGCACCTCAATCGCTTGATTGAAGTAGTGAAGGTAGTGGATCTCACAGAAGGCCCGTATATTGAACGCGAGCTCATGTTGATCAAGGTGCAAGCGATGGGAGAGGCGCGCGATGAAGTAAAGCGTATGGCCGATATTTTCCGGGGTCGCATCATTGATGTTACCGGGAAGACTTACACCATTGAACTGAGCGGAAAGACTGACAAAATTGAAGCGTTTATTGCGGCGTTTGAACCCGGCATGATCTTAGAAATTGTGCGTACAGGGAACTCCGCAATAGGGCGTGGGGATCGTATGCTCAGAATCAATTCGTAAGTTCAAATTCAACACAGAAATATTTATGGGGTGATTGATTCTGGATATTTTTCCAGTAAACCCTTTTTCATAGAGGAGCAGAAGTGAAGGTTTATTACGATAAAGATGCCGATTTTTCTTTGATCAAAGGAAAGTCTGTTGCCATCATCGGCTACGGCTCACAAGGGCATGCCCATGCGTTGAATCTAAAAGAGAGTGGCGTGAAGGTCATCGTGGGTCTGCGTAAAGAAGGCGCATCTTGGCCAAAAGCAGTCAATGCAGGCTTAGTGGTAAAAGAAGTGGCCGAAGCGGTGAAAGAAGCCGATATCGTAATGATGCTGCTCCCTGATGAGCAAATTGCACAGGTCTACAAAGACGAAGTACATCCACATATCAAGCAAGGTGCTGCATTGGCTTTTGCTCATGGATTTAATGTGCATTACGGGCAAGTGGTTCCTCGTAGTGACTTAGATGTGATCATGGTTGCTCCCAAAGCACCAGGCCACACCGTGCGCTCAACCTATCAAGAGGGTGGTGGCGTACCGCATTTGATCGCGATTTCCAAAGATGCTTCTGGTATGGCGCGTGAACTTGCTTTGTCGTATGCCGTAGCAAACGGAGGAGGACGTGCAGGGATTATCGAAACCAATTTCCGTGAAGAAACTGAAACCGACTTATTCGGTGAACAAGCCGTATTGTGCGGCGGTGCGGTAGAGCTTATTAAAGCCGGCTTTGAAACTCTGGTAGATGCAGGATATGCACCAGAAATGGCCTATTTTGAATGCTTGCATGAGTTAAAACTTATCGTAGATCTCATCTACGAAGGTGGAATTGGTAATATGAATTACTCAATTTCGAATAATGCCGAGTACGGGGAATATGTCACAGGCCCACGCGTTATTACTGAAGAGAGCCGTAAAGCTATGCGTGCGGTCCTGAAAGATATTCAGACCGGTGAATATGCCAAAAACTTTATCCTAGAGCATCGTGCAGGTAACCCCAAGCTGATATCCGAGCGCCGCTTAACAGAAGCGCATCCTATTGAGCAGGTAGGTAGCAAACTGCGCGCGATGATGCATGGCGTGATCAAAAACAAATTGGTCGACCGCGCTAAAAACTAGGGCATGGGTTTTTAGTAACTGATGTTACGCAGGTACTCAATAAGACAGTGGTATGCGTGTTGGGGTTCCTTCGTCACCACCAACCTACCGTTCTTTGCTTTTCTTATGGTTGGTTGAGTTTGATAGAGCCCTTTTACATGGGCATCTTGGTAGGTTGGTGGTGACGAAGGAACCCCAACATGCATACCCCATACTTGTAATCTTTGGGCTCTGTTTATCAACAACTCGCTGTTCTATAACATGCGTAACATCATTCAGAAGTTTTTTTTTCTCATTGAGTGATCCTTTTTTATGAACTATCCTCATCCGATCATTGCACGCGAAGGTTGGGTTTTTATTACTTTGGCAGTGGTTGCTGCTTTGTGTGTGAATTTGCTCGCTGGATTTAAATGGGCTTGGCCGCTCTGGATTTTAGTGGCTTTTATGCTGCAATTTTTCCGTGATCCACCACGCGTAGTGCCCAGTGATCCTAATGCAGTGTTGAGCCCTGCTGATGGTCGAGTAGTTGCGATACAAACTTGTCATGATCCGTATGGTGATCGTGAAGCATTGAAAATCAGTGTCTTTATGAACGTATTCAATGCACATTCACAACGTATGTCCGTAGATGGCACAGTGACGCATGCTGGCTATTTTCCAGGCACTTTTTTGAATGCTGCGCTTGATAAATCCTCGCTTGCTAATGAACGCAATGCCTTGGTTATTGAAACCCCTCAAGGGCAAAAAATCAGCTTGGTTCAGGTGGCTGGCTTAGTAGCGCGTCGTATCTTGTGCTATGTAAGCGTGGGTGACGAAGTGCGCCGCGGAGCGCGGTACGGTTTTATTCGTTTTGGCTCGCGAGTAGATGTATATTTGCCTATTGGCAGCCATCCGCGTGTGTCTATTGGTCAGAAGGTATCGGCTACGTCGACTATATTGGCTGACTGGCCTTCTTAAAGTGGTTTTGATATTTCTAAAAGGGTCCGAAGGGGCCCTTCTTTGTTGAGTGGTCGTGCGTTCAGATCTTCAAGATATATAGTGCTTCGGTCTGCCGTGCGATTGCCTTTCGTCACTAAAGATTGCTTATGAATACATTAAGACGTCGTCGAGGTCGTACAGAGCGCGCTGATTTTTTTCGCACCTCTCATTATTTAGCAAACGATTCATTCATGGATCCTCTACGCTCCAAGCGACACAATTTATTGCGCAAGCGGGGGATTTATTTATTGCCTAATGCTTTGACGACTGCGGCACTTTTTTGTGGTTTTTTTGCCATTGTTCAAGCAATGAACACCCAGTTTGAAATTGCTGCAATCGCGATTTTCATTGCCATGGTCTTAGATAGTATGGATGGCCGTGTTGCTCGTATGACTAAGACCCAAAGTGCTTTTGGCGAGCAATATGATAGCTTGTCAGACATGGTTTCGTTTGGTGTGGCGCCTGCACTGATTATGTATGAATGGCTTTTAAAAGATTTAGGGCGTTTAGGTTGGTTGGCTGCCTTTATCTATTGCGCCGGAACCGCACTACGTCTTGCGCGTTTTAATACCAATATTGGCAAGGTCAATCCTAGTTTCTTTGAAGGCATTCCCTGTCCCGCAGCCGCAGCGCTGATCGCTGGCTTTGTATGGTTGGCTATGGTGCATCGTTTGCCAATAGATATGACTTATTTGCCATGGGTGGCTTTTGCATTGACGATTTATGCAGGGCTCACTATGGTGTCGAGCGCACCTTTTTATAGTGGAAAAGCACTCGATGTACGTCATCGTGTCTCTTTCGGCGTGACTTTATTGGTAGTGGGCGTGTTTGTGCTGATTTCTTCTGATCCGCCACTCATGCTTTTTGGTTTATTTATTTTGTATAGCTTGTCAGGCTATGGGTTGTGGGTGGCCCGTATGTTTAAAAAACGCCGTACAAAATCAAAAATTTCAACGTAGTTTTTTTCGTAGGGACATCACTAATATGGCAGACACCCTTATTATCTTTGATACGACTTTGCGCGATGGAGAGCAATCACCCGGTGCTTCAATGACCCGGGATGAAAAAATCCAAATTGCAAGGCAACTAGAGCGACTAAAGGTAGACGTGATCGAGGCAGGTTTTGCTGCCAGCTCACAAGGAGAGTTCGAGACGCTACAAGCACTAGCCACGCTGATCAAAGATAGTAAGCTGTGCAGTCTAGCCCGTGCTAATGAGAAAGATATTGAGCGCGTAGCGCTTGCCTTAAAGGCTGCCGAGCAGTTTCGTATACATATTTTCTTGGCAACCTCTGCTTTGCATATGGCTAAGAAATTGCAGATGAGCCCGGAGCAAGTACTCGAACGTGCGCGTACTGCGGTACGTTTTGCGCGTGGTTTTAGTGATGATATCGAGTTTTCACCAGAAGACAGTAGCCGTTCTGATCCTGACTTTTTGTGTCGGGTGATTGAAGCGGTGATTGACGAAGGCGCTACCACCATCAATATTCCTGACACAGTTGGGTATGCGATGCCTGAGAGCTTTGGCTTGATGATAAAAAACCTGCGCGAACGCATTCCCAATGCGCATAAAGCAGTGTGGTCTGTACATTGTCACAATGATTTGGGGTTGGGGGTAGCCAACTCGCTAGCGGGCGTGCACATCGGTGGAGCACGTCAAATAGAATGTACGATCAATGGACTCGGTGAGCGTGCAGGCAATACCTCATTAGAAGAAGTCGTAATGGCGGTACGTACGCGCAAAGATTACTTTGGGCTGGATACCCGTATTGATGCTACGCAACTAGTGAGTGCATCTAAGCTCGTTTCCCAAACGACTGGCTTTATCGTTCAACCCAATAAAGCCATTGTGGGCGCAAATGCTTTTGCGCATGCCTCAGGCATCCATCAAGATGGAATCTTAAAGGCGCGCGATACCTACGAAATTATGCGTGCCCAGGATGTGGGTTGGAGTGCAAACAAGATGGTGTTGGGCAAGCTCTCAGGACGTGGAGCGCTCAAACAAAGGCTGCAAGAGCTAGGAGTGCAACTTCCCACTGATGACAATGGAGAAGCGCTCAACCAAATTTTTATTCGTTTTAAAACATTAGCTGATGGTAAAGCGGATATCTACGACGAAGATATTTTGGCCATAGCGA
Source organism: Mycoavidus cysteinexigens (assembly GCA_031963365.1). Taxonomy (GTDB): domain Bacteria; phylum Pseudomonadota; class Gammaproteobacteria; order Burkholderiales; family Burkholderiaceae; genus JASSUD01. The sequence continues at coordinate 4,833 of JASSUF010000036.1, forward strand.
CAGATGCTGCACGCACTGCAGAGCAAGAAGATGCCTATCAATTTGTTTCTCTCGAACAGCGCTCGAAGACAGGGGAGCAGCCTTGGGCCGAAATCGTATTTACTACCCCAGCAATAAAAAAAGGGTCGGGGGAGGATGTAAATGGACAAGCCAGCAACCAAACTACCTCTCAAACCGTGCGCAGCGAAGCGGTAGGTAATGGTCCAGTCGATGCCACTTTTAAAGCGATCGAGGCAACATTGGAAAGTGCTGTTGAGCTTATGCTGTATTCCGTCAACGCTATTACCACTGGAACGCAGGCACAGGGCGAAGTAACCGTACGCCTTGCGTCTGCAGGCCGCATGGTGAATGGAGTGGGTACGGATCCTGACATTGTGGTGGCGTCTGCTAAAGCATATTTGGCTGCATTAAATAAATTATATATTCAGCCAGATAAATTAAACCCGCAACAGGGATAGATTTTAAAAAGATATATAAGATTGTAAGTATAAAGGCCGCTGAAGAAAATGTTTCTGAGCGGCCTTTTTTATTTTTCTGCCGCCTGCATCCATGCGCATTAAAATGTAATTATTAGGTATAGATAAATATTATTTGCATAGTAAGTTTTGCAAAAAAATAATATTTTGTTTTATATAAAATATAAATGCAGATATTTAAATTTATCCTTGACTAAATTTGCCATTTCTTTATAATTATTGGTCTTTTAGTAGTGACATTTTTAATCTAAATTTCTTGGGCAGGCCAGCGCGTTGCGGGGCCTGCTTGGATCATGTGGAATGTGGCTGCGACTTTTCAAAACAGTTTTATAGCTCTACTCGGGGCACATTATGCAAGACGGCACGCAAAGCCAACCTATTTACATGGATTACAGCGCCACCACACCGGTGGATCCTCGCGTGGTGGACCGTATGGTCCACGTTCTACGTGAGCAATATGGCAACCCTGCTTCTCGCAGCCATGCTTATGGCTGGGAAGCAGAGCAGGCTGTGGAAGATGCGCGCGAAGAAGTCGCTGCACTATTGAATTGCGATTCACGCGAAATCGTTTGGACGTCCGGTGCAACGGAATCTAACAACCTTGCTATTAAAGGGGCTGCACACTTTTATCAAGGTAAGGGTAAGCATATTGTCACCGTCAAAACGGAACATAAAGCCGTGTTGGATACCTGCCGTGAATTGGAACGGCAAGGATTTGAGGTTACTTACCTCAATGTGCTTGAAAATGGCTTGCTTGACCTTGAGTATTTCACACAATCTTTGCGGCCAGACACTATTTTAGTCTCCGTTATGATGGTGAATAACGAGATTGGGGTGGTTCAAGATATCGAGCGCATCGGGGCGATATGCCGAGAGCGCGGTATTATTTTCCATGTGGATGGAGCGCAGGCAGCTGGTAAAGTGCCTATCGATTTGTCTACCTTGCCTGTAGATTTGATGTCTTTCTCTGGGCATAAGGTATATGGGCCTAAAGGAATAGGGGCCTTATATGTACGCCGCAAGCCGCGTGTGCGTATTGAAGCGCAGATGCATGGCGGCGGGCATGAGCGAGGTATGCGTTCGGGTACCTTGCCTACGCACCAAATTGTTGGAATGGGCGAAGCATTTCGTCTGGCGCGCCTTGAAATGGAAGCGGATAATATACGTATTCGCGCTTTGCGCGATCGTTTGCTAGCGGGCCTATCCACCATTGAAGAAGTGTATGTCAATGGAGACATGGAGCATAGAGTCCCGCATAGCTTGAATATCAGCTTCAATTTTGTTGAAGGCGAATCCCTGATCATGGCGATCAAGGAAGTAGCAGTTTCCTCAGGCTCTGCATGTACTTCTGCTTCGCTAGAACCCTCTTATGTACTGCGTGCTTTAGGCCGCAATGACGAACTTGCACACAGCTCGATTCGCTTTACCTTGGGTCGTTTCACTACGCAAGAAGAAGTCGACTACGTCATTGCCCTCGTGCACCGCAAAATTACAAAATTACGTGAACTCTCCCCACTTTGGGAAATGCACCAAGAAGGGGTTGATTTGAATACGGTGCAATGGGCTGCGCATTAAAATAAGTGCAGCACGGTAGGTTGGGGTGAGTAATGTTCCCCTGCCTGCACCCCCCTTACTTTTATTGGAGTAAATCATGGCCTATAGTCACGAAGTCTTGGACCATTTTGAAAACCCGCGCAATGTGGGATCGTTCGCAAAAGATGAAACGCATATTGGTACCGGAATGGTCGGTGCGCCTGCTTGCGGTGATGTAATGAAGCTGCAAATTCGTGTGGAAGAAGGGCGCATCGTCGATGTCAAATCGAAAACATTTGGATGTGGTTCCGCCATTGCTTCTAGTTCATTTTTGACTGAATTGGTCAAAGGTATGACATTGGATGAAGCCGCTAATGTTAAAAATACTAGAATCGCACAAGAGCTTTCTCTGCCACCTGTAAAAATCCATTGCTCAATTTTGGCAGAAGATGCGATTAAAGCTGCGATTGCAGATTATCAAAAGCAGTATGGATCTGCGCCTGCGCAAGCTGCCGCTTAATGTTAGGGCGTGTCCTCAATTGCCCTAGGATCTTTGGGGGATATATATCCCCCGCGTTTTTTTCAATGCACTTCTGTCGTGTTTTCCAAATATGATGATTACCCTGACTGAATCAGCAGCTCAACGTGTACGTAAAGAACTCGATCGTCGAGGCAAAGGGCTGGGTTTGCGCTTAGGTGTGCGTACCTCTGGGTGTGCACAGTTTGCTTATAAGCTTGAATATGCCGATGAGCTTGGGCCTGGCGATGAAATTTTTGAAAGCCATGGCGTATCGTTAGTAGTCAATCAAAAAAGCTTGCCTTATATTCAGGGTACGGAGCTTGATTTTGTGCGTGAAGGTTTAAACGAAGGCTTTAAATTTCGTAATCCCAATGCTAAGGATGAATGTGGATGCGGTGAATCTTTCCGTGTGTAGAGAGCGAACCAGCATGACGCGAACCCCCTCCAATAGATCCTAAAAAAGCGGCGCATGCCGCTTTTTTATTTTCCTAGGGCGTGTCCTCAATGGCCCAACATGCACTGAGCATTCCATTCTTATTCTCAGTCTTTTTTTATGACCTTTTATAGGCATGCATCATGACTTTTGCTGATAGCACCTATTTTGAACTTTTTGGTTTGCCAGAAGGTTTTGCTGTCAATCAGACTCATTTAGATGAGGCGTACCGTACGATACAAGCACAAATTCATCCGGACCGTTTTGCTTCACAGGGCGCGGCTCAAAAGCGTATTGCAACACAATGGTCTACGCGTGCAAACGATGCCTATCAAACGCTAAAAGATCCTTTGAAGCGGGCTATATACATTTTGCATTTACGCAATATCGAGCTTGGAGATGGGCAACAGGTACACGCGCTTTCTCCTGCATTTTTAATGCAGCAAATCGAGTGGCGAGAGGGTATTGAAGCCGCTGCTTCCACCGGCGACAGTTCTGCGCTAGATACGCTTTTATATGAATTACAAGCCCGCCAAGATCTTTGTTTTGAGGTATTTGCAAAAAATCTAGAAGTTCAGGAGAACGTACAGGCGATAAATAGCGTACGAGAATTAATGTTTTTGAATCGTTTAATTCAAGAGGCCAAATCTACACGTAATAGTATCGAAGTGGATTGTGCGGCTTCTTGAGCATCGCAGCCATGTAATATGGCCTATTTTATTCCTGTGTCAAAATGACACCTTGCATACAGCATCTGCGCGCTAGCTATTTGCTCCAGAAGGCTTTTTGCAAAAGCGCGCAACTTATTCGATCATTTGATACTCATGTCTTTATTACAAATCTCTGAACCTGATGCTCCTACTGCACCGCGCCCATTGCGCGCAGCAGTAGGAATTGATTTAGGTACCACCCACTCTTTAGTAGCCACGGTGCATGAAGGTCGTGCTGAAGTGTTATTGGATGAGCAAGGTAGGGGGTTATTGCCTTCTGTGGTGCGCTATATCGATGCTAATAAGAGCAAAGAAGTAGGATATGCAGCGCAAACCAATGCGATGCAAGATCCAGTCAATACGGTTTTTTCAGCAAAACGTTTAATGGGACGCAGTCGCCCTGAAAACCCTCATGCAGCGCACGCATCACTCGATTGGGTAGATGCTTCTGGGATGGCACAGATTCAGACGGCTGCAGGTATCAAAAATCCTGTAGAAGTATCGGCTGACATTTTGGTTGCGTTACGTGAGCGCGCTCAACGTTATTTTGCTGAACAATCCTCTGATCCAACCGCTGCGTCTTTGCAGCAAGATTCTGAGCGTTTGCCGGCGGTTATTACGGTTCCTGCTTATTTCGATGAACCGCAAAGACAAGCGACACAAGATGCAGCCCGATTGGCTGGATTCGATGTGCTACGCCTATTGAATGAACCGACTGCTGCGGCTATAGCATATGGTTTAGAAAATAGCGCGCAAGGTTGCTACGCTGTTTATGATCTTGGCGGAGGGACTTTCGATCTCTCGATTCTGAAGCGTGATCGTGGGGTATTTGAAGTACTTGCGACGGGCGGAGATAGTGCTTTGGGCGGTGATGATGTCGATCATCTAGTATTTGACTATGTGATGCGTCATATTGAATCAGAAGGCACGATTGCAGGTTCCTCTATAACCGATAGCGGCAATGCGCCCCATCCAGCCATTACACTCAATGCGACAGATCAACGGCGTGTGCTTAATGAAGTTCGCCGTATTAAAGAAGCCTTATCAGAGGTCGATGAAGTTAAGTTTGATGTGACCCTCTCTACAGGGCAGCGTATTACTTACCGCTTACAGCTGGCTCTTTTCGCGCAACTCATCGAACCATTGATGCAGCGTACCTTGAGCTTGACCCAGCAGGTTTTGCACGACGCGGGCCTTAAAAAATCAGATATTCAAGAAGTACTTTTGGTGGGTGGCGCTACGCGTATGCGGGTATTACGCAATGCGGTAGGTGCGTTTTTTGGAAAACCCCCTCTCACGAGTATCGACCCTGACAAAATTGTGGCGCTTGGAGCTGCGATGCAGGCGGATTTGCTAGTGGGTAACCGGCGCAATCGTGGATCTAAAGAGGGCGATGCGGCAGAGGGATCGGAGGATTGGTTGTTGCTCGATGTGCTCCCTTTAACCTTAGGGGTTGAAACATTGGGAGGATTGGTCGAAAAAATCATTCCACGCAATACCACCTTACCCGCTGCTAAATCTCAAGAATTCACCACCTTCAAAGACGGCCAAACCGGCATGGTGATCCATGTTGTGCAAGGTGAGCGGGAATTAGTGCAAGATTGCCGTTCCTTGGGCCGTTTTGAGTTGCAGGATATTCCGCCGATGGCGGCCGGTACTGCGCGTATTTGCGTGACTTACCAGGTTGATGCAGATGGGCTTTTGTATGTATCTGCGCGCGAACAACAAACAGGTAAGCAGGCTTCTATTACGGTTAAACCTTCTTATGGTTTGAGCGATGAAGCCGTGCGCGGCATGCTCGAAGAGAGCTTTGCATCGGCTTCCACCGATATGCATGCTCGTGCCTTGCGTGAACAGCAAATTGAAGCAGAACAATTTCTGGCTTTTACAGAATCTGCTCTAGTTGAGAGCGCTGATATCCTGACCGCTACAGAGCGTTCGGTAATCGAAGCCAGCTTACAGTCTTTACGTGAAGCCAAAAATACGACAGATCGGGATGCGATAGCGCATGCTTTAAAAGCGTGCGAGCAAGCAACCGAAACCTTCGCCCAACGACGTTTGGAGCAGAGTTTGCGCCAAGCTTTGGGAGGTAAAAAATTGACTGATTTGAAAACGTGATCCCTATCTATGTCCGCTAAGATTGCCCTGCTCCCTGATCTGTTGATTAGTCAAATTGCTGCTGGAGAAGTGATTGAGCGGCCCGCTTCGGTTGTTAAAGAGTTTCTTGAGAATGCCTTAGATGCGGGTGCGTCTTCCTTGCATATTGCCCTCGAACAGGGCGGGATTAAATCGATCGTCATTCGAGATGATGGGTGCGGTATTGCTGCAGAGGAGCTTGCTGTTGCATTACAGCGTCATGCGACTAGCAAAATACACTCGCTTGCTGAGCTGGAATCAGTCAGTACACTGGGGTTTCGCGGAGAAGCGCTAGCAGCGATCGCTTCGGTCATGCAGCTCTCTATTACTAGCCGCCCGGCCGATGCATCGCATGCTAGTAGTATTTCTGCACAAACAGGTGCTTTGACCCCGGCTATGGGCGGATTCGGAACGACGGTCCAAGCGCAGGATCTGTATTTCAGTACCCCTGCTCGCCGCAAGTTTTTAAAAAGCGAAACAACGGAGTGGGGCCATTGCCTAGAAGTTATTCGACGTATCGCATTAGCGCGCCCAGATGTGGCCTTTGAGGTAGAGCATAATGGGCGATTGGTAGAGCGCTGGTTAGCGGGTGACCTAGCAACGCGCAGTGCAGATATTTTGGGTGCTTCTTTCGTTAGTGAGGGACATGTAAGCGTAGAGGAATCAGCGCCACCCATACGATTACATGGCCTATTAGGGCTGCCAACATTAAGCCGTGCGCGTGCAGATCAACAATACTTCTTTGTGAATGGTCGCTTTGTGCGCGACAAATTGCTTACGCACGCGCTACGCAGTGCCTATCAAGATGTGCTGCATGGAGATCGGCAGCCTATTTACGTATTATTTTTAGAATTGCCGCCAGACGCTGTCGACGCAAATGTGCATCCTTCTAAAATTGAAGTGCGTTTTCATGAATCCCGCGCTATTCATCAATTTATTCGTCGAGCAGTGCAGCGCGCCTTGTCTACGGTTGCTGGGGAACAGAGTGCTCCAGGGCAAGCTATGCACCTGGAAGCCGATTTTTCCAATACTTTGGCGCAGGTTTTTGCAAAATCTGGTGGATCTAGTGCTGCGTCAAAATCAAAAAAGAGCGCATTTGCAAGCTCTTGGCCCATGACGCAGCCTTATTTGCATCAACAAACATTGCAAATGCGCTCAGCAGTAGACGCCGCTAAATATACGAAAAATGGCGAAGGGCAAGCGTATACGTATACGCTAGAGCAACCAGCACAAAATTATGTTTCTGAACCGACCTTGCAACCAGGGATGGCCTCAGATCCCTCTGCTTTAGATTTTGAAAACCAATCTAGCCATATAGCGGTAGATATAGCAGCAAAAGATAAAGATCTCCCTCTGTCTGAAGAAACGCAGATATTCGATACACAAAATGAAGAAGAACATCCTTTAGGCTTTGCGATAGGCCAATTACATGGCATTTATGTATTGGCACAAAATAAGCAAGGTCTAGTCGTAGTGGATATGCATGCGGCCCATGAGCGTATTTTGTATGAGCAGTTCAAAGCGGCCCTGAGCGCACACTCCATTGCGGTTCAGCCTTTACTTATTCCTATATCCATGCCTGCGAGTGTTATTGAGACCGGACTGGTGCAAGAGCATGAAGCCACGCTGCTTGAGCTAGGTTTTGAAGTAAGCGTGCAGTCGCCCACTAGCTTAGCGATTCGAGCCGTTCCTGCACTACTGGCTCTTGCGGATCTGCCGGCATTGGTACGCGCCATTTTGCAAGATTTGCATCAATATCAGGGCTCAGAGCTACTCATCGAACACCAGCATGCCCTATTAAGTACGATGGCTTGCCACTACGCTGTACGGGCTAATCGGCGTTTGAGTATCGATGAAATAAATAGCCTTTTGCGCCAGATGGAAGCGACTCCCCGTGCTAATCAGTGCAATCACGGCAGACCTACTTGGTACCAGCTTTCTTTAGCAGCATTAGACCAACTCTTTATGCGCGGCCAGTGAGCGTGAGTATGTCCAATAATATTTTTTTGATCGGCTTAATGGGGGCAGGTAAAACAACCGTTGGCCAAGCACTTGCTAAAAAATTGGCCCGCCCATTTTGGGACTCTGATCGAGAAATCGAAAAGCGCACCGGCGTCACTATCGCCCATATTTTTGAGCATGAGCAAGAAGCAGGCTTTCGGCGTAGAGAATCGCGCATGATTGATGAGTTGACGCAGCGCGAAGGTATTGTATTGGCCACAGGAGGCGGTGCTGTGCTGCAACCTGAAAACAGGGAATACCTCCGTAGTCGCGGTACGGTCATTTACCTTCATGCTACGCCAGACCAACTCTGGGAGCGCGTCAAAAATAGTAAAACGCGCCCGCTTTTGCAAACAGACGATCCTCATGCAATCTTAGAGGCTCTGTATGCTGTGCGTGACCCGCTCTATCGCGCTTGCGCTCATTGGGTTTTGCCGCAAGGGGCAGATGCCGGTGACAGAAAACAAAAAGGGTTTACGGAGTATATAAAAGCTATCCTGACCCTTATAGAAAATAAGCAATGAGCTAGTTGGATTCTTTGCTTTTTCTTATGGTTGATGAATCTCTTTGACCTAGGCATATCGGTAGGTTGGTGGTGACGAAGGAACCCCAACATGCACACCACAGTCTTTTTGAATACCTGTGCAACATCAGCAATTAATTTTTAACAAAATGACGCATGATTACTCTTAACGTTGAGCTTGGTTCGCGCAGTTATCCAATTCATATAGGTAGCAACCTTATTACGCGAGCCGATCTATTTGCGCCGCATATAGCAGGCAGCACCTGTGCGGTAGTAACCAATACAACGGTAGATCCTTTGTATGGAGAAGCACTGAGAGCTACGCTGGCTTCATTGGGTAAATCCGTAACCTGGATCGTATTGCCAGATGGAGAGGTCTATAAAGAGTGGCATACCTTCAATCAGATTTTTGAAAAACTGCTCCTCGCGCAAGCTTCACGAAAAACCACGCTGATTGCTCTAGGAGGCGGAGTAGTAGGTGATATGACCGGGTTTGCAGCTGCCTGCTATATGCGTGGAGTGCCTTTTATCCAAGTTCCAACCACACTCTTAGCGCAAGTAGATTCTTCGGTGGGGGGGAAAACAGGTATCAATCACGCACTCGGTAAAAATATGATTGGGGCCTTTTATCAGCCCCAGGCCGTTATTGCAGATACTTCTACGCTACATACCTTGCCTTCTCGCGAATGGATCGCTGGATTGGCTGAAATTATTAAAATCGCAGCAGTAGCCGACAGTGCGTTTTTAGATTGGATAGATTCTCGGATCGCAGCTTTAAATGCACGCGATGAAACCGCTACCGTAGAAGCAGTACATTGGGCATGTAAATTAAAAGCAGCCATTGTGGGCGCAGATGAAAAGGAGCTTGGAAATCGGGCTATCTTAAATTTCGGTCACACACTAGCGCATGCCATTGAAACTAATATGGGGTATGGCCAGTGGTTGCATGGCGAGGCAGTTGGATGCGGGATGGTGTTTGCTGCAGATCTATCGGTGCGCGTAGATACGCTAAGCGCAGCGCAGCGCAGGCGCTTAGTAGACCTTATTCGTGCAGCAGGTTTGCCCATAACCCCTCCGACACTGAGCGCGCAATGTTATATGGAGAGTATGCGAGTAGATAAAAAATCAGATGCAGGTCAAATCAATTTTGTATTGCTAAAAAATTTAGGGGAAGCATGCCTAAAGCCTGTGTCCGACGCTGATCTTTATGCAGTTTTAGCCCAAAGCATGCAGTAAATGGTAGAGCTCATCATGTGTAAGAGAGAGGTATGAAGACAGACCAACATATACCGGTGGAAGAAGCGCACTTCTTGGATTTGGAAGCACACCTCGCCTGTTACGCTTCGCATTCGAGGTATTCACGGGGACGTCGTTATGATGAACCCAGGCCCCATGCGCGTACGGAATTTCAGCGTGATCGAGATCGCATTATTCATTGCGCTGCTTTTCGGCGTTTGGAATATAAAACGCAGGTATTTGTTAATCATGAAGGCGATTTGTTTCGCACGCGCCTGACGCATAGTCTAGAAGTAGCGCAAATAGCACGTTCTATTGCTCGGCAATTGCGCGTGAATGAAGATCTCGTAGAGGCCATCTCGCTCGCGCATGATCTAGGCCATACACCGTTCGGTCATACAGGCCAAGATGCGTTAAATGCTTGTATGCGTGAATATGCAGGCTTTGAACATAATCTGCAAAGTTTGACTATTGTGGACGAGCTAGAAGAACGATATGGCGCGTTTGACGGATTAAATCTTTGTTTTGAAACCCGAGAAGGTATTCTCAAGCACTGCTCACGGGAAAAAGCGGCCTCTTTAGGAGAGATAGGTGAGCGTTTTCTGTTGGGTAAACAGCCCGCTCTCGAAGCACAAATTGCCAATTTGGCCGATGAAATTGCCTATAACAATCACGATATAGATGATGGTTTGCGCTCAGGCTTATTAACGCTTGAGCAACTCGAAGGCCTAGATCTATGGAAAACGCACTATCAAGAAGCTTCGAAAACGTACCCAGGGCTACCTGGGCGTAGACTTATTCATGAGACCGTGCGACGCATGATCAATGCACTGATTGTCGACCTCATTGATAGAACGCGAGCAAACATCAGGCAGCATGCCCCAGATTCTCCTGATGCTGTTCGGCAAGCTCCTCCTTTAGTGGCTTACAGCACTGAAATGGCGAGGCAGGCACTACAACTCAAACGGTTTTTATTTAAAAATCTATATCGACACTACAAGGTGTTGCGCATGGCTAATAAAGCGCAATCCATGATCACAGCACTCTTTAATGCATTTAAAAGTGATAATCGTCTGTTGCCCCCAAAATATCAAAGTGATGATCCTTGCGTGCAACCACGTTTGATCGCACATTACATTGCGGGTATGACGGATCGCTATGCAATCAAGGAATATCAACGTCTTTTTGTATGCGATATGCAAGAGCTTGTTTAAATATCCGTGCACGATGATAGTAGGGCAGTGATTTTTTTATTTTCCTTCATGCCCCCACTAACACCCGTCTCCATTTTCCACACCCACTGCACTTACCCCTGCTAAGCAAAGAAAAATAGCAAATAGTGCAATCGAAGAGTTGGTGAAATTATTTGGAATATCGGGGGAGCCATCTTTTTCTTTTCTTTTGGCAATTCCTACACCAAATAACCAAATTGATGCTCCAAGGCCCAATAAAGATATTCCCATAACGATCGGTGCAGCTTTGTCTTTCCAGGTTCGCTGGCGGCTTGTCGGGGCAGAGACTGGCAATGGGAGGGAGGCTTCGGCTTGCCTAGAAACAGGCGGGGTGGGCTCATTTTGGCGAGGGTGCATTATGGGGATATGGCTACTTGATGCGCCTGTACCCTGTACAGAGTGAAACATTTTCCTTCCTACATGCAAAGATATTGGATGAGCAAGGGCAAATCAACCGCATTCAAAGCTTTGAAGCAGCTTGCCCTGTTTATCAGCATAAAACGTATCTTTGATGTTGCAGTGTAGGAAAAGGCCTAAAAGAATGGAGTGAAGAATTAGAAAAGCATGCATATCGAATGCTTGCACTTCATGCGCTAACTGCGTAGCAAAAAGTGGCAAGAGTGATTGGGTATGATTACCCGAATATTTTTAAACCTATGATCAGGCTGACTATTAAACCAATTTGTCCAAGCGAAAGGCTGATCATCCACCGGATTAGTTCTACTTTTTGATTGCTCATTTCACTGCGAATTTTTCCAAATTCGTTTGTGAATTCGTCTTTAAGCCCAGTGCGCACTTTTCCAATTTCATCTTTAAGCCCAATGTGGACTTTTACAATTTCGTCTTTAAGCTCAGTGCGTACTTTTCCAATTTCATCTTTAAGCTCAGTGCGGACCTCTCCGATCTCAGCGCGGACCTTTACGAATTCATCTTTGAATTCACTGCGAATCTGGTCAAATTTTTGATCTTGATGTACCTGAAATATTTCTAGATCATGTGCTTTCCCAGCTTTATATTCGCGAAAATCTGATTGGGTGACGAAATTCCCAACTTTTTGCGCGGTCAATACAAAATTTTTGACCGCATGAGCAATGGCCGCAGCCATCCCTGCTTTTTCAAGGTCCTGATATTTCTCTAATAGATCCGGATTCACTGCAGCAGCACACATAATTTTCCTCTTCCTCTTGTTTCAAAGAACTTTAACAAATAACAATCTATATTTCAACTGTTTGGGTTAAATATAGCATTTTTTTGAAAAAGTAAGCTGCTGCTTTGGGCATGGCTACTGGTATGGCAGTTCCCCCAGCAATCTTGGTGTGAATTACGATAAAGCTGTAGGTTCAAGGGGCTGTTTACAGCTATTTAATTTTGTTTCTTTCACTGAGAATCTTTCGCTCGGTGATATTGCTATTGTTTTTGAATATCTGTGTGTCTCTAACTCTAAGAATATGTATGAAACTTAAATCTATTGCTGGAATATGTGCTTTATTGGCTTGCACCGGTGCAGCGCAAGCGACTGAAGTCGCAGGCCATTTGTTGGTGAGTGCAGGCTGGTTGCATTTTATGCCGCGTGATAAAAGTGGCTTCTTGACCGTAGAAGGCCAACCACAACCCAATACCGGTGCATCGGTGAAGCGTGCAGATAGCCTTGGTTTTTCTGCAACGTATTTTATAGATAATAACTTTGCAGGCGAATTGGTACTTGGTACGCCACCAAAATTTGACTTGAAAGGCAAAGGCGCTCTAAGCCAATTAGGACAGCTTGGTTCCGTGCGTCAGTGGAGCCCGACTGTTTTATTAAAATATTACCTTTTTGATTCCTCTGCCAAGTTGCGTCCTTATGTAGGTATTGGAGGAACACGGGTATGGTTTAAAAATGCACGCATTACTAGCCCAGCTTTGGAAAACCAACTTGGCGGACCAACCACTGTATCTGCAAAAAATGCTTGGAGTCCCGTGTTTAATGCAGGCTTGTCCTACCAATTTCAAGAGCGCTTGTTTGGCGGGGTATCCGTATCGTACGTTCCACTTCGCACTACAGCAAATCTCACTACGCACACAGCAGCGGGGAAAGTTGTAAGCTCGTACGCTAATATTAAAATTAACCCGATCGTTACCTATTTGAATGTAGGCTATATGTTCTAAGAACGGGTTTAGAATATTTTCCAGTTAATGGAAAATCTGAACATCGGTTAAAAAGCGAAAGGCCAAGAGGTTGGGAGAGCAACGTTCCCCAACTTCTTGGCTTTTCGCTTTTCTTGAAATAAGGGTTGGACGTCATCTACCTACCGTTCATTGTAGGTTGGCGGTGAGGTACTAACCCCAACATGATGACCAATGCCATTTTAAAACCTACATATGCATGCCAAAAGCGTTGATTACAAGTCGGTGGTGTGCATGTTGGGGTTCCTTCGTCACCACCAACCTACCGTTCATTGTAGG
>JASSUF010000037.1:0-17970 GCA_031963365.1 Mycoavidus cysteinexigens
GTGGTCCCATTTCACCCGTGATCGCCACGATGGCTTTGGATGGATTAGAAGCTGCTGTCTTCGCAAGCGTGGGGCCTCATCGCTCCATGCATCAACAGCTTAAAATCCACGTCATCCGCTATGCGGATGACTGGGTGGTTACCTCAAGCTCCAAAGAAGTTCTGGTGCAACAGGTTCTTCCAGCAGTCAAACAATTCATGGCCGCTCGGGGATTAGAACTCTCCAACGAGAAAACAAAGATCACCCATATCGCTGAAGGGTTTGATTTCCTTGGACAAAATGTACGTAAGTACAACGGCAAGTTGCTGATTAAGCCGGCTAAAAAGAGCATTAAAACTCTTCTGGATAAAGTCCGGGAAATCACCAAACGAAGCATCAGTGCGACCCAAGCTCACCTGATATACAAACTCAACCCCATTATTCGAGGTTGGGCGCAATATCATCGGCACGTGGTCGCCAAAGCATGCTTCGCCTCGATCGATCATACTATTTGGCAATATCTTTGGAAATGGTCTAAGCGAAGACACCAATCTAAAGGTGTGCACTGGATTAAGCAAAAGTATTTTCACAGAGAGAGAAATCAGGATTGGGTATTCTCGGCCCGTGAACGCTGTAATGCGGAAACTCGTACAACAACGCTCTTCAACGCAGCCTCAGTACCCATCGTCAGACATATTAAAATATGCCAACTGGCTAATCCTTTTGACCCTCAGTGGAATAACTATTTCATCCAGCGTAACAATACCATGAATCGTTCACACTGCCCGGTGCCTTAAAAAGCGCTGCATCCTTGGCTCGAGCTGCATGCGGGGCGATCCGCACGTGCAGTTCCTAGGGGGCGGGGGTCCAGTAATGGATTCCTGCTACCCGACGTGGACATATGACATGTCCTAACGTACTGCAATCCCATGATCCGCCATAAAACGTTTGGCTTCTTCAAGCGTATGCTGACCTTCATGGAAAATACTGGCAGCCAACACTGCATCTGCATGCCCTTGTTGTATACCTTCTACCAGATGTCTTAAACATCCGACTCCACCTGAGGCAATCACAGGGATAGAAACGGCATCTGAGACGGCACGTGTTAGTGCTAAATCAAATCCCGCTTTGCTGCCATCACGGTCGATACTGGTGAGCAAAATTTCACCTGCGCCCCATTCCACCATCGATTGCGCCCATAAAACCGCATCTATGCCTGTTGCCTTGCGCCCACCGTGGGTGAAAAGTTGCCAGGATAAAGAGGGGTTATCTAAGGGCCGTGGGTCTGAATCAATGGGCCCAACGCGTTTTGCATCTAGTGCCACTACGATGCATTGTGCTCCATAGGTATTGCTGATCTGGCCAATAAGCTCAGGAGTAGCAATAGCGGCGGAATTTACACTGACTTTATCTGCGCCCGCATTAAGTAGGCGCTGTACATCTTCTAATGTGCGCACGCCCCCACCCACAGTTAGAGGAATAAAGACGCGTGAGGCGACCGCCTCAATAACGTGAAACAGTAAGTCGCGTTGCTGGCATGTGGCGGTGATATCTAAAAAAGCGAGTTCATCTGCCCCTGCATCCGCATAACGTTGCGCTAGTTCAACCGGGTCGCCGGCATCTCTTAGGCCGACAAAATTCACTCCTTTCACCACCCTTCCTCCAGCAACATCTAGGCAGGGAATAAGGCGTTTAGGCAGAGTCATAGCAATACAGCCGTTTTAAAAAATACTAAACAGGTTCTAGGGCATATCCTCAATTGAGGATATGCCCTAATGGCGGAAATGGCGAACCTTTGTAAATACCATTGCAATACCGTGCTGGTTCGCTGCCTCGATAACCTCTGGGTCTCGGATAGAGCCACCTGGCTGCACGACGCAAGTCGCTCCGGCTTCAACCACTACATCTAAGCCATCACGGAATGGGAAAAAGGCATCGGATGCTACCGCTGACCCTGTCAGGCTAAGGCCTGCTGCTTGGGCTTTTAAGGAGGCGATACGAGCTGAGTCCACTCGGCTCATTTGTCCTGCCCCAACTCCTAAAGTGCGCTCTTGTGCGCAAAATACAATCGCATTGGATTTTACAAATTTCGCTATACGCCAGGCCAGTGTCAGGTTTTTGCACTCTTCAGGAGTCGGTGCGCGTTTGGTAACCACTTGCAGGTCATGATCCAATACATTTTTGAGATCAGGTGACTGAACCAGCAAGCCGCCTCCTACCCATTTCATTTCTGCAGCCAAACCCTCGGTGAGATCGACTCTCACAATATCCTTCTTAGGCATCGTGATGCCAGGCAGGGTATCAGCTGCAATCGCAATCTCTAATAAGCGTACATTGGGTTTTTGAGCAAACAACTGTTTTGCGGCTTCGCTAAATGCAGGGGCAATAACCACCTCTGCAAACTGTGTGCATATAGCTTGTGCTGCAGCTTCATCGACCCTGCAGTTCAGCGCAATGATGCCGCCAAAGGCCGAAGTAGGGTCAGTGGAAAAAGCATGCTGGTAAGCATGCAGAGCCGTTGTGCCTTGCGCTGCTCCACAGGGGTTTGCATGCTTGACGATCACACAAGCTGGTGCAGGTAAAGTTTTTACACATTCCCATGCCGCATCGCTATCAACCACATTGTTGTAAGACAAAGGCTTGCCCTGCCATTGTTTCGCATCTACGAGCGTATCGTGTGGTGTGCGAAGTAAGGTGGCTTGTGCAGCGGCAATATTGCGATAAAAAGCGGCTTGCTGATGCGGGTTTTCTCCGTAGCGTAGGTCTTGAATCTTTTCAAATGCCAGCTGCAGATGGGCGGGGTAGGGTGTGCTGATAGAGTGATCAGAGGGGGGCTCTGTAGGGGTAGTAGAGCTTGATTGAGAAGTAATGCGCTTTAAATAGGCCGCAATTGCAGCATCGTAGTCTGCAGTATGCGCAAAAGCTTTCGTGGCAAGCGCAAAAAGCGTTTCCGAGCTCAGGTTGCCCTGTTCACGTAGCTCTTTAAGGACCATATTGTAATCATTCGGGTCCACTATAACGGCGACATGGCGATGATTTTTGGCTGCGGAGCGCAGCATGGCAGGCCCACCGATATCGATATTCTCAATAGCCTCTTCTAATGTGCAATCAGGCTTTGCAATCGTGGCTTGGAATGGATAGAGGTTGACTACCAGCAAATCAATTTTTGGAATGTCATGTTCTTGGAGTACCGCCATATGCTCGGGAACATCCCGTTGAGCAAGCAACCCGCCATGCACTTTAGGGTGGAGGGTTTTGACGCGGCCATCTAACATTTCTGGAAAGCCTGTGTAATCGCCGATTTCAATAACAGGGATCTGTGCATCTATAAGTGCACGTGCTGTACCACTGCTCGAGAGCAATTCGATTCCGAGCGCAGATAAGCCACGAGCGAAATCGGTGAGGCCAGATTTATTAGAAACAGAAAGCAGGGCACGTTCAATCATGAGAGCAAAGGATAAGTGAAGGGAGGTGTAGGTTGGTGGTGACGAAGGAACCCCAACATGCGGACCACAGCCGCCTTTAAGGCCTGCTTACAAAGAGTCTAAAATCAAAGATTACGAGTAAGTGGTCCGCATGTTGGGGTTCGTACCTCACCACCAACCTACATGAATTCTTGTTTTTTGGGGGAGCTTGAGCTGATGCTTAAGTATTACATTAATCCATGACCTCGCAATTTTTTATCAGCCCATGGTCTAATAATTTTCTGCGCAATGTGTTGCGATTGATGCCTAGATATTCGGCTGCTAGCGATTGATTGCCTTGCGTATGCTCAAGCACCGTTTCAAGAACGGGCTTTTCCGCACAACCAATAATCATCTTGTAAATATCGTGCGGGCGTGACCCATCGAGGTCATTGAGGTAACTCCAAAGACTTTCGCGAACGCATTGCTCGATACTGTCCTTACTCATATGTATAACCTTGAGAAAACGCTTGAAACCTGTCTGGAGCGGATAGTTTCTCGATCTAGGGTGTGTCCTGAACCGATTCTTACGCCTTTGTCAGACTTTGAAAATGAAAAAGGTTGCTATTCTACTTCGAAGCAATAAGATGCTTTCAAGTAGATGTGTGAGAACTGGTTGAAAAAGAGGCAGAATATTTTCATGCAGATCGTTTAACCCCTTGAAATAGCTGGGCCAGCGCTTAGCTTGAGTTTTTATCTCAAATCGCTTTTAAGCTAAAAAACCCTAGCTGCTTAGTTAGAATCGTTGCAAAAACCCCTCTCAAGCGCTAGCGCTGCTAAAATACGCCTTTTTGGGATGCCGAAAGCTTGCCGTCAATCAGCGCTTTTGGTGCGTTTCTTGTTCTATTTTTTGAGTGTTTATTGCGTATGCAACCACTTTTTTTTAAAAAAATGCGCCGATTAACGCTGCGTCGTACTGTGGCTTTAACTCTGCGTCTAGGCCTACTAGCATTTGCTGCACCCTATGCCTGTGCAGATGAAAAAATAGCAGCAACCGCAGATATACTAGCAATGCAAGTGCATTCTGCCTTTTCGCCCCACGCATCTCACCACCGTATAACCCCCAGGCCATTAAATCAAATAGCTCCCAGGCAATTAGCTGCACAGCAGCCCATTGCTGCCATGCGTGCAGCAGATGTAGTCATCGAAGCACTGCATATGATTGGCGTGAAATACCAATGGGGAGGTAATACCCCTGCTTCAGGTATGGATTGCAGTGGTTTTGTTAAATATGTTTTCCAAAACGCAGCAGATGTAACCTTGCCGCGCCGCGCTGTACAAATGAGCCGAGTAGGGCATACCGTGCCTATCCATCAACTCAGGCCGGGAGACCTTGTTTTCTTTAATACCCATAACAGCCTTGCAAAGACCCGTGTGGTATCACACGTTGGTATTTATATAGGCGATAACCAGTTTGTGCATTCTCCCCGCACAGGTAAAACTATTCGTATAGATAAACTGGGCAATCGGTATTGGAAGCAACGCTATACAGGGGCTAAGCGTATAACTCGGCTATTTGCGTCTGCATAATGATCTCTACCTCTTCTTCACAAGCCACCATACCTTCTACTAGCGGGCCTGCTACTTCAGTGCGTACGCGCTTTGCTCCTAGTCCAACAGGGTTTATCCATCTCGGTAATATTCGCTCTGCACTGTATCCTTGGGCTTTTGCGCGCAAGGAAAATGGCGTTTTTGTTTTACGCATAGAAGATACAGATACGCAGCGCTCAACCGCTGCTGCGGTGCAGGTCATACTAGAAGCAATGGAATGGCTTGGCTTACAGCCTGATGAAGGCCCTTTTTACCAAAGTGCGCGCACTCCTCGCTACCGTCAGGTTATTGATGACATGCTAGAGCGCGGTTTGGCCTACCTGTGCTACATGTCAGAAGAAGAGCTAGATACGCTGCGCGAAGCCCAACGTGCGCGTGGCGAAAAGCCTCGCTATGATGGTCGCTGGCGTCCTGAGTCGGGCAAAGTATTGCCCGCCCCCCCTGCTGGCGTACAACCTGTAGTGCGCTTTAAAAACCCCCAAGAAGGTTCCGTATCTTGGCAAGATGCAGTAAAAGGCGCGATCACTATTAGCAATAGTGAGCTGGATGATGTGGTTATTGCTCGACCAGATGGCTCTCCTACTTATAATTTTTGTGTAGTAGTCGATGATCTAGATATGCAAATCACCCATGTGATTCGCGGCGATGATCATGTAAATAACACCCCTCGCCAGATCAATATCTTGCGCGCTTTGGGCGCACAACCTCCGGTATATGCGCATTTGCCAACGGTGTTAGATCCCAGTGGCGAAAAGATGTCCAAGCGCAATGGTGCTTTGAGCGTGCTGCAATATCGAGAAGAAGGTTATTTGCCTGAGGCAGTAGTCAATTATTTGGCTAGATTAGGCTGGTCGCACGGCAATGATGAGATTTTTTCAAAAGAACAATTTATTGCCTGGTTTGATCTCGATCACCTCGGCGCTTCTGCTGCTCAATTCAATGCTGAAAAATTACAATGGCTAAATCTTCACTATATAAAACAGATGGAGCCCGCTTTATTGGCTGAGCATACCCGCCCTTTCTTGCTAAAGCAGCTAGCTGATGCCCATATGCAAGCTGAGCAGGCTGTAGGAGAGGTCGTACTAGAAGCTTCTAATTCAGAAAACGCTCTAGTTAAGGCTGAGGCGATGCTGCAAGCAGGGCCTGATTTGGCGAAGGTACTCACGCTATTGAAAGATCGCGTGCATACGCTTAAAGAACTAGCTACGCAGGCCTTAAATTTTTATATTCCGCCCCAGCACAGCAAAAATAATGCGCAAGAAGCCTCAGCTTCCACACTGACTGAATCTGCACACGAAGCACTGCGCGCGCTTTCTATTCTTTTCAAAAAACTGGCAGATTCTTCTACGTGGCAGCGTGAAGCGATTCAAGCTGCTCTCAAAACAACCGTGCAAGCACATGGCCTAAAATTCCCTCAAATTGCCATGCCTTTAAGGCTCGCAGTTATGGGAACGACACATACCCCTGCAATCGATGCCGTATTAGAACTCTTCGATCCAGCGCTGGTATGTGCACGAATGGATGCAATGCTTGCACAGGCTGTTTTTAACGACTAGCTATTGCATCTCCTGCGCCTTTTGGTAATTTCATCAAATAAAATAAAGAGGACAAGGTAATCAAACTAATCATGATGAAAGCGAGGCTAAAGTCTTGTATGCCGATCTTTTCGTGTGCGTGTAAGACATGATGAGGGGCTTCTAGAGCAAGTGCGCCAATCGTCACCCCTATGCCAATCGACAACTTTCTAGCGACAGATTCAAGGCTGGTTGCAGCGCTGGCTTGTGTTGAGTGGATGTCTGCATAAGAAATGGAGTTTAAGCTAGCTTGGTGCAGCGAGCGAAAGCAGCCACCTGCTAGCAAAATCACCGTCATGACGGCATACGAAGTATGTGTGGTAAAGCTTGCAATAGCTGCTGTCGAGAGTGCTACCAAAATAGTATTAACCATCAATACCGTGCGAAAACCAAAACGCTGCAAAATGGTATGCACTAGACTATTCATACATAGCGCCCCTATAGCGGCGGCGCACATTGCCAATCCTGCGTGAAAAGGGTCCATCTCGCAGCCTAGCTGCAATAGCAATGGCAATAATAATGGAAGGGCGCCAATCCCCATACGAAACAGCGAAGCACTCACTATCCCAATACGAAAAGTTTCCAAATGAAAAAGTGAGAAATTAAGCACGGGATGGGAGGTGCGTTTTGCATGCACCACATACATTCCTATTAGTAATGCCCCCACACCCAGTACGGTACAGGATATAGGTAGTGATGCTACATGCTGACCAGCCGTCGCTAACCCGAACATTAAGCAACTCAAACCCGGTGCGAGCAGTGAAAAACCTAGGAAATCAAAGCAGGGTAGCTGTGTAGGTTTTTCTATATCTTTGATGTAGCGCGAAGCGCAGGCAAGTGTAAGGAGGCTAATGGGAATATTAATAAAGAAAATAAAACGCCAACCCAGCGTAGTGGTGATGAGGCCGCCCAGTGGTGGGCCAATAATGGGTCCAACCATAGCAGGCATGATCAAATAACTCCAAGCTCGTATGAGCTCCGTCTTTGGCACGTTGCGAAAAATAATCAAACGGCCAACCGGTATCATCATTGCGCCGCCTATCCCTTGCAAAAAACGAGCAGCGGTGAAAAAGGCCAAAGAATTAGCTATGCCGCATAGCATAGAGCCCAGCATAAAAATAATAATGGCTGCACGAAATACATTTTGCGTACCAAACCTATCTGCTATCCAACCAGAAATCGGAATAAAAACTGCCAGGCTGACAAAATAAGACGTCAAGGCCAATTTGAGTGCAATAGGATTTTCACCAAAGCTCACTGCGATCATTGGAAGCGAGGTGGCGAGGACCGTTTCATCTACCGCTTCCATAAAAAGCGCGCATGCGACCGTCAACGGTATAAAAAAATAAGGCGAGAGCGTCACTAGGGAACGAGGCACGGTAATGACGATAGAGGAAATGGGAGGAATAGATAATGCACCGCAATAGGATGCACAAACTGCTAATACAACCCCTTCAACATATCGATAAGCTGGTCTTAAGTAAATAAGGGCTTGATACCGTTAAATGCACTTTTGTTCTATCAAACTCTACCAACCACAAGAAAAGCAAAGCACGGTAGGTTGGTGGTGGGCAACGTTCCCCAACATGCAAACCACCATCTTCTTGAATACCTGCGTAACATCAGTAACTTTATAAAGTTTGAAGATGCAAGGGTTCTATCAAACTCTGTGACTTCATATTATTTGACGGTAATGTATTTTTGCATTACTAATTGATGAATCCCATCAGCAAACTCACAAGGACATCGTCATGACCACATTGATTGTTACCGCAAGAGGGCAAAGTGACATGTAGAAAAGACGTGTTGCAACACCTGGGTATCAAACCTGGCCAACAAATCGATTTTAAAAAATTGCCCGGAGGTGAGCCGCGAGTAAGAGGTGCATGGGCTACAGGGAGCATCGAAAGCTTTATTGGTCTGCTTGCAAATAGCACAGACAAAGTGCTTTCTATAGAAGAAATGAATGAAATGGCTGCTGCTGGTTGGGCTGGCGAAAAATGAAAATATCGGTTGATACCAATATTCTTGCTCGTGCCGTACTGCAAGACGACCCTGAACAAGGTCATAAAGCGGTTAAACTGCTGGAAGAAGTAACATTAATTGCTGTTTCGCTTCTCACTGCTCTTGGACAATCAGCGCGTCTTTTATAAGGCAAAGTTGTACTAGTCAAGGACGCGACTGGGCTAGATTGCTGTTAACGCATGCCAGGCAAGGAGCCTCCCCCCATCATTCCGCCCATGCCGCGCATCATTTTGGCCATGCCGCCACCTTTGAGTTTTTTAACCATCGTGCGCATTTGCTCATACTGCGCGAGCATACGGTTGACTTCTTGTACTTGTACGCCTGAACCCGTTGCAATGCGCCGTTTTCTACTGGCTTTGATGAGCTCTGGCTTATTGCGTTCAGCCGGTGTCATCGCGTCGATCATGCCTTGCATGCGCACAGCTTGCTTTTCAGTTTGCGCTAATTTTGCTGCATTGGCAGCCTGCTTCATATGTGCTGGTAAGGTGTCGATTAAAGAAGAGAGGCTGCTCATTTTGCTCATTTGAGCGATTTGCATTCTGAAGTCATTGAGGTCAAATTGCCCCCCTTTTTTGACTTTTTGAGCCAGCTTTTGTGCGGCTTGCTCGTCGACATTGCGCTGCGCTTTTTCCACAAAAGCGAGGATGTCTCCCATCCCTAAAATACGTTCGGCAATGCGTCCAGGATGGAATACTTCAAGGCCATCGAGTTTTTCGCTGGTCCCGGCAAATTTAATAGGTTTGCCGGTGATATGTCTGACTGAGAGAGCCGCTCCTCCTCTAGAATCTCCATCGAGTTTGGTAAGAATAATGCCGGTTAAGGGGAGGGCTTCGTTAAATGCTTTGGCCGTATTGACCGCATCCTGCCCCAGCATTGCATCGACCACGAAAAGGGTCTCGGTGGGAGAGAGCGTGTTATGCAACGTTTTGATTTCAGCCATCATGGCTTCATCTAAGCCCAAGCGGCCTGCTGTATCGACAATGAGCACGTCGTAATAGCGTTTTTTCGCATGCTCCAGTGCTGCTTTGGCAATGTCTTGTGGACTTTGATTGGGCTGGGCTTCGAAAAAGTCTGCTTGCGCTTGGCCTGTAACGGTTTTTAATTGTTCTATAGCCGCGGGACGATAAACGTCGCAAGAAGTGGTGAGCACTTTCTTTTTTTGCTGTTCACGTAAAAGGCGAGCGAGCTTACCAACTGTGGTGGTTTTTCCTACACCTTGTAATCCTGCCATCAAAATAACAACAGGCGGAATCGCTGCTAAATTGAGTTCAGTAGCTCGGCCTTCGTAATCGCCCCCAATGACTGCGGTGAGCTCACGCTGCACCACGCCGATTAGGGCTTGTCCGGGGGTTAAGCTATCTAATACCGCCTCTCCCAAAGCCGCTTCTTTTACTTTAGCTATGAAGTCCCGAACAACGGGCAATGCCACATCTGCTTCGAGCAAGGCCACACGCACTTCGCGCAGCATCTCTTGTGTATTGGCTTCTGTAAGACGGGTAGCTCCGCGCAGTGTTTTAGCGACGCGTGCAAGCCGTTGGGTGAGGGTATCGAACATAGGGACAGTAGGAAGTGGCTATGGAGAGCTTGTAGGGTATTTAAGCAATGGTGAGGCTAGATTCTGCTGAAATCACTTGCGCTGCAGCATGAATAGTTGCAACCAAGCGACCAATATCTTTGAGCTGTGTAGTGCTCAGTCCTTCTTTTTCTAGCGTCGCAAAATGCGCTTTGACGCAGAAATGGCAGCGTCCAATGATGGATGCTGCCAGTGCATACATTTCAAAATGCCGCTTTTCAACGCCACCGTGTGTAGCGTAAGCATTCATTCTTAGTCCTGCAGGCTGTCCTTGAAGATCTGCACTGCCAGACATCTCGATATAAGGGTACCAAATATTATTCATGCCCATCAAAGCGCTGGCGCTTAATGCACCTTGCTGCTGTTGGAGGGGTAGAGCAGAAGATTGTCTAAGTATGCGAATGAGGGGTTCACTCTTTGCTGCAAACGCCGCTGCTAGCGCAACACCAAGTGCTTCCGTAGTTTCAAGTGAAGAACGGGCAAGCGTGCTGTCCAGATTGAGGCGAATATCTTTTGCGTAATCAGGGATCAGCGCTTTAATTGCATTAACGACGTCGTCCATAGTGTTTTTTCCATGCAGAAGGGATAAAAATATCAGGGTCGAAAGACCGCGTGTTTTAGCACATCGCCAAACAGGGTTTTGTGCCTGCATGAGGAAAATCTGGCGATAGCTATTGATACAACATGCTATCGCCAGATCTTTACTGCGGGAATGCTTGAAGTTTCAAAGCACAGCTCTAGTAATCCAAAAATATATATAGATTAGGGCATGCCCTCAATCGCCCCAAAGGGCCCATCTTTGGAGTCGTGCGGTGCTCGAGATCCTCACTGTACTTAAGTACAGTTCCGGTCACAGCGCTTGCTCCCCCAAATATGAACCCTTTGGGACAATTGAGGGCACGCCCTAGAGCCATTTTTTGAAAAATCATTAAAGTGTTTCGCCGCCTACAGGACGATTGCAAGGGCATAGCTCATCTGTTTGCAAGCCATCAAGAATACGCAATACTTCTTGAGGATTACGGCCCACGCTTAGGCTATTTACCGAAACGTGTTGAATGATATTGTCAGGATCCACAATGAAAGTTGCACGCAGTGCAACGCCTGCTTCTTCATCGCGAATGCCGAGCTGATCAATCAAGTCTCCTGTGACATCGCCAAACGTGTAATGGTTCAATTTGCTGAGGTCTTTATGCTCACGGCGCCAAGCCAATTGAGCAAACTCATTGTCACTGCTACCGCCTAGTAATACGGCATCACGCTCTTCAAAATCTTTGACCAACTTGTCAAACTCGACCATTTCTGTTGGGCAAACAAAAGTAAAGGCTTTAGGGAAGAAGTAAATGATCTTCCATTTGCCAGAAAAAGACTCTTCAGTAATGGTTTCAAAAGCTGAATTGCCATTTTCTTCGTGGTGGTTAAAGCCAGGTTTTACTGCCTGAACGGTAAACTCTTCTAGTTCGTCGCCTATTGTTTTCAATATATTGCTCCTTTAAATAGTGTGGACAGTAAACAAATCTAGCTCAAATATAGGGATATAAATCGCATAGACAAATCTGATTTGGGGTTAGGGTGTGTCCTCAATTGTTCCAAAGGGTTCATATTTGGGGGAGCAGGAGCGCAGGATCCGGATGTACTTAAGTACAGTGAGGATCCTGAGTACCGCACGACCCCGAAGATGGGCCCTTTGGGGCAATTGAGGACACGCCCTAGTCAAAAATAGGCCAAAAGGGTCGAATACCGCACCATTTCGAAGGCGGACCCTTTTGGGAGACTTTGACCGGTTCTTAGCGGTAGACTGGGAAACGCTGCATAAGCTGTGCAATTTGCTCGCCTACCTTAGTGTGCGTGGCCGCGTCATTGGGCTGATCGAGCACATCTGCAATAAGGTGGCCAATCTGGCCCGCTTCAATGGTGGTGAGCCCTCGGGTAGTCATAGCAGGAGTGCCCAGACGGATGCCGCTGGTTACAAAAGGTGTTTCAGGGTCATTAGGGATCGCGTTTTTATTGACCGTGATATGCGCGGCGCCGAGTGCAGCTTCAGCGGCTTTGCCGGTTAATCCCTTGGCCCGCAGATCAACCAACATGACATGGCTTTCTGTACGTCCAGACACAATACGCACGCCTCTCTCGATCAATACTTCTGCGAGTACACGGGCATTATCCAATACGTTTTGCTGATAAATTTTGAAATCAGGCGAGAGGGCTTCTTTAAATGCTACTGCTTTTCCTGCAATGACATGCATCAATGGGCCACCTTGTAGCCCAGGGAAAATAGCAGAATTGATGGCCTTTTGATGTTGTTCTTTCATCAAAATAACCCCACCTCGTGGCCCACGCAAGCTTTTATGCGTGGTGGTGGTTACCACATCCGCAAAAGGAACTGGGTTAGGGTAAACGCCTGCAGCAATTAATCCTGCATAGTGCGCCATATCGACCATGAAATACGCGCCGACCGATTTGGCGATATGGGAGAGGCGTTCGAAGTCAATGCGCAATGAAAACGCAGAGGCGCCGCCAATAATCAATTTTGGACGATGGATTTTGGCTAATCTTTCTGCTTCATCGTAATCGATATCTTCTTGTGCATTTAAGCCATAACCGATGACATTAAACCATTTGCCAGAAAGGTTGGCAGGGGAGCCGTGTGTGAGATGGCCGCCGGCACCCAAGCCCATACCCATAATAGTGTCGCCAGGCTTCAAAAACGCAAAAAATACGCCCTGATTAGCTTGGGAGCCCGAGTTGGGCTGTACATTGGCTGCTTCTGCGCCAAAAAGCTGTTTAACACGCTCCAATGCCAATTCTTCTACTATATCTACATACTCACATCCGCCGTAATAGCGCTTGCCTGGATAGCCTTCTGCATATTTGTTTGTGAGTTGTGAACCTTGCGCCTCCATAACGGCAGGGCTGGTGTAATTCTCAGACGCAATAAGCTCGAGATGGTCTTCTTGGCGTTGATTTTCTTGGCAGATAGCTTGCCAGAGGGCAGGGTCAACATTTTGGATCGTGTGTTTTGTATAGTCGAACATAATAATTTGGATGCAGGAACGGAGAAGAAACAGCCTAAAAATACAATGCGAAAGCGCGTAACTATATCTTACTAATGCAAGATAACCATAAATAGCCGGTATTTACCCCTGCGCAGGTCGAACTGCAGGATTTCTCCGATAATCCATTCGACCTACTTGTACCTCCAACAGGTCATCGTATACTGCGCTTCTAATTTTACCGTATACGATTCAATACGTTTGGCTGTATGGTTAAGGCCTTTTATTCTTGCCCATGCCCTAACTGGGTAGATTTCTTGACTCTCTAAATGGCTATGAACCCTTCACAAGACATTTCCATACTTTCTATGGTGCTTCATGCTAGCTTGCTGGCGCAAGCTGTCATGGCTTTGTTGTTGCTCCTCTCTTTGCTATCGTGGACCTTTATTTTTCGAAAGTGGTTTGCTTTGCGTGCAGCACGTGAGCAGACCAATGATTTTGAACAACGATTTTGGTCTGGCGGCGATTTGCAGGCCTTATATCAAAACGCGATTAACGCGCGTAATACCGACCAGGTGGGCGCGTTAGAACGCATCTTTGCAGCAGGAATGCGAGAATTTCTAAAAGCAAAAGAAGCAGGGCAAACCCATACTGCAATAACAGTAGTCGAAGGCGCTAGGCGAGCTATGAGAGCGGGGTTGCAGCGTGAGTTAGATAACTTGGAATCGCATTTATCTTTCTTGGCTTCAGTCGGCTCAGTCAGCCCTTATATCGGTCTGTTTGGTACGGTGTGGGGAATTATGAATGCTTTTAGAGGGCTGGCCAGCGTACAACAAGCTAGCTTAGCCAACGTAGCGCCGGGTATTGCAGAAGCTTTGGTTGCCACCGCAATAGGCTTGTTTGCTGCGATTCCAGCAGTGGTAGCATATAACCGCTATGCGCATGAAATGGATCGTTTAACTAGCCGGTTTGAAACATTCATTGATGAGTTCTTAAATATTTTGCAGCGCCAAAGTAGATAGGGAAGTGCTCTAAGAAAACCCCAGGGAAATCATGACTGCTTCATCGAATCACACTTCCAGACCGCGTCGCCGCTCCATCGCAGAGATCAATGTAGTTCCTTATATCGATGTGCTGCTGGTGTTGCTGGTTATTTTTATGGCTGCAGCACCGCTTGTGGCTCCTTCTATAGTTAATTTGCCAACCGTGAGCAAAGCAGCTCCACAGCAAACGGTTCCTCCTATTACCATTATGGTGCGTCTGGATGGAGCGCTTTTTGTGCGCTATCAAGAGGGTGGCGCGGTAAGAGAGCAGGCTTTTTCTAGAGATGCTTTGGCTATTTTCTTAAACAACCGCTTACAAGCTAGCCAGAAGGCCAATGAAACACAGCCGATTGTCATCGCAGCCGATGAGCGTGTTGCCTATAAGACCGTGATGAAAGTCATGTCTGATGTAAAACAGCAAGGGTTTAAGCGCGTTGCGTTACTCGTAAAAGCAATATGAAGCCAGATACTGATTCTTTTCTGAGTGTGCCGCAAGAGCAGGGTACCGGCCGCGCATTTGGGCTGGCTGTGTGTATGCATGTGCTGCTTATGCTGATTTTATGGTACGGCGTGCAGTGGCAAAACAGCCCGTCTGCAGGGGTAGAGGTGGAGCTATGGAGCGAGATGCCCAATGAGCGCCCCGTTGTTTCTACGCCTACGCCTATTGAGCCTGCGCCTGTTTTATCGCGGCCTCCTCAACCTATTTTTTCCATGCCGCCTGCTGAGAGGGCAGATATCAGTTTGCGTGATAAGCAGCAAACTAAACGTGTTCCTCCTAAAGATGGAGCACCTTCTGCGCAATTGCCTACGAAATTGGCGCCTTCTAAGTTAGATGCCCAACGAGAGCGTAAAGCGGTTTTAGCGCAAAAAGAAGCGCAAAAGCAGAATCAACAAAAGCAACAAAATACCCTTAAAGCACAGTCTGAAAAAGAGCAGCAGCGTGCCCGTGAGCGGCTTATGCGTGAAATGAAAGCTTTCGAAACAGAGCGTGTCAAAGAGCGTGCTGAGCAAAAACGCGACGCCCGATTGAATAATTTACGCCAAAGTGCACAGGCAGCAGATCCGGCAGGTCGTGGTGCTCAGACAGCAGGGCAAACTGGAACGCGTGCAGGATCAGGCGGGGAAGGAGGCCCTGGTTATGCAGATAAAGTGCGCCAGCGTGTGAAGCCTAATATTATGTTTGATGCGCAAAGTGTGGCAGGGAATCCTCAAGCTGTAGTAGAGGTAGATTGCGCACCGGATGGCTCTATTTTGAGCGTGCGTTTATCTCGCTCTAGCGGTAATGCGCTCTGGGATAGTGCTGTGCTACGCGCAGTAGAGAAATCAGATCCAATGCCTCGTGGAGAGGGGTCGCAAGCACCTAGGCGTTTTACGATTACTTTTCAGCCGAAAAACTAAGGAACCTCTAAATAACCCTGTAGCTTCGTCATACCTCCTCGCCGTACTAGGTGTACTGTCTTCGTCGGTATTCCTCGCTACAGGGTTATTTAGAGGTTCCTAAATTTTGTTAAACCTTGATGCGAAGCCTGCGTAAAAACAAACTTGCGCTTTCATAAAAGGGGTACCCATGTATTCAAAAATCTTAATGTTTTTAAAGGGGCTGGCCTTAGTAGCCCTGCTGGAAGCAAGCGCAGTTAGCGCCCAACTCAATGTGGCTATTACAGGAGTAGGTTCAAATTTATATCCGATTGCTGTTGCCAATTTTGAAGGTGAAGCAGGTTTGTTGACGTCTTTTGGCTTTGACAAAGAGGCTGCGGTCAGTGCCATTATTCGTAATGACCTTGCATCCAGTGGGCGATTTTCCATAATAAACACGGACTCAATTCGATTATCTGCAACCGATTCGGTGGATCTTGGCGCATGGAAAGCGAAAGGTGCCGATGCAGTGGTCTCTGGAAGCGTTATCCGTTTAGCGGATGGCCGCTATAACTTACGTTTTCGCCTATCCGATTCGCTAAAAAATAAAAATTTGGGCGGGCTCTCCCTCATTAGTCCAGAAAGTGGTTTGCGTATTAGCGCACATAAAGCGGCGGACTATATTTATGAAAACCTATTAGGGGAGCGTAGTGCATTTGCAACACGCTTTTCCTATGTAATACAAAGCAAAGGGCGTTATCAGCTACAAGTAGCGGATTCAGATGGTCAAAATCCGCAAGTGGCACTGACAAGCTCTGAGCCCATCATGTCACCGTCTTGGTCTCCAGACGGATCAAAAATTGCATACGTCTCTTTTGAGCGTAAAAAACCGGTTGTCTATCTCCATGATTTGGCAACAGGGGAGCGCAAGATTATATCTAACCGTCGAGGCAGCAATAGTGCGCCTGCTTGGTCTGCAGACGGAAAGCAGATTGCTCTCGCCCTTTCCCTTGCAGGAAACACGCAAATTTATGTCATGGAGGCAGATGGCACGGGGTTGCGACGTATATCTAATAGAAATGGCATCGATACGGAGCCGCAATTTTCAGTAGATGGTCAGAGTTTGTATTTCGTCAGCGATCGAGGCGGTAACCCTCAGGTTTATAAGATTGCACTGCAAGGCGAGGCCAATGGTGCACGTGCTAAGCGCGTTACTTTTACTGGCACTTACAACACCAATCCAAAGCTGAGTCCAGATGGAAAATGGTTAGCCTATATTTCGCGTGTTAATGGCGAATTTAAGCTCCACCTGCAAAACCTGGCAACGGGTGAGTCGACGCCTCTCACCACCACAGCGCACGATGAATCGCCCAGTTTCGCTGCAAACAGCCAATATTTGTTATACGCCACCCAAGTCGATGGCCAAGATGTATTAGCAACCGTGTCTGTCGATGGACGCGCTAGACAAGTGCTTTCCGTACGTGGCAGCGCGGTGCGCGATCCAAGCTGGGGCCCATTCATACATACTTCAGGAGAGTAAATACATGCTGTTTACAAGCCGTACTTCCCACTCATTAAGAACGTCCAAAACAAAAAGTCGCACTGGTATTCCTGCTGCGTCCGGCCGTGTAGCTGCTGTATTACTTATTAGCTTGCTGGCAGCTTGCCGTTCAGGAGTAAAGTTGGACCAAGATGCCTCTGCTGCTAATGCAGCAAACACGGAAGCTGTAGCCGGTAGTCTTGATCCTTCCTCTTCTGAATCTACCTCTGCAGACTCTTCATCAGATGTCCAAGAAGTGAATGCGCCGGTGGCAACAGAAGTGGATGCTCCTATCGCTGAATATTCTATTTATTTTGATTTTGACCAATACGCTGTTAAACCAGCCTACCAAGCTCTGCTTCAAAAACACGCACAATATATAAAAGCGCATCCAGATCAGCAGTTGCATGTTCAAGGGTTTTCCGATGAGCGTGGCACGCCTGAATATAATTTAGCGCTTGCGCAACGACGTGCGGAATCTGTGCGCCGCGCATTGATTTTATTAGGGGTGTCTGCATCAAAAGTAGAGGCAGTAAGCTTTGGTAAAGAAAAACCCAAAGCACTAGGCCACGATGAAACATCATGGGCCGAAAATCGCCGAGCAGATTTGACCTACTCACGATAATATAAGCTGGGACGAGACTGATCTCAACACGCGTACCACTTACTTTTAACCTCGCTTTTTGACAATTATTAAGCAGGCATTAAAGAAGAAGACAATGGCCTGCATGTTGGGGAACGTTGCCCACTGCCAACCTACCGTGCTTTGCCTTTCTTGTGGTTGGTGGAGTTTGGTGAATCCTTTTTATATATGGATGTCGGTAGGTTGGTGGTGCAATGGCATTCGGTTAGCATATTAAGATAATTATATTTCG